>CAILUI010000234.1 GCA_903837355.1 uncultured Victivallales bacterium
CACAACCCCATGCTGGTCGCCGCCGGACTCACCGAGACCGCAACGCCACTGCCCTGGCTCGCCGGCCGCAGGCTGCGGCTCTGCCTCGGGTGACCCCTGCGGTGTTAGTTTGGTGGCAGGCCGTGGGAATCCAGGCTAGCGGCTGACCTCAGGTCGCTGACGGCGATGCTCAGGGGGCCCATCGCCCGCAGCGGGTAGACCGAGAAGACAAGGGGCTCCAGTTCGCCGGCAGAGGCGAAGGCGGTCAGTTCGGTGCAGACCTCGCGGCGCCGCGGGATGGCGTTCTGCGCGACATCGGCCATCCAGTCGCGCGCAAAGACGACGTAACCGCTGGCCTGTTCCGCGGGCGTCGGCGTTAGGTCGGGCACCCCCTCGTCGCCGTCGCGGTGCGGATCGGGCAGGATGCGCTTGAAGTAGGTGTCGAAGGCGAAGCGGCGGCGTTCGCGCAGGTTCTGCAGGTACTGCCGTCCCAGCGCGGCCTGTGCCACCGGGTAGACGACCAGTGCCGACACCGAGTGCGCCCAGTTCTGGCCGTCGAACTCCAGATCGAGTTGTCCGCCGCGGACCTCGACGTCAAACTCCTTCTCGCTGAAGATCTGCGTCTGGTACTTGTCGAAGGTGTTTTCGGCCGGGCTGTCTTCCACCTCGGCAAAGCGGTAGTACTTCTGCAGGAAGCGCGGCAGATCCATGGTGTCGTTGACGACCTCGACCCCGTTGGCCTTGAGGCGGCGTTGGCGGTAGACCTGGACCTCGCCCCAGAAGCCGGAGGGGTTGTCCAGATTGATGAAGACGTGGTAGGTGCCGTCGGGCAGGTCGGTGACGAAGCTGCCGGCCTCGATGCAGATGAAGGTCTGGTAGAGCGGATCGGGCTGCCGTGCGTCGAAGGCGCGCCAGATGCGGGCGCCTTTGAAGCCATAGCCGCGGCCGGCCGAGTAGAGGGTGTCCGGCGTGACCGCGGTGAAGCCACGCCAGGGCGGGGCCGTGCCCGGCCCGAAGCTGTACGCCTGCAGGCCGGGAACCTGTACGGAATCGGAGAGGTCGCGCTCAAGGCGCAGGTTGTCGAACCACAGCGGCGCCGGCGCCCCCTCGATGCTGAAGACGAAGCGGGTGATGCGGGCTTTGTCCAGGGGCCGCCCAGGCCGGCTCTTCTCGCCGACGTAGAGGTCGGTGGGCACGATGACCGTCGAGGCTCCGGGCGGGACGACGGTGACGTAGTTCACCCGCGTCCAGTAGCCGGTGGTGCCCTGGTCGCGGATCTCGACGTAGAGCTGGGTCGGAGCCGCCGCGCCGCTGAAGACGTCCGCCTTGAAGAAGTCGTAGCCGGTCCAGTTCTGGGGTCCGTCCCAGCAGACGTAGCTCGAGTCCAGCCGCAGGGCCCAGGTGCCGTCCGTGGCGTGTTCCTGGCCGGCCGCCGTCGCCGCCGGCGTGAAGGGCTTAACCGTGCCGTCCTCGAAGCTCGCCAGGGCCTTGACCGGGGCTTCGGCGGCGCGGGCCGGCAGGGCGATCCGTCCGAGGACGAGCAGGGCAACGACGATACGGTGCGTGATCATCGGATGCACTCCACAGGCGTCCCACAGGACGCCAAGGCTGTTAGGTATCCAGGCTGTAGACGGTTGGGCCTTGCCTTGGGGCATTTTGCGTTTCCGTATTCGGGTCCGGTGTTGTAAGCTAATAGCCTACAGCCTAGACCGCTACCCGACGCCAGCAGGAGTCAGCCATGACGACCATTCGCGAATTGTTGAACACCCCCGTTGCCGGGGATTACGACCTCGTCGTGGCGGGCGCCGGCCCGGCCGGCTTTGCGGCCGCCTTCACCGCCGGGCGCCTCGGCGCCCGCGTGCTGCTGGTCGAGCAGGCCGGCGCGGTCGGAGGGATCGCTACCTCTGGCCTGATGAGCCACTGGACCGGCGATACGGAAGGTCCTCTTTACGAGGAGATTCTGCGACGTTCGTCGGTGCCCGGTCCGGAGGAGAATGGCGCCTGGCGTCAGGTCATCAATGCCGAGAAGCTCAAACTCCTCCTGCTCGAGATGCTCTCTGAAGTCAAGGTCGACGTGCTCCTCTACAGTTTTGCGGCGGCGCCGTGGCTGGAGGGAACGCAGGTCTGTGGCCTGATCGTGGAGAGCAAGTCCGGCCGCCGCGCCTACCGGGCCCGGGTGGTCATCGATGCCACGGGCGACGGCGATATCGCGGTGCGCGCCGGAGCTTCTTTCAGCCTGGGGCGCGAGCCGGACGGCGGCATGCAACCGGTGACGCTAATGTTCAAGATCGCCGGCGTCGACATGGAGCGCGCGGTTTTCCCGGGGGCCTTTGAAGACAACCGGGAGATCCCCAAGGGACGGATCCAGGATCTGGGCAAAGCCGCGTTGTCAGCCCCTGCCGGGCACGTCCTCCTGTACCGCTCCTCGCTCCCCGGGATCGTGACCGTCAATATGACCAACATGATCGGGATCGATGGCACCCAGCCGACGGACCTGGGTCGTGGCGACCTCGCCTGCCGTCGTCAGATGGGCCCCATTGTCGACTTCCTGCGCGCCACGGTGCCGGGGTACGAGCACTGCTTCGTCAGCAGCGCCGCGGCGCTGCTCGGCGTGCGCGAGACTCGGCATATCCGCGGCGGCTACACGCTGAGCGCGGAGGACATCGTCGAGGCGCGACGCTTCGACGACTGGATCGTCACTCGCGCCAGCTTCAACTTCGATATCCACAACCTCAGCGGCAGCGGCCTCGACAAGGACGGCGCCCAGCAGCAGTTCCGGGCCAAGGGCAAGTACACTATCCCGTACCGCTGCTTTGTGCCGGAGGGCGTCGAGGGGTTGCTCGTGGCTGGGCGCTGCATCTCCGGCACCCACAAGGCGCACTCGTCGTACCGGGTGATGCCCATCTGCGTGAACATGGGGCAGGGCGTGGGTACGGCGGCGGTGACCGCCGGTCGCGCCGGGGTGCTGCCGCGGCACGTCAACGTGGCCGCCGTGCAGGCCAGCCTGGCCGAACAGGGCGTCCGGCTCTGAGTGCTAGCCGCGGGCCTTTCCAGGCCCGGCTGGGCAGTGGCCGCGAGCCGCGGCCGTTCCCGTCCGCTGGAGAGGCGCCTGGCCTCAGGCGCGGTGGCGACGCCCCCGCCGCACCGCCGCCGAGCCGCATCTAGAAGCGGAAGTGCACGAAGACCCTGCCGAAGTTGGTGCTGTCCTTCTCGACCCGATGGTACAGGTGCTTGATTTCAGGCTGGTTCAGGAAGCGCAGGACCCGCTTCTTCAGTTGGCCGCTGCCCTTGCCGGGGATGATCTCCACCAGCTCGATACGCTTGCGCACGGCATCCTGGACAACCCGCTGCAGCTCCGTTTCCAGCCGGTCGCCCTGATTGAAGATGTCATGCAGGTCGAGCTTGAGTTTCGCCATCGAGGGTCGTTCTCCGCGCCAGCTTCACGGTCGCTGTTGCCTGGGGCAAGATAGCACGCCGCGTCGACGGCGTCGCCGCCGCCAAGCCGCCCGCATCCCGTCTCGGGTCATCCCGCGGAATTCCACATGGAGCCCGACTTCCCCATCTGCCCAGAAGCGCAGGAGCGCGGCCTGCGCTTGCTGCTGGGGGCCGCCCGCCGCGGCGTTGCCTGCCTCAAGGTGACCACGGCTGTGGATACGGGACAGGTAGTCGGCATGGCCACCGTGCAGATCGTCATCTCCACCGCCGAGGGGGCGCCTGCCGGCTGGGTTGAGGACGTGGAGGTCACCGCACCGTGGCGCGGACGTGGCGTCGGCAGTCGGTTACTCGATGCCGTGGTCACGTGGGCCAGCAGGAAGGGCGTGCCCGACTCCAGCTCCTGGCGGACCGCGGCAATCGCGCCGCCCTGGCGTTCTACGCCGGCCGCGGCTGGCAGCGCCTGCGCCTGGCCCCTCTGCGCCTCCGTTGCTGATGGCTTGCCGGTCTCGCGCGGGTCCCTTGGCGAGACGGCGTCCCACGGCCATATTGAGTTGACCGGACGAGGACGACGACGAGCCACCGAGACCGCCATGGACGCTAGCGCCAGCAGACAGGCCCCGCAGAGCCTCTTCCCCAAGGCCGCCGTTCGGCGCCGGTGGCGCCTTGGCACGGGCCTGGCTGGCGCCCTGATCCTGCTCGCCGCGTGCATTGCGCCGCTGACCCTCGCCGCCGCGGAGACCCCGATGCCATCGACCCCGACACTCCTGCCGGCAGCGTGCCTGCCGCGCGTCGCGGATTACACCCATATGTGGTGGGCCGAGGGGTTCCCGGCACACCTGCCTGGCGCGCCTTGGTGGCGGGTCATTCAGACGGGGCACTACGCCCTGGTGCTGGATACGGAGACGCTGCGCATTCCGCACTTTGGGTCGCTGGCTCCGGCGGCGCCTGGCTATGCGGCTGCAGGCGTGGCCGACAACCGCGCCTGGCAGGGCTTACCGGCCGCGGACCTCGCCCTGACGATCACCGTCAATGGCACCGCCTACCGCGGCACCGCTGGCGGGGCCTGGACCGCTTTCGGCGGGCCGCGCCTGATCGAGTCGGGACGGCTGCTGCAACGAGCGGATGTGACCGACCTGGTCTTCAGCGCCACCGACGGCACCCGGCTCAATGTCGAGGCCCGCTTCGAGACCGTGGCCTGGCCGGACCGCCTGGCGCTGATTCTCGCTGCCCGGCCGGGGCGGAGTCCCATGCCGGCCGGCGAGGGCTGCTTCGGCCGTCTCGGCGGCGGTTTCGGTTTCGACGGCACCAACCACCTCGAGATCCCGCACCGCCCGGAACTGGATTCGGAGCAGTTCACCGTTGAGCTCTGGGCCTTCGTCCCGGCTGACTACCGGGTGTCGACCGTCGTCCATCCCTGGCTCCTCTGCAAGAACGGCAACGAGTGGGCCGAGGGCAACTACGGCATCATGCTCATCGACGGTCGCCCGCGCGCCATCCTCAATATCGGCGGGGGCCGCGAGAACATGCTCCAGGTGGACGCCCAGGGCGACCCCGCCCTGCAGACCGATGCCTGGAATCACCTGGCCCTGAGCTACGACGGCGACACCCTGCGGATCTATGCCAACGGCAAACCGGCCGGGGACACCAAGGTCGGGCGGAAGCGCCTCCCTGGCAATGGCGGTCTCGCCTTCGGACGCCGGCAGGATAACTCCGGCGACGGCTACCACTTCCGGGGCGCCATCGACGAGGTTCGCCTCTACGACCGCGCCCTGACGCCCGCCGAGGTGCAGGCCCGAGCGACGGCCCCGGAGACGGCGCTGAGCAGCGCGAAGCCCGTGGGGGAATGGTCCTTTCGGGCTGACGGCCAGGCGGCGACGACGCTGCCCGGCGAGGCGTGGCGCCAGGCCCGCCTTGAGGTCTCCCTGACCACGGCCGCCGGCGCCTCTCGCCAGCGCTGGGAGTTGCCGGCCGACCAGGTCTGGAGCGGCACGGAGTGGCGTGAAGCAGCCCTGGTCCTCACCCCCGGCGCTCCCCAGGCCCCGGAAGCCGCCGCCGCGGTGACGGTGCGGGCACTCGAGATCCCGAGCGGCGAGGCCCGCCCGGTGGACGTTGACGCGGCCCGCGGCTGGCACCGGGTCAACCTCGATGACATCGTGCCCGTCGAACCGCCGGGCACCCAGGAGAATGGCAATAACGCCATCGAGCGCATCAAGCTGGTCCTGACCAACCCGGGGGCCACGGAGCAGACCGCTCGTCTGCTGTTCGCGAAGAACGGTAGTGGCATGCGGGTACGGCTCAGCTCGCCGATCACCGGCGTCTCGGCCATTCTCCGCGCTGCCGACGGCACCCCAACCGGCATCCCCGTGCAGCTCAGCAAGAACTGGCACGGGCGCCCCGAGGGCGGCGTCTACGCGGGGTGCTGGTTCCACGGCTTCAGCCAGGTCCATCTGCCCCCCGGCGCGACCGTCGAGTTGGAGCTATCCATCGTCTACGGGCACTGGGGCGGCGTCGCGGCGGCCTCGCACGCGCAACTCTGCCTGGTAGGCTGGGGCAGCAACCAGCTTTGGGATCAGTCCGCGCTGGGCGCCTGGGGCGAGAGCATCTGCTACGAACCCGACCAGGCCCAGGCGCAGTGTGCCGTCCTCGACGTGCGCCCGCTGCTGGTACGCTCAATGCACCGCGATCTGCAGTGGTTCTGGACCCATAACGTCGGCGGCGGCGACTTCTTTCGATACCTCGATCCCGCCGGGCGTCAGGTCATGCCGGCGCGGATGCGGACCACCTATCTCCGGCAGGGCCCGGTCCTGACCGAGGTCCTCTATGCCGGACGCACGGGCGATGGCCACATCGAGCACCAGGCGACCGTGAGCCTGTACCGCAGCGATGACATCGTTCGCGGCGTCTACCGGCTGCGGATGGAGGTGAAGGAGCCGACGGAGTTCTCGCGGTTCGTCATCTTCCAGGTCGGCGCCGACAGCTACAGCTACACCGGCGAGCGCCAGATGGCCGTCGGCAATGAACTGGGGCTGACGCATGAATGGGCCACGCAATGGGGCGGCGACCGCTACCGGACGGCGCCCTTCGCGTGCGGCGGCCGCGTCCCCTGGCTCTCGCTGCACGCGGCCGTCCCCCGCAGCCCCGACGGTGCCGGCGCCTGGGCCAACCGCGGCATCGTTATCCGGGCCTGGAAAGCCCGCCTCGGCGGCCAGGACGCTGCTCCCTGGGCCGCCGAACATGGCGTGATGGCCCGCGGCAGCGCGACCTCCACGCTGGATATCGTCCCCCCGCCCGGGGTGACTCGTTTCCTGCCCGGCGACGTCGTGGAGGCGACCTTCGAGCACATCGTTATGCCCCAGTTCGCCCCGGACTACTACGGCCCCAACGCGGCCCTGCGGGCAGCCCTCGAGAAGGACGCCGACACCTGGCGCCTGATCCAGCGTGAGGCGGTGGGCAATGACCTGGAGGTGGAGGTCCAGACCGGTGCCCTCGAGGGCCGCCGTCCGGCGGTCCGCATCCGTGTCGTCGACGGCCGCGCGGAGTTCGCCCTCAGTGGCGGGCTGGGTTATGTGCCCATCACCCTCTGCGGCCTGCGCTCCTGGGGCCGGCCGCGGTTGCAGATGCGCGCCCCCGGCGGCGCCTGGCAGACGGTCGATCAGTCGGTCCACGGCAACGACTTCTGGCAGACCGACTACCGGGCGGAGTCCGCAACCTGGGAAGTGACCTTCAGCGTGCCCAGCGATACGCCGGGCGACCAGCGCCTGCGGCGCGAGGTCCGATTCTGTCTTCTGGAGTAGCCCACCGCACGCATTCGCTGGCGCGCTGCCGCTGACTGCCGGCCGCGATCTCGTTCGGCCCCACGGCGCGACTATCGACCCGCGATCTGGCGCAACTCGTCGCCCAGGCGTGAGGGGATGTCCATGCGTTCGTGCAGGATGCTCAGAACCTGCAGTTTCACGTCAGGGCGGTCGCAGCACTCCCTGAAAAAGACGTAGTGGTGCTGGTAGCGGAAGAACTTCACGCCCGGCAAGATCCCCTCGGGAACCTGGTGGACCCCGTCCGTCGCGGCACCCGCGGCGAGGCTCGCGAGTCGCTCGTGCAGTCCGCGGATATAGCGGTCTGCCTGGGCCTCGCCCCAGGCCCTGAAGGTGTAGTACCAGATCTCCTCCTGGCGCTCGTTGGCGACAGGGTGGAAGGAGTAGAGCACAGCTACTTTCCCTTGCCGAGGAGTCTTGCCCTGGCGCGCTCGATCACCGCATCCGGGCCGGCCTGGATGAACACATCGTCAGGGCTGTCGGCCAAGGGCTGCAAGTGGGCGCGCAGCCAGTTCCATCCCGCCTCCTGCTGCGTCTGCCGGTCCCGCCGGATGAGCTCCCGGACATACTCGCTGGCCGACTCGTAGAGCCCTTCGGGCCCCGTCTGCTGGTCGACGTAGTCCCTGAGTTGCCCCGAGATCCTGACGTTCACACTGTGAGCCATGGCAGTTCCTTTCGCCTGGGCCGAATGTAGGCCATCGCCACTGCCGACGCAACACAGATCTTCACAATGTGAGACGGAATGGGCCCAGGTTCCTGCTGCCGCAGGCCCGTTGCCGGCGTATAGTGCCGTCGTGGCAGTGCGCTGGCGCCGCAGGCTTACGTATGGGGAGAGTGACCGGCATGACTCTGACCAACCGCGAACGCTTCGTCAGGCTGATGCGCGGCCAGCCCGTGGACCGCGCGCCGTTCTTCCCCTGTTTCGGCCCCTGGCCGGAGACGCTGGAGCGCTGGCGGCGGGAAGGCCTGCCGGCCGATGGCGACTGGATGCGGCTCTGCGGCTTCGACGGGGACATGCGCCATCGCCATCCGGTGAACGCCTTTCTCTGTCCGGGCATCCAGCCGCAGGTGCTGGTCGACGAAGGCGAGACCCAGATCATCGTCGACGGATTCGGCGTGCGCCAGCGGGAGCGCAAGGATCGCGGTTCCATGCCCGAGTTCCTCTCCTTCCTGGTGGCCAATCGGGCCGACTGGGAGCGGGTGAAGCCGCGCTTCGCCCTGGACGTCCCCGGCCGGCTGCCGCCGCCGGAGTCGTGGCAGGCCTACTGCGCCGCGAATGCCTGCCGCACCGAGCCCTGCTACGCCGGCGATCTGCCCATCGGTTTCTTCGGGGGGCCGCGCCAGCTCATGGGCTACGAAGGGCTCGCCTATGCCTTCTACGACGACCCGGCGCTGATCGAGGATATTCTGGATACGCTGTGCGACCTCTGGGTCGCCTTTTTTCCGCCGGTCCTGCGCGCGGCGCCGGCCGACGTCTTCTTCATCTGGGAGGACATGTGCTTCCGCTCGGGACCACTGCTCAGCCCGGAGTTGTTTCGCCGCTTCCTGGTGCCGCGCTACCAGCGCTTTACGGCGGCCCTGCGCGCGGCGGGCGTCGACATTATCATGGTCGACAGCGACGGTGATCCGCGGCTGCTGGTCGATGCCTGGCTGGAGGGCGGCGTGACCTGCCTGTTCCCCTGGGAGACACAGATGGGCCTGGATATCACGGCCGTGCGCCGCCGGTACCCGGACCTGCAGATGATCGGCGGCATCAACAAGTACGCCCTGGCCCTCGGCCGCGCGGCCATCGACGACGACCTGCGCAAGGTGCCGTTCATGCTGGAGAGCGGCCGCTACCTTCCCGCCGTCGACCACTTCGTGCCGCCCGATGTCTCCTGGGACAACTACCGCTACTTCTGTGAACGCTTGCGCGGCCTGCTTGAGAAGTATCCGCCGGGACCCGGCTGAGTACAGGTCCGCGGTCCGCAACGGAATGGTGACTGCCGGAGCAGAGAAAGGGAACCACGCCATGAAGATCGGTTGCTTCGCCTTGGTGGAGCCGTTCACCCCCATGGAACGGCAGTTTGCGGCTATCGCTGAGATGGGGATTCGCTACGCGGATCTCACCGACAGCCACGATGGGGCGTCGCTGGGGGTCGAGTTCGGGTTCGCGGCGTCCGTCAGCCTGGACGGCCATCCTGCCCGCGTCCGGGACATGGCAAAGCGCCACGGCCTGACGCTGAGCACGGTCTGCGCCCACGCCAACCTGCTCGACCCCGCCAGCCCCGAGACCTACGGGACCTTCCAGATCATCAAGGCCATCCGTCTCGCCCACCTCCTCGGGATCGGCGAAGTCATTACGACCGAGGGCGAGCCGCGGACCTCTTTCGGGCACCGCCTCAGCCCGGCCGAACAGCTCTTCTCGATCCGCGAGAAGCTGCAGACCCCGATCGAATGGGCCGAGGAACTCGGCATCCATCTGCTCCTCGAGACCCACGGTCCGGTCACGGACTCGGTCGAGCGCCTGGGCGATCTGCTGGACGCGCTGGGGCACGAAGACACCGTCGGCGTCTGTCTGGATACCGGCAACAGTTGGCTCGGCGGGGCCGAGCCCCTGGCCTACATCCGGGCCTTTGGTTCCCGCATCCGGCACGTGCACTGGAAGGACATGGTCGCTACCTGGGAAGCCAAGCGCGGCACCGTCTTCGGCTGCGGCATGGGCGTCATCCCCCTCGGCGACGGCGTGGTCGGCATCGCCGCCATCGTCCGCGCTCTGCAGGAGGCGGGGTTCGCCGGGACTACGACCTTGGAGGTCGCCGGTCCCGACGCGGTCCGGATCTCCGCCCGGCGGCTGGGGGAGTGGAGCAGCGGCGGGAACTGAGCGGCCTGGCGCCGCTTCAGTAGATGCTCTGCAGCGGCCAGGCGGTCAACGACGTGAGCACGGCCGCGCGGCCCTGGGAGCGCAGTGAGACCCCGATGCTGTCCTCGCGCTCCGGGTAGACGCGCGCCGCGACGCACTGCCGGCCGTTGACGAAGACCTCGACGATGCTGCGGTCAACGAACACGCGCAGACGCAGCGGCTCCGCCGCGGCGAGATAGACCGGGGCGGTCTCCGGCGCCCGCGACTGTACATCGGCCGCAGTCGAGGAGTAGGACATGTCCAGCGTGACCAGGCTGTCCCGGCCTCCACCCAGACCACGGGAGCCGCGCGTGTAGCCGAGTTCTCTGAAGAAGGCGATGCGGGTGACCTCCTCGCGGTTGGCTGAACGCAGCACGTTCAGTTCGAGCAGCGGCGTGCCCTGCAGGTCGATCTCGGCGTTGATCTCCAGGGATGTGCCTTGGATACCCTCGAGCACGACCTCCTGGTTGGCCGGCAGCGGCACCGCGGCGAGTTGCCGGGCTGCCCCCCGCAGTGACTCGACGGCGCCGGCCGGTTCGATCCCGAGTTCATCCCTGCCAATCAGGGTCAGGCGGCGCGGCAGGGACATGATCTGATCCCACCCCGCCGTGGGTTTTGCGGCGTTCATATTGAAGAAGACGATCACGCCGCCCTTGCCGTCGGGTGCGGCCGACGGCGCGTGGACGCCGGCCGGCCAGGCCGGGCCGAAATTGAAGGTGCCGCCCGCCGTAACCGCGAATTTGTCGCGCCCTGTGTCATAGTCGCCGAGCAGGTACTTACCGCCGCTCATGTGGCTGAAATGCAGCAGGATATGGCGGTCCCCGAGGGGCCAGAAGTAGGGACAGGCGCCATCGTCGCCGACCAGGCCGTACTGGTCACCCTCGAGGAACGGGTGCAGGTACTCCCAGGTCGCCAGGTCGCGCGAACGGTGCAGAAACTCAGCCCGGACCGGCTTGCCGCCGGGGCCGTTGGGGAGACAGCCCGCGGTCAGCGCGTAGTAGACGCCGTCTTTCTTCCACAGGCATGGATCGAAGATGCTGTAGGGTACCGCTGGCTGCCCCGGCTTGGGGAAGGGGATGACGGCCTTGCCGGTGACCTTCTCCCAGTTCAGCAGCAGCGGGTCCGCGGACAGCGCCACCATCGTCCCCACCCGCGTGCCGTGGTAACAGGCGATCACCCGGTCGCCGTCGACGAAGGTTGAGCCCGAGAAGCAGCACTCCTCCGGGTTCGGGTAGATGGCATAGGGGAGATCGCGCCAATGGATCAAGTCGTCGCTGACCGCGTGCCCCCAGTGCTGGCGTGGGTCCTCCGGCGGATAGCCCTGGTAGAAGAGGTGCCAGCGGCCCTGCCAGAAGCACAGCCCGTTCGGGTCGTTGAGTGAGCTTTCCGGGCTGACGAAGTGGTAGAGCGGCCGGTAGCGGTCGCCGGCCAGCCGGGCGCGCGAGGCGGCGAAGCGTTGCACGAGGGGGTTACCGGCCACCTGCGTCTCCTGCTCAGCCAGGGTGGTCGCGAAGGTAAAGGCAGGCACGCGGGAGGTGTAGTCCGGCCCGCGGTCCATCAACTCGCGGGTGACGGTGACAACCTGCCGCTGGCCCTGGTCGTCCGCCTTGCCGACGCCCCATTTCACGCCGAGTTGCTGGTTCAGGGCCGCGACCTCGCCGTCGCCCAGGGCGCGCTCGTAGACGCGGACCTCAGCGATGTCGCCGACCAGGAACTCGCCGTTTATCGTGGCCTTGGCACCGAGGCGCAGGCGGTCCTTGCCGACGTTCTGCAGAGCGCCGTCGATGCCGCTCCTGGCACCCGTGGCGGTCGCGTCATCATTGTGCCAGAGGCGCACCGTGCCGTCCGCCTCGAGCGTGAGGATCGACACCGTGAAGAGGCCGGCACGGAAAGGCAACAGGTCATGAACGTCGTTGTTCTGGCCGTTGAACCCATAGCGGTCGAACACCGTCAGCAGGCTGGCACGGCGACCGACGCCGTCGGCCGCTTGTTCGACGATCGCCTGGGCGCCGTCGCCACCCGTGCGCCGCCAGACGGCCACCAGGGTCAGGTTCTTGGCGCCCTCCGCCAGCACGGCGGGGCCGTCCATGTACTCCTTGCCGGTGAAACGCACCACCGGCAGGCCGTTGAGCGCAGCGCCGATGAGTGACGGCTGCTTGCCCTCGTCTTCCTGAAGCAGTTGGTTGCCGCGGTCCGAGAGGTCCGGCCAGGCGCGCAACCGGTCGCCGCCGGCAGGCAGGATTGGGCGCAGCGTGCTGGCGTCGAGATGCAGCACCAGACCCGAGCGCAGGGTCTCCACCGCCGGCAGCACCGCCGGCAACAGCGAGGCCGTGACCAGCAGTCGAACGCAGTTCTTCACGCGCTACCTCCGTGGACTCGGATGTCAGGGGTCCGGCGAATGCCGCCGGCAGGCAGAATAGCGCCGGCAAGGGCCGGCCGCAAGGGCGCCTGGCCGCGAGCGGTTCGGATGGCGGTCTGGCACCCCTCCGGGGTGCGACTGCGCGGATCGCCTGTTTCCGGTGGTCGTGCTGCGCGCGACCGCCGGCTACTGTCTGGCACCCCTCCGG
>CAILUI010000235.1 GCA_903837355.1 uncultured Victivallales bacterium
CGGGGGCCCGCATCGAGGTGTATGTGAACATCACCGGGAAGCAGGGCACTCCCGACCTCTTCGCCGGCAAAGACGTCGGCCGCTACTGGCGCTGGTCGACGCTGCCGGCGGGCGCTGGCGGCCCGGTCGAGATCCCCTTCGTTCTGGCCGGCTTCCCGGCCGTCCCCAACCCGGTCTACCCCGGCGGCGACTACGAAGCTGTCACCAGCCAGACCTTCACGGTCCACGGCGTCTTCGACCACCGCGCAGCGCCCGGCTTTGCGCCCCTGCCGCCGCCGCCCGTTGCCACGCCGCCACCGCCGGGGAGCGTGGTCGCGGCCTACGATCCCGACAGCAACCGCGACGACCTGGTCGACACCGGCGTCGACCTCGCCTCCTTCGGCCCGGACACCGGTACCCTGGCGTTGCAGCCCGACTGGGCCCACCCGCAGGTGCTGATCCCGCTCGCGGTGGCGCTCTGGAACGAACTGCCCGTGCAGGCCTTCCTCAGCCAGGGCGCCGCCACCGACGGCCCGAACCACGAGTGGCTGCACCCCGATGCCGGCGAGCAGCCGCTCGCCTTCAGCCTCCACACCCGGGCCATGGTCGAGGAGCTGCTCATCTCCCCCACCATCCACCGCAAACTCGTCACCGTGGTGCGCCCGCGCGGCAACCGCGTGGCCTTCGAGTTCGCCTGGGACGCCGCGGCCGGCGCCTTTGCGGCGCTGGGCTTCCCGCTTGCCCCGAACGACCGGCGCACCTACGTCCTGCGCGATCTCACGCCCGCCGACGACCGCGATGCCAGCTTTGAGCTGCACTTCGACTCGGGCCTCATCCACGTCTACGAAGGCGGCAGTCTGGCCGAGGGCGCGCTGACCCAGGTGCGCCATCTCGACGGCCGGAGCGTGGCGCTCAGCAGCCTGAGCCAGTGCGCCTTCAACCTGCAGGCCAACACCTTCGCCTCGCCGCGCTGCCGGGGGACTCTGACCTGGAGCGGCGGTCTCCTGCGCCGTCTCGATTACACCTGGCACTGCGGCGGCGGCACGCTGGGCGTCGAGCTCGCCTACGTCAGCACGCCCGCCGGCGCCTGGGTGACCAGCCTGACCAAGACGATCCCCGAACTCAGCGTGCGCCACACCGGCACCTTCGGCTTCGGCGCCGGCGTGCAGGCGCTGACCTTCGGCAGCGGCGTCACCGTCACCCGCAACGGCGACAGCCTGACCACGGTCTGGCCCTCGGGCGGGGCCCTCACCGAGATCACCACCTGCAATGCCGACGGCCTGCCGACGCGCCTCGAGACCCTCGCCAACGGCAGCGCCCACGCCACCGACTACCGCTACGCCGGCGGCAACGCCCGCTACCCGGCCAACGGCGCGCCGGGCTGGTCGAAGCTCGTCGCCATCACCCACCCCGATGGCGCCTGGGAGCGCTTCGAGTACGATCCAACCAACGGCTGGCTGACGGCGCATATCAGCCCCTTTGGCGATGCCGCCCCCACCGACCCCGATGCCCTCTGCCGGGTCCGCCGCTTCGACTATGACAGCAGCATCTCGGCCGGGGACCCGGCCGACCCCGCCCTGCCCGCCGAGCGCCCGCGCCGGGTCGTCACCGAGACCCTCGGCGTCGAGACCGAACGGACCTACTACGCCTATGGCACCGACGGCCCCCGCAGCATCCTCGCCCGCCGCTGCGCCGCCGCCGGCGCCGACTGGGCAGACCCGGAGAACCTCGAGTCGCGCACCCTCTTCTACTCGTTCTTCCCAGCCAGTGTCACCACGCCGACCGGCTGGGTCCAGCGCATCCTCGCCTCGCGCACGGACGACCGTCTTACCCTCTTCGAAACCGGCAGCTCTGGCCAGAGTGTGTTGCGCATCGTCGATGCCCTCGGCCAGCAGATCTCCACCCGCTGCACCGAGCCGTCCCGCGACCGCCCCCTCTGGGCCCCAATGAGCTGGGCCGACACCCTGTTCCTCATCTTTGGTCCGAACCCCGGCCTCCCCCTGGCCACCGCCGACGTCCGCTCCACCGTCGACCCCTTCGGCCGCCCGGTGCGGACCGATTTCCTCGACGGCACCTGCGAACTCTTCGACGATCTGCAGTGGCACGGCGGGCCGCTGCGGCACACCCTCAGCGATGGCTCCGTCGAGACCTGCAGCTACTTCCCCGACGGCCGGCTGCGCAGCCGCACCCACTACGGCGTCACCACCACCTTCGCCTACGACGCGCTCGGCAACGTGGTGCAGGAGCAGCGCCGCGCCGGCGCCCTCGCCGTGCAGACCCGCAGCCAGTACGACTCGCAGGGCCGCCAGACGCTCTTTGAGGACGAACTCGGCCGCCGCACCGTCACCCTCTACCACGGCCGGGACCGCACCGTCATCCTGCCCGACGGCAGCCGCCGGGTCGAGGAGGCCTTTCTGGACGGCACGCCCAGGCGCCTCTCCGGCAACGCCGTCGCCGAGGCGAAGAGCAGCTCCGGCGTCGATGCCGAGGGGGCCTGGTCCTGCCTCCAGCGCCGCACGCCGGCCGGGTTCACCGACGTCTCTTACGTCCACAGTGACCGGCTCGGCCGCACCTGGCAGACCGCCCGCAGCCTCGGCGGCGCGGCGCCCCAGGTCACGAGCACCACCGGCTTCGACCCCCAGGGCCGGCCCTGCCGCAGCGTCGACGCCGACGGCGTCACCACCCTGACCGAGTACAACGTCCACGGCGAGGTCAGCCGTACCGCCATCGACCTCGATGGCGATGGCCAGATCGGCGCCGCTGACCGCATCACGACCCACGAGCGCGAGGTCCTCATCGCCACCGACCCGCGCCACGGCGACGAGGTCATCGGCACCCTGCGCACCGTCAGCAGCGCCAGCGGCGCGGTGTCGGAGTCGTTCACCGCCGCCGACGGCTGGCGCAGTTGGTCCCGCCGCAACGGCCGCCTGACCTACAGCACCACGGTCCTCGGCGCCGGACCCGGACAGCGCACCGTCACCACCACCTTCCCCGA
>CAILUI010000236.1 GCA_903837355.1 uncultured Victivallales bacterium
GCCTGGTGGCCGGGACCTGGAATGGGGCAGAATGGCTGACTGAGGCGGCGATAGTGGCCGGCGACAGACCGGAATGCTCCGTTCATGGAGAAGGGCCAGTATGACCGGCGCCATCACTCACGCGCCGTCACGCATAGCTCGCACGGTCGCCAGCGTAGATGAACGGGTGTGATCGTGCCCTGAGCACATCGCACAGGGCGAGCACTCCCCGCTCGTGTTTGAGGTTGCACTCAGCCGTGGATATGGGCACGCACCAGAGCAGATGAACCGGCTCGCCGCGCCATGAGAGTTCGGCACCAAGCCTCGCGTCTGGCTGAACGATGCTCGGCATGAAGAACAGGCAGTCCAGGGCGCCGGATCCGAACACCGGTTCAGGCGGAGAACCGTTAGCCTTCGTGTGACCCCAGTGGATCCAGGTCGCATTCCCGTGCGGGAACTGCGCGAGATGGCCAAGAAGCCCCGCGTATTCAGCCCTGCCCTCGGCCGCGTAGAACACCAGCTCGACTCGGCGGCAATCGGCTCCCCGTTCAGCGGGTGAATGCATCGGTAGGTCACTCATGCCGGCCGTGACGAAGGTGAAGAACGGACGCCTGACCGTCGGCGCGAACCTATACACGTCGACGCGCGGCTTCAGTGCCGCCCGCCCAGGGTACACGTAGTCGTAGTCGCCGAACACGGCGCTGTAGACCCACTCGCGCGCCTCAACGAAGTCGAGTAGTCGCGGCCTGCGCTTGGCGATGCCGCCACCTACCTTCAGCAGCGACTCGGCTTCCTCATGCCGATACTCACGAACTTCCATACGCCCTCCTGTGGCCCGCCTGGTATCGCCAGGGCTTACTTGCTGCTATGTCGTGCCTGTTCCCGTGCTGATGCCAAGGCCAACTGATCCTGATGATCCAGGCGCGATGGGCCACGCTTGTGCGCGATGCGCGAGCCGTGCCAGTGACTCCGTTCGCGCATCGTGCTGCATGTGGTTTCGCGCCGTGCCCTGCGGCTCTTCCAGCGTTGGTAGGATCTCCGCCTCTGTTTCTGAGAGCGGTAAGGACCAGTCCGACCGCATCGGCAGCCGGACCAGTCGCCGAGCCAAGACGTGGATGGCGATGCAGCAGCAGAACCTCACCCGTCGCTAGCTGCCGCCATCGTCGGTACGTTTGCATCAGCCTTGCGGGCAGGGTGTAGCGCCCCATCGCCACAGCCTGTTCACGGCTGAATCCATGGCTGATGCTCAGCGTGCGTATCCCGCGATCATTGGGGAAACCGTGAAACGCGAACTTCGGCGCAATCGGCCACTTTTCGCCAACGCAGTGAACAGGTTCTGTCGCCAGGATGGCCTGATTTCGGGGGTCTCAGGCTACGGTACGCAAAGCCCGGAAACGGGAGTGCTCTGAGGCTGAATCGCCAGGCGTGATTCCCGACGAATGCGTGAGGAGCGGGAAACGCATCCAGGGCTCGGATGCGTGGCAAGCTGGCAGACCTACGCCTGCTACGGCGCGCCAGACGGCAATGGCTTGCAGGTGCCGGGACGGGCGTGGCGTGACCGGGGCGCTACCGCCGTTCAGTCACGCCACCAACCCGGGCCTCTTCGGCCCCACCCCAACCGAGGCACAGCTACCGCTGCTGGTACGGACGGTTACGACGGCAGCGAGCTACCGAACGCAGCGGCATCATCCGACCCGCCTCCCGAGGTTTCAACGTGGGCGACGCGAGAGAGCGTCGCGAAGCAGCGGCCGCAACTTCCCTGGAAGTCAGGGCGATCCCTGCGGACGATAAGCACGGGAGCCGCACGGGGAGCCCCCTCGAGCCCGCAGTAATGGATCATCCCGTTTGACTGGGCGACCTCAACCTCCTCGGCCCACAGAGCGTTAGCTTGAGCCAAGTGCAGGTCCGGGTTCTGGCCATAGCGTGCGTCGAGGAGTAGAACCGCGACGTAGTGGGCGTCGGAGGAGTAGTCGGGGTGTTTCCGTACCCAGATGTACAGGGCGCCAATGCCTTGCTGCTTAAGCCCTTCAATGAACCCGCTGATGAACCTCCTGATGGAGCGATCGCTGTCAGAGAAGAACACGTCTGGCGGGATCCGGATGTCGAGCATCACCGCCGCGAACGTCTGGAAGCGGTCCATCGTCTGGCTGAAGAGCTCGTGCAGTACATCCAGGATCTCGGTGCGTAACCCGAAACCTGGTCGCGCCTGGATCGGCAGGCCCCTATAGGTCGGTTCGTAGGTGACGACAATCGATTGCATGATGGAACCCTTTGTGGATTGTGGGTAACCTGCGCAGTCCCGCGCACGTTGTCATCGCTGATCGTGGGGAGGCAGTCGCCGTCTGCCTGGGTAGTCCTGTGCCTAGCTCATGCGGGAAGCAGAAGCGGCGAAGGGAGCGCAAGCACGCTCAACAGGAGCGAGGCGCCGATGCGTCCGCGAACAGAGAGGGGAAAGGGCGGCGACGTAAGGTGCCGGCCATCGCATCGGGGTCCTGCCCAGCAGTGCATCCCCTGCCGTGGGTGTCGATGCGCCCACGGCAGGGGATCCTACTCCCGCCGCTCAGCCATGTGCCTTTGATGAGGCCGACCCAGGCTCGGGCCACCCCTCAGGACTGCGGCGAAGCCAACTGCTTCTGGAACTCGGCAACGGCGGGATCCAGCTTTATGTCCTCTGGTTTGAGCTCGCGCTCAAATGAGAGGCCGGCCAGAGAACGGCACCGTGAGAGCGCTGTATACAACTGCCCACTGGAAAAGGTCCCCCAGCCCAGATGGATGTGGGCCTTGTCCATGCTCAGGCCCTGCGATTTGTGGATCGTGATGGCGTAGGCGAGCTTCATCGGGAGCTGTGTGAACCAGCCGACTTCCCGCTGATCGATGAAGGGTAAGCCTGTGTCCGGTTCCGTGGCGATGGTATACTCGTAGTTGCGCCAGGTGTGCGCCTTCACGCAGACACACCTGCCGTTATCAAGCAGGACGCTAACGGCCCAGAGGTCGGGATGGCAGTTGATCACCACGCCCATATCACCGTTGACGTACTCGAAGCCCCACTCTTCGGTCGCGTTCCGCAGCAACATGACCCGCGACCCGATCCTGTACTCCAGACGCATGTCGGTTGGGTAGGCATCGAACTCGAAGTGACCCTGCACTACCGCGTTGGAGAACACCGATGGGGCGGGCAGTTCGACATCCCTCCGGCAGTTGATCACGGCGGCGGCGCATCGGGATGTGCAGAGCGCGGTTACGTCGCGCGGGGGCGCGCCGATCTTCACACGCTGGTTGAGCCATGCGATGCATGTGTTTGGGTCAGCGCCTGACTGATCCTGCCTGCCCTGACGCAGTACGTCCAGCATCTCGACGTAGGTAGCGTCCAAGGCTTGGCGGTGAGGTTCGTTCAACGCCGCCGTAGCGAAGTTCGCTTGGCTCCAGACTCGGGTCTCGAAGGCATAGATTCCGCCGAAGTCTCGCTCGAGTTGTTGCACGTCCTCTTGGCTCGTGACCACCGGCGAGAGCTGGCAGAAATCGCCCACGACGATCACCTGCTTACCGCCGAACGCGAGATGCCTGCACGCCGCGGGGGCAAGATGTCGCAGGATGCTATCGATCGCGGTCAGCACATCGGCCCGGACCATGGAAATCTCGTCGATCACGATGGTCTTGACCGTACGGATCACCTCCTCCTGCTCGCTTCTGATCGTGGAAACGTAGCCGGGGGGAAGGATGCTTGGCTGTAAGCAGAAGAACCGATGGATGGTGCCTCCGCCGATGTTCAAGGCAGCCACCCCGGTTGGCGCAAGGAAGACCGTGCAGGTTGGGCTGAGCTCACTGAAGCGCCTTAGGACGCTGCTCTTGCCCGTCCCTGCTTTGCCGGTGAGAAAGACGTTCCTGCCGCTCAGCATGAGTTCCAGCGCCCGCCGCTGGTCGGCATCCAGGATGATTGTGGTTTCGGCCATGTCCAGTACCTTTCGTTACCGCGTTCATGATTACCTCGTTGATCCCTAAAGTATTATTAACGTGTGTTATAAATAACACGCCTTAAACGCTTTGCGTTCATTTAGAGACAGGACTCTGGCCATGGCATTGCCCTCGGTCCAGTGCCTGTACCTACGCGAGGCCTACATGGCCTTCAGGTACGTGCGTGAGCAGGCATCCATGCGCTACCCGGAAGACCGCCTGCAGTAACGGGTGTCAGGTTGCCAGGGGGCTGAAGCCGGCGCCGTACGGGGGCCAAGAGCTCCAACCCAGAGGGGGCTGCGGGCAACCCTACGCGCCCGCCAGAATCGCCCCGAATTCCCGAGGGAACCGGTTCGCTGGCGGGCAGGAAAACGCCCAAGATGCTCGAGTCGACGCTACCGGCGGATGCGTCAGTTCTCGCGGCCGCCATCGTGGGCGGGACCAGTATCGCCGCTGCAAGTGGCCCCACCCCGAGAGCGGCCCAAGCGGGGACGGCCGTACCTGATTCGACACACCTCGCCGGGATGACGGTGCTGTGGGAACGGGATCTCACAGCACCGCTTGCGGCAACGCTACCCACAACAGCCAGCGGCGACCGGTGGTCTCGTTGCCGCCCCTGCCGTGGCGATCCAGCAGACCGCAACCAACTCGCTCAGTGCGGCTCGGGCTCGCCGCTACCCCAGTTCTCGCGCAGTTCGTGCGCCAGGCGGTGCAGGGACGCCGCCGTACGCGGGCCGGCATACTTGTAGCTGGGCACTGGGTACCGCGGAGCACCGGGTTTGGTGATCTCCTCGATCCGGCTGGCCAACTCGTCGAGAAGGCCTTCCTTACCTGGCACGATGGAGAGCTCGAGGGCCATCCCGCCCACGGTCGTGAGGCTGGCCCCCCTGTCCCGGATCCAACTCCGGACACCCTCACTCATCGGAACATTATTGCGCAGACTGACGTCGACCGACTTCTCGTCGTTGACGCGAACCAGAATCTCGCAGAGTGAGCCCAGAGGCGAGCCGTAGGGGCTCAAGTCCGTCTTGGTTCTGTCATCGGCGATGAAGATCGCCTCCCCAGCACGGTTCTGGCGTTTGCTGCAGGGGTTGTCCGGGTTGCCTGCGTAGCTTTGCAGCAGGCCCTGTTTCGGTTTCTGTTCGTCCATCGGGGGGAGGTCCTTTCTGTTGCGTGTCTGTTGGCCTGTGGCCCTCGACTTGGCTCACAGGCCCACTTCTGGGCTTGGTTACGGGGAAGCATGGTGAGCTGGGGCTTCCTGGGTTGGTCGCCCCTATGGCTCTGCTTCGGCCAGTGGTCGCTATGCGGGAGGTGGCTCTGAGCTCAAAGCTGGGAACAGCCGAACTCTTTCGCGAAGTGTGGGGCGTTGCCCTTGGTGTTGACCTTCGCCAGGTAACTGCACCAGCTGAAGCAGTGCCGGAGAGTCTCGGCGTCTCCCCGACACATCACCACGCCGTTGTGCACGGGGTACGCCGGATCGTTGCCACAGCCGCCCCAGAGCAGTCCCTGCCCGGAGGGAACTCCCAACGCACGTGCCCACAGCCTGTCGGCATCGCACATGTGATCCTCGATGCGCCGGATCTTCCGCCCGTCCAAGAGAACCAGCCAGTGCCAGTGGCAGTTGGTGGCAACAGGAGACAGCTCACGGGCCCAGACGTATTGGAAGTCAACACCGGTTCGCCTGAGGTGGGCGGTGAAGCTGTTCGCGAACTTCTGAATGCAATGGTTGTCGTCGGGGTACTGCCAGTCCGGGGGAAGGCGCAGATCGAAGCGCATCACCAGAACTCGGCAGTGCCTGGCCAGCAGGTAGTCGAATCGGTCATACAGGCAGTCGAGGATGTCAGTGCGGAGTGCTCGTCCGGGACAGGCCTGAACGGGTAGACCCCGGTAGGCAGGTTCCTCGGTGGTGTGGTACGTGGCCATGGTGCGAGTCCTCAGGTTGAGGGGTTGGCGGTCTGGGCAATCGCCATCAAGGGAATGGCAGATCGATCGGAAGAATGGACATGGCCGTCGTTACGCTGACGGCCGCCTGCCGGCTGGGCTCCGTCGAGGGACTACAGGGGTCAGAGCAGGAGCGAATCAGGCTCGGAAGGGCGCAGGCAACTCGTGCCTGTTGTCGGCACGTGGAGCATCGCGTTCACCCACGTGCCGAGGCACGCATCTCTGCTCTTGGGTGAGCTGGCGCCGTCATGGGGAGCTTGGGTCTCGCCAGGCGCGTGGGTCGGAGCCGGTTACCGACCGTCGTGCCTGATGGTCAACGGCCCCCAGCGGTCTTGGGGTAAGGCCGGGCACATGGGGTTGGCGCCAGGGTTGGGCTCATGCCTGGACCGGTGTCAACAGGCTCTGGGGTACCGCTGGGTCACAGGAGTGGGATAGGGTGTTGCCGGTTGGGTTGAGTTGGTTGGCAGCCTGAGGGTGTGGTCAGATGGTCGTCTTGATGAAGGTGTGTATGGTGTTGTGATTACGCGTGTTAGTAATCTGTAATGCACCGAATCCGGAATGAGGAATGCCGCCTGAGCGTAGGCATTTCTGCCGGCGTACCCTAGGCGGCGGGGCGATTCGGTCTGTCAGACATCTTCCGGTGTGGTACATAATATGTTGAGGCCGGAAACGCGACCAGTGCAGACAGCGGCCTCGCAGGGGAACAGTGCCGTGCCGCAGGAGCGGCCGTAGCTGCTTGTTTCGGCACGGGACACCCGTGTAACCGATGGACAGCCATCTGCGGCAGTGCAGGTCAGTCCAGAGACGAGGCCGGTTCCGTTCCTGTCGCTGGCTCGTCCTGGGCCAGGATATAGGCGATCACGTCCGTGTTGCGAAAGCGAACAGACGAGCCCCCCACCATCTTGCGCCTGAACGGAAACCCACTGTTACGTTCTATCTTTTTGAAGTTACTATATCCTAGCCCAAGCATGGAGGCGGCCTCAGGAGGTGCGATGAGGCGCGGAATCACTTGGGGGGGCATCGTTCCATGCATGGCCAGATGTCTGAGGTTGGAAATGATCTCGCGGTTCTCTGCCACCGAAAGGAGCCCCTCGTCGGTGAGTGGTCGCAACAGTTTGGCAATCAGCGACACGGTCCTTGGGCGAATGCTGCTTCCCATTGGCATGGTCTCCTGTGCATTGGTACTAGACGCACAGGATGTTGTTGCTATGTAATAGTTTACATACCAGTAAGTGGGGTCCATTCGCTTCGTCCAGACGGACCACCTGTGTATGTGTTCCCCGGGATCTGTGGCCTCTATGCGGGAGGGGCTTGACCTGCCTGGCTGGCAGCACGCAGTCACGAGCGCTCCGGTGCGCGGAACCGGTCGCACCCGATGCGCGAGGTGAGGCCAGGTCAGGCCCAGCGGGCAGGGCTACGCAAGCCCAGCTTCCGGGGCTTCCTGGCGACAGAACGCCGACCAGGGCAATGGATTCTGCGGCCGAGTGGCAGCAACGGCGCAGTTCTGACGGTCTATGCGTTGGCAACAGGGCACCGCCTACGGCGGGCGCCGGAAACCCGGCGGACCGGATCGAACGACCAAGCGCCCGGCACGGTGACCAGAGCCTACCTGACCGCCCGAAACGCCGCGATGCCGACCATGGCCTGCCAACGGGCGCGGCCACACGCACACGGCGATGCGGTGTCGCTCATGTTGGAGTTCGCCTTCGCCTGAGTTCAGCCTGGTGCCGGCGGCGGAGCAGGCGGAACTGATGGGGCAGACGGAACTGCCGAAGCGTTCCGTTTCGGCTTCCGCCTGCTCGGATCAAGGCGACTTCGCTCGACAATGACGGTTCGCCTGGGGAGGCCAGTCATCCTGATGATCTCGCTGTCCGACAGGCGCTCCCCATGGAGGCGCGCGACCTTCGCCATGTCATCGCAACGCTGCTTGCTCTTCCGCTCTGCCGCCTCAAGTGCCCTGCACCTCTTTTCGACTCGCTTAGTGGTTACGCCGAGCTCCTTCGCTATGTCGGCGACCGTCATGTGATTCCCCCGTAGATGAGGCACCTGCCTGAGCCTGATCTCGTGTAGAAGCCTTTTAACGGCGTCGGTACCGGTGCCCAGTTCAGCTGCGATCTCTTCGGGTAGCTTTCCCTCTTTGAACGAGGGGGCCTCCACGATCCTCCTGGTCCAGGCTGCATCGATGATTCGCTTCACGGAGGTCAACGACATCCTGAGACTCGCAGCGATGGTTCTCGCGCCTTCTCGCGCGCTGCGCTCGAAGATGCTGCTGTCCCGCTCGCGCCGCCTGGCTTCCTGGGCTTCCTCATGGTGCTTCCAGTTCGGGTCCTCTCGCCTTCTGCTGATGTTGTAGACATAGGAAGTCGAAACGCCCAGATCGCGCGCAACGTCCTTGACGCTACTGCCGTTCTTGAGCGAAGAGAGGGCTCTCTGCATCAGCGCGTCGCGCTGCGGTCCCCTCCGGTACGTCCGCTTGGCTGGGGCTTCACCCAGAGCGGTCGCGTCGCCGCCTTCGGCCACGAAGTCGCAGCGTGGCGGCCTGGCGTTCGGGCAGATCTCGGCGGTGAAGGGGCGTCGGGCTTTGCCGTAGATCTCGCGGCCCTTCTCGATCTCGACTCGCATGCGCAGACCATTGTCAGGCAGCGGCCTCTCCTGAATCTCCTTGGTGCCTTCTTGTCCGGGCGTGACGTCGCTTACGCGGTTCGCTCCGGTACCCGAGCCCAGGAGCTTCTGGGCGCGCTTCGGCTTGCCTTCTCGCTGCTTCTTCGACGTGGGCGGTAGAAGGTGGATGACGTTGTCCACGGCGTTCGTCGTTGCGCTTGTTCCGCGCTGGCCGCCCTGCTTATTCTCATGATGCACAATCAGCACAGCGCAACCCTTGTCTTTGAGGCAGTCGATCCAAACGTGGATGTCTTCCCACGCCTTGGCGCTATCGTTGTGCTGGGTGAAGGCGGTCAGATTGTCGAGTATCACGAGGGAAACGCCGGTCGTTGCGACGAAGGCGATTGTATCCTTCTTGAATGCGTCGGCGTCCGCGTGCGAGCGCTTCCTGGAGATGTAGGTCAGATTTCTGAGGCGCTCCCGGCGCACCCTCCTACCGTCAAACCGCATCCGGGAGATGAGCCGCAGACGTTCCCGCATCGAGTCATCGTCCATCTCCGAGTCGACGTAGAGAACCCTCAGTGGCTTCCTCGCTCTCCACCGGCCGAAGAGCGTCCCGCCTTGGGCGACCATGACACCCATGCAGAGAGCAAACCAAGTCTTCCCGACGTTGGTCCAGGCGTAGATGAGCGTCGTCGACTTCTCATGGATGAGGGGCTCCAGTAGGAACCGCCGGCCTGTTCCCGCCTCATCAACCAGATCCCGCATGGTCTTTGGAGCGAACCCTCTGATCGGGGGTGGAGCGTCCAGGTCAAGCGTATTCCGGGCGCACCCGTGGAACTCCTCGGCCGACATGACAATAGGGTTGAGTTCGCGGCCGTCGGCGCCGGCATCGCTGCGGCCGACGTCAATGAACGTGAGCCTCGTTCCTCTTAGCCCAGCCAATGCACGGTGGACCGCATACGCGGTCTGGTATGCCGACTTCCGCGAGCAGCCAGGCTGCTCCAGGATAATGTAGAAAACGTTCCTCCCCTTGAGGCACTCCCAGTCGACCCGGCCGACTGCACTCTCCTCACCGTACCACGAAGCCCAGACTACGTCGTTCCCTACTGGGCGGACCGAGTTGGCCAGCGCGACCTCGGTGGCGTCGGTCAGAAAGACGGAGGCAGCCTTGTTGGCAAGAACCTTGTCCTGCCCATACAGCCGGGGCTTCCACGGGGGGAGATTCAGGTAGTACCTACACTCAGTCGTCTCCTTTGTCCAGGCGGTGATCGGCAGGATCGTCCTGTCTTTCGGGTTCCGGTGGATGGTCTCCAGCCGAGTTCCCTTAGCGTTACATGCATACCAGAACCACGCCTGGTCGTCCACGGGGTGAGCCAGGCCACCCTCTGCCAAGGGCGCCATCTCCTCGTACTGCCACCACCCTCTCCTTCGGTCAAACCAACCCCCATAGGAGAACACGTCGTCGCTGATGCCGATCCTGTGCGCAATATCCGTGACGGCTTTACGCTCGGACAGCTCACCGGACAGCAGACAAAAGAGATGAACCAGCCGGACTCCAACCGGAGTTGTGTCTGGAACAGTATCGATCTTGACCATGCGATGAGCCAGCCTCTTTCTGCACTCCCTAACGCAAAGCTCATCTGTGCCCATCCAGCCCCAACTGTCATCCTCGAGCGCGTACAGGAACTCGACCAGAGCCCCGCGCTCCTCACGCAGGGCGCCACCCACCTCCCGAAGGGGGTAGCCAAGAACTCGCTTGCGGGTGTCCGATACCTGACTGAATGTGCGCGTGATCTCTGCGACGGTATCCCCAAGCCAGCCGCCGCCGATCGGTCGCACGCCCGGCCCTATGCCGACCCGAGATCGGAAGGTGTCGATGGGAAGATTGAAGAGACCACACCTGCCCGTAACGGGGCAATCAAACCACATCATCGGCGAGGGGCAGATCAGCCGACTCCTCATTTCCACGTCGCCCCAGCAGACTCCACTGGTCTCCTTAAGCTTCCCCTGCCATGGATCGTGAACCCCTGCCGCCAGCCTCGCGAGCAAGGCCATCTCCACTTTGCTCCGTAGGATCAGGCACCTCTCGAGCTCCCTGTCTCGGCAAATGCACCTGGTCGGCGTGTAGTTGTCCCGGAATGCCCGTTCTATCTCGCGTACGTCGATGCTGGCCATCAAGTATCCCCCATGCTTCTACGTGGACGCTCGCGACCTGCCGGTCTGTCCTGCTGCCACCATCGCTGCAAGGAAGGCAGGGCCCCCCCTCCTGCCGCCGTGGCGACAGCCTCTCTCTGCCAGGACGCAGCTCAGCCCCTGGAGCCATGCTCGACCGCACCGCCGGGACCATAGCGCGTCGCCAAGTCGGTCGCAGGGTTGGCCGTGGAACCGACGCGACAGGCCCAGCCCTCCGTTGGGTGCTGACTGAGGTGCGCCCGTCGCTAAGCCTGTTTCCCGAGACGAATCCACGGTACCGTCCTTCGTGCCGCCGCTCAGTTGGCACCACCGGCAGACATCGCTGGGTGCTCCGCAGAGAGACCCCACCTGCCAAGGGTAGGAAACAACTATACTGTACAATTCTCATGTATTGTGATATGATTAGTCATTACACATTTTGTGCGACAATCTTACTCTTTACACAAAACCTATCGCCTACAATTCATGCAAACTACTAAACTATCTGACACTTATTATAAAAGTAATAAGCATAAATATCAAGTCTATATACATGGTTCTATACTTACTACCACATTATAAGCCTATGTGAGCTTGTAGTGCCACAGGTATACGTGTGATGGTTGGCGCTGCCGCCCTACGGCAAGTGGCATGCCGTTGGGCGGGACGACCGCCCATGGTGTGCGGCTCCTTTGAGTCGAGTGCCTGCTGGGGCCGGTGGTTCTGAACCCTGGCATCGTAGGAGCGGGCGTCTGGCCAGGCAGCCAGGTGATCCGGCGTGTATACCGCCGGCCGCAGCAGTCGCAGGGCAGACACGTGGCTGGGGCCAGGCTGTCGAGGAGGGGCCGTCCTTCGGCCCGGTGTCCTCCGATCACCCATTCACGTACTCACGGATGAGAGCATCGAGCACAGGGAACTGCACGCTGCTGCCGTCGCCCTGCGCCGGAGTCTGCAGAAGCTGCTGTGCGGCCGCGAGCGGGTCGTTGACACCCTGAGCCGAATGGAACGTGACAGCGCGGCGGCCCGCCTGCGCCACGACTGGGACATGCCCGCCATCAGGCGCATCGAGCAGTGCCAGGTAGATCCCGACGCCTCCGGCAGAGACACCTGCGGGAGCTGGCTGCCCTTGGCGCGCTGGCCGCAGAACTGGAGGTCTGCAGAAATACCTTCCGCAGGGCCAGCCGCGGCCGGCCCAAGCTCGAAACGCGCCGCGATGCACTTCAGGCCGGCATCGCAAGCGCCAAGAGCAAATCCGAAGCCCTCGAACAACGACCCAGGGCCGCGAATCGCGAAGACTCCAAGCTGCGCTTTCTGGCTGCCGAAGGAGCCTGCCGCCCGGACACTGCCGACAACACCTCATGGACTGCACATGACCACACCAAATCAGGCACGAGGGGTCAACTGGCCTCTCGCAACCTGCGTAATCGCGTTGGGGTGTGTGAGGCGCACGTCCATGGGCCGCTGGGCGGTGGTCCGAGGGCCCTGGCGGGCGGGGTCTCGGCGACGGTGATCGAGATTGACGAGGCGCGGCCGGGCCAGCCGCGGTTGACGATTGCGCTGACGTTCTCGCAGAAGCGCCGCATGGCAGCGAAGGCCTTGGACGGCGAATTCGGGGCCAGCGTGATGCAGACAGTCCCGTGGCGCATGGCGACGAACCCGGGGGCGCGGGTGAGAGCGCGCAGCAGGTCGTGATCGTCGAGGTGGTTGCTGCTCTCCTGGGGCCAACGGCTGAAGATCCAGGCCACCGCTTCAGTATCGCCCGGAACCGTTCCGGCGGCCAGGACCGCGACGTCCAGGGGCTCCTGCCGTCTCTCCCGGTGAACCCGCACGGCCACCCGCCAGACGCGGCTGTCGCGCGACCACGGGCCCGCCTGCCAGTCGAGACGCAGGGACTGCAGGTCGTCGCTGTCGTTGCGAGGCCGGGTCAGCATCACCGTCCCGAACGGTGCGCCGTCCTGCCAGCCGCCGTGCTGGTAGCCTCTGAGCCAGGTCACGATCTCCTGTCCGCCGTCCACCACAGCACCCAGGCAGTCCAGGCCGAGGATGGCGCGGTCGGCCACCCAGTTCAGCCCTGCGCAGAACTCCAGTCCGAGCAGTTCGACCATGGCCTGCCGCTCGACGTGGAAGTTGTCGTCCAGCAGCAGCATGCAGGGGCGCCACGCGGCGGTGTGGACCAGATCCTGGATCGGGCCCTTGTCCACGAGGTGGTCGCCGCCTATCCACAGCTTCAGCGCGGGCCGGCCGCCGGTGTAGCGCCCCACGTGCGGATCGAACAGGTAGCGGTCGGAGGACGGCTCGCCCAGCAGTCCCAGGTTGCGCCGCAACACCTCCGCGGCATTCCGGGGCGTAGCGAGCCGGTCGGTGAGCTGCCGCAGGTACCACGGCGAACGCACCGCCGGTCGGCACAGCCCCTTCAGTGTTCCTGATGTGGCTTTCGGCAAGTGATTTCCGGGATTCTGGTAGGGATTGCGGTGGCTCCTGGGTGGGGAATCTCAGCTTCGGGTGGGATCCCCGGGCGAGAGCGGGACGGCAGTGCGGCCCCGGCGGCAAGGGTGGCAACGGCCAACGGAGCTCACGCCGCGGCCCACCCTCAAGGCGACAGCGGCGGGAATGCTCTGCGGCCAGGCCTTGAGGGCCCTACCCCCGCAGAATCCTCTCGATCTCCGCCAGCTCGGGAGTCTTGTCCTGGATCTGCCCCAGGTATTCAAGGACTCTCTCCTGACGCTGTTTCACGGATGTCCCGCTACCGTTGATCAACTGAATGGCCTGCTCCTGGGCATCCTCTCCAATGTGGGTGTAGTACTGGTCAATTATGCCAGTGTTGGCACCGAGCATGGATTCTGCGACCGCCTTCGGGATGTTGTTGTCGATACAGAACGAGGCGAAGCTGTGGCGCAGACTGTGGAATCCGTAGACGCATACTGACTTAAGCCGGCCAGACACCTTCACGCTTGGCTCCAGCCCGATCCAGCGGATGACACGCATCACGTCATGGTTGACGAAGCCAGCCCCATTGTCCTTACCGTTCGCGTCTACCCGGAGATAGCGCACGGCAAGGCTTGGCA
>CAILUI010000237.1 GCA_903837355.1 uncultured Victivallales bacterium
CGCGCTGCCTACTGCCGGAAAACCATGCCCGCGGACGGACTCAGTAGGGCGGGCGGCCCACGCCGGCCACTGGCCGGCCCGACCGCCACTCACCGCGCGGGTCCGCCGCCGGCGGACGGGGGCCGCGCTGCCTACTGCCGGAAAACCATGCCCGCGGACGGACTCAGTAGGGCGGGCGGCCCACGCCGGCCACTGGCCGGCCCGACCGCCACTCACCGCGCGGGAGTGCGTTACGGCTGAGCGGCGATTGACCGCGCTCGGAAGACTACCTTGTAGGTCGCTCCCGGCGCGATCTGCCGCAGGCCTGGCAACAGGATGAAGTCGTCAGCGACCAGGGGCTCGAACTCCTGCCCCGCGGTCACCTCGATGTCCTGCAGACGACGCGGAAAGAGCGCCACGGGCGGGCGCTTCGGCGTGGCCTCGCGCCTCCCCGTCACGGCAAACGTCCAGACGCCGTCCCTCTCCTCGAGGCTCTGTTCCCAAGCGAGATCGCCCGGAGCCAGGCGCGCCTCCCAGGCGGGGTCCCCGTAAAAAGCGACCGTGTCCCGGTCCCAGAGGAGCCCCACGTGGTCGCGGATCGCGTCGTTCCAGCCGGCATAGCCCAGCCCACCGGCGATCCGCTCGAGGCACTGCGGGTCCTTCTCGATCCCGTAGCTGGCGAGATCAAGGTCGGGGCTCTTGCCGGGGAAGCGGGTCCGGAGTTGATGCACGAGGGCGTGGCCATTGGCCAGGAAGGCCTCCGCGAGGCTGAATCGCCCCGGCTGGTCAATGAACAGGTCGCCGATGCCCCAGCCGCCGTAACCGAACCAGGTGGAGACCACGTAACCCGCCATCTGGTGGACACCGGCGGAAGCCATGAAGGCCAGCGCCATCGACTCGCGATCGCGAATGTGCCCCATCAGGCAGTTCCCGAGCGGCAGGTAGACCTTCGGATTCGGGGACTGGACGGGAAACGTCTGCCCCTGCAGGTCGATGCCGTAGATCCCACCGTCGCGGCAACGGAACTGACCGTTCTTGTAGGAGTAGCCGATCTGCCAGTCGCTCTCGGTCGCGTGCCCCGAGGTGAGGAAAAGGTCTGGCCGGAACTCATTGAAGACCCGCACCAGGGCTGCCGTCGAATCCTGGGGGCCGAGCCGGCGCTCCGGCGCGCCGCCTGGAGCTTTCTCCCAGTGGACGCCGGCATCGCCCTCGCTGTACCACACCCCCTCAACAAAGCGCCCGAGGTCGATCGACGTCCCGGCGGCTGCCCGGCGGACGAGAAGGGGTTCCGAACGCTGGGCGAGACGCAGCGCATCCGCCGCCGTATAACCCGTCAGAATGCCCCAGAGGGCGTCGGTGTAGGGATCGGCGTCCAACTCGCGGGTCAGGCGACTGACCGCGACGACGAAGGCACGCCCGCTCCCCTCCGGCCGAGCCACGAAACACACATACCGGGGCGCTGCCGCGGCGAGCGGCTCCAGGCAGCCACGGACATCGCCGCTGTAGACGACGGTCCCCGCCTGGTACTTCACGACCAGAGCCTGCACGACCGCGTTCCAGGAGGGGTCGGCGGCGGTCTCCTTCGAGACCACCACCGTGTAGCCGCCCGCGAGCGGAAGCGGACCCGCCGCTGAACCGGCGCTGGTCAGCAGCAGGAGCAGGAACAGACAGATCAGCTGCATTTGCAGGCGCAGCAGCGCTTGCCCAACTTGGCGCTGATCTGGCCGATCTCAGCCGCACTCAGCTTCCCCGCGAAGTCCGTGTCCACGGCGGCAATCACCGCCGTGATCGCACCGGGGTCGGTCGCAGCGGCCGCAATCTGCTTGACTTCGTCGGGCATCAGGTCCGTCTTGGTGCCGTCCTCGCGGACCAGTGAACAAATGCCAGTCTCGGGACACAGTTCAATCTGCAGTTTGGCCATCGTCGTCTCCCTATCCTTCGCCGCAACACCTGCGCCACCCGCACCGGGGCCAGGCACTGACACCGCCGCCCGGTTCGCACAACGGTGGCGCATCAACATACTACCGGCTCTCCGACAAGGCAGGCGCCAGCGGGTTCCACGTAGCGGGGCAGGGCTGTTCCAAGATCGCGGTTCCCGCTACGGGTGAGCGCGTGAGAACGTGAGAGCGTGGATTCGTGGCAGACGGCCGGCACACGCGCCGTAACCCTCACGCAATCACGCTCTCACGCTTTCACCGTGCCGGTGACCA
>CAILUI010000238.1 GCA_903837355.1 uncultured Victivallales bacterium
CGCCCCTGTGCTTGCCCTCCCGTTCGCAGCGCCCAGGACTGAGGGCCCTTGGGGCAAGGGCCGGCGGCGCGGCGGGGTGGCGTTGCCGCCCCTGTGCTTGCCCTCCAGTTTGCGGCGCCCAGGACGAGGGCCCTTGGGGCAAGGGCCGGCGGCGCGGCGGGGTGGCGTTGCCAGCCCCTGTGCTTGCCCTCCAGTTCGCAGCGCCCAGGACGAGGGCCCTTGGGGCAAGGGCCGGCGGGGCGCCGGGGTGGCGTTGCCGCCCCTGTGCTTGCCCTCCAGTTCGCTTCTCCGAGGGCCCTGGCGGGGGGCTCAGAGCGTCACCACGGTCGCGCCGGCTCCGCCGGGATCCTTCTCCCCACCGAGGCGGAAGCGGCGCACCAGTTTCTGAGTCCGGAGCCACTCGTGGATGCCGGCGCGCAAGCGTCCGGTGCCGTAACCGTGGATGACGCGGACCTCGCTGATTCCGGCGAGGGCGGCGCGGTCGAGGAATTGGTCAAGCCGGGCGAGGGCCTCGTCGACGTGCAGGCCGACCAGGTTGACCTCGGTGGCGGTGGGGCCCTGTGGCCGCGGCCGTTGCACGCTGACGGTTGAGGCGGTGGGGGCCGGCTGGGGGGAGCGGCCGAGTTCGCGGACCTCGACAGTGAAGGGAAGGCCGCCGACCTCGACGCGGGCGCTATGGCCATGGTCGGTGATGGTGAGGATGGTACCATGGGCCTGGAGCTTCTCGACCCAGACGCGGCGGCCGACGGCGATCTGCGCGGTGGGCAGGGGGTGGGCGGGGCGGGGGGCGGTTTGGTCGGCGCCCTCGCGCAGACGGCGAGAGTGCTCTTCGAGAGTGTGGCGTGCCGCGGCCGCCATGGCGGAGGCCGCAGCCGCGGGCTGCGTGGCGGCTTCGCGGATCTGGCGCAGGCGGTTTTCGATCTCGCGGCGGGCGTTCTCGACGATGCCGGAGGCTTGCTGATAGGCCTCATGGAGCAGCCGTCGGCGTTCCTGGCGCAGCTCCTGTAGTTCCTGGCGGACGCTCTCACGCTCCTGCACGAGGGTATCGCGGGCGCCGCGGGCATCGCGTTCCGAGTCAGCGAGGCGGCGTTGGTCGTCTTCCATACTGGCGAGGATCTGTTCCAGGCGCAGGTGATCGGAGGAGAGCATTTTCTCGGCGGCGTTGAGCACGTCAGCGGGGAGGTGCAGACGGCGGGCGATCAGCAGGGCATGGCTGGCGCCGGGGCGCCCGAGATCGAGGGTGTACTCGGGTTTGAGGGTATCGGTGTTGAAGCGCACCGCGGCATTCCGCATCTGCCGTTGGTCCTGGACGAACTGTTTGACGATGCCGAGGTGGGTGGTCGCCAGGGTGAGAGTCTGGCGGGCGGCCAACTGCTGCAGGATAGCGCAGGCGAGGGCGCCGCCCTCGATGGGGTCGGTCCCCGCGCCGAGTTCGTCGAGCAGGATCAGACTATGCCCGTGGCGGGACTGCTCGAACACTGCGGTAAGGTGGCGGATGTGAGCGCTGAAGGTGCTGAGGTTGGCCTGGAGGGACTGCTCGTCGCCGATGTCGGCAAAGACCTGGTCAAAGCGGGCGAATTCGCTGCGTGGGTCAGCGGGGACGGGCAGGCCGCTGTGGGCCAGGAGGGTGAGCAGGCCGACGGTCTTCAGGGCGACGGTCTTGCCGCCGGTGTTGGAGCCCGTGATGACGACGGCCTTGACGCCGCCGGGCGGGTCGAAGTCGAGGGGTACGAGATCGGCGCCGCGCCCCTCCTGGCGCAGGTGTTTTTCGAGGAGGGGGTGTCGGGCCTGGAAGAGGCGGAGGCGGGGTCCTTGGCGCGGGAGGACGCAGCGGAAGGCGACGGCCCAGCGGCCGACGGCGAAGGCGGCGTCGAGGGTGGTCAGGCTGGCCAGGGTGTCGAGCACGAGCGGCAGGGCGTGATGCACATCGGCACTGAGGGCGGCGAGGATGCGCAGGACCTCGTCGCGCTCCTGGAGCCGGACATCGGCGAGGTCGTTGCCGAGGGGTATGGAGGTCGAGGGTTCGACGAAGAGGGTGCGGCCGCTGTTTGAGTGGTCGTGGACGATGCCGGGCAGCGAGCCGCGTTGTTCGCGGCGGACGGGGATCACGAAGCGGCCGTTGCGCAGGGTGACGAACGACTCCTGGATCACGTCGGCGAGGCCCGGCTCTTTGAGGAGTCGTTCCAGGCTGCGCTGGACGGCGTGTTCGAGGTGGGAGGCGCGTTGGCGCAGGGCATGGAGGGCGGGGCTGGCGCTATCGAGTACGGCACCGGCGGTATCGAGGCTCCGGTGCAGGTCGGTGGCGAGCGGTGCGCAGAGGTGGGTCCGGGCCGCCAGGGCGCGCAGGGCGGGTCGGGGCTGACAGGGTTCACTGCGGAGGAAGGCGGCGACCTCGGCGGCGGCATCGAGGAGCCCGCGCACGAGGAGCAGTTCCGGGCCATCGAGCACGGCGCCTTCGGGAGCCGCGCGCCGGAGGGGTGCTTCAGGGTCGTCGAAAAACACCCCTGGGAGGGCGGTTCCGGTGTCAAGGACGGCGAGGACGTCGGCATAGAGGTCGGAGCGGGGCAGATCGTCCGCGGTGCGCAGGGCGGGCCGGATGGCCTGGACGAGGGCGCGACCGCGGGACGTCTGAGCGTAGCCGCCGATGGTGTCGAGGAGGGGACCGAACTCGAGGACAGTAAGGGCGTGTGGGTCCATCAGCGGAGGGGCCTGTAGACATCTTCGAGCCAGAAGCGGAAACAGAGTACGGACCAGAGGCGGAAGCTGTGGTCCTGAGTGCCGTTGAGGTGTTCCTCGGCAAGACGGCGCAGGGTGGCGTTGTTGAAGAGGCCATCCAGATCCCAGTCCTTCTGCCAGAGCACGGTCTCGCGGACCAGCCCCGCCAGTTCGCCGCGCAACCAGGCTGAGAGGGGGACGCCGAACCCGCGTTTGCCGCGCTGGCTGATCTCGGGCGGAAGGAGGTCGGCGACGGCGGCGCGGAGCAGGCGTTTGCGCTGGCGCAGGCCGACGCGGTAGTGGCGGGGTAAGCGGGTGACGAAGTCGATCAGTTCGTGATCCATGAAGGGCGAGCGGACCTCGAGGGAGAACATCATGCTGGCGATGTCGACTTTGCAGAGCAGATCGCCGGGCAGGTACTCGACGAGGTCCAGTTCCATGAAGCGTTCGACGCCCTCGATGGCGGTTCCGGCCTGGAGGAGGGTCTTCCAGGCTTCGAGGCGGTCGATGACCTCGGGGCCTTCGGGGGCGGCCATGAGTTCGGCACGCCACTCGCGGGAGAAGATACCCTGGAAGCCCATGTAGGCCTCCAAGGGGGGCGCGCCGAGGGCGGTGACGAGGCGACGCAGGGTGGTGGCGGTGGTGCGCTGGGCGCGCGCCTGGGGGAGCAGGGCGAGGGCCGCGTCGCTAAGGGTCCGGCGGAGGGCTGGCGGGACGCCGCGGAGAAGGCGATGCAGGGCCATCACCTGATAGCGCTGGTAGCCGCCGAACAGTTCGTCGCCGCCGTCACCACTGAGGGCGACGGTGACGCCGCTGCGGGCGAACTGGGAGAGCAGGGCGGTCGGCAGGATGGACGAGTCGGAGAACGGCTCGCCGCAGTGGCGTACCAGGCGGCGCAGGAGCGCGATGTCGCGGGGTTCGGCCTCCTGAGTGGCGTGCAGCGTACCCAGGTGTTGAGCGGCGGTCTGGGCGTAGGCGCGCTCGTCGTAGCGGGGTTCGGCGAAGCCGATGGTGAAGGTATGAACGGGGTTGGGCAGGTGTGCCTGCATCAGAGCGGTGATAGCGGTCGAATCGAGGCCGCCGCTTAAGAAAGCGCCGAGGGGGACCTCGGCTTCGAGCCGTTTCTGCACGGCAGCATCGAGGAGTTCGCGGGTACGGGCGGCGGCATCCCGGAAGCTGATACGTTCCTTGGGTTCACACTGCGGGTGCCAGTAGCGCCGGAGTCGGGCGGACCCAGCGCCGAGGGCGACGGTCAGGACCGAGGCGGGGGGCAGTTTGTTGACACCAGCGAAGATGGTACGGGGGGCGGGGATGTAGCCGAGGCTGAAGTAGTCCGCACAGGCTTGCCGGTCGATCTGCCGAGGGGTGCCGGGGAAGCGCCGGAGGGAGGCGAGTTCGCTGGCGAAGGCGAGGGTCCCTGCGCGGGTGATGCAGTAGTTCAGCGGCTTCTGGCCGAGGCGGTCGCGGGCGAGCATGAGGGTCCGGGTGCGGGTGTCGACGATGGCGAAGGCGAACATCCCGCAGAGGTCATCGACGAGCTGGTCTCCGGACTCTTCGTAGAGATGGACCAGGACTTCGGTGTCCGTGGACGTAGAGAAGATATGGCCCCTGGTCTGGAGTTCGGCGCGCAGTTCGCGGTGGTTGTAGATCTCGCCGTTGAAGGCAACCCAGATGGTGCCGTCCTCGTTGCTGAGGGGCTGGTGGCCGGACTCCAGGCCGATGATCGATAGGCGACGGGCGGCGAGGCCCCAGTGGGAGCCCGTCTGGATACCCTCGTCGTCTGGGCCACGGTGGGCGAGGGCCGCGGCCATGGCCGACAACAGGGCGGGGTCGGGCGACCGTGCCTGTCGCGTCTCAAACAGTCCGGCAATTCCGCACATATTTTTTCAGCCTGGATGAATTACGGTCACTAGCGATTAAGCAACCAGCGCGCCAGGAAGGCGATGCTGGGGAGCAGGACGCCGGCGCCATGGGTGCGGGCGATGCGGAAGGTCTCGCGGCGGGCGAGGGCACGCCGGTGCCGGGCGAAGCCGCCGGGGCGCATGGAGACGAGGGGCTGATCGAGGACGCGGACGCGGCAGCCCGCGCGGGTTGTCCGGTAGATGAACTCGTAGTCGGCACTGACGGCATAGTCTTCGCTGAAGCCCCCGAGGCGATCGTAGACGCGGTGTCGGACAAAGCAGCCGGGGTGGGGGATCGGCATGAGCAGGGGCAGCCAGCGGAGGCGGCGGGGGCGTTGGACGCGCAGGACGGGAGCGCCGGGAGCCGTGCGGTACTGGATTGGGGCGACGACGAGATCGGCGGCGGGGTCGTCCGCGAAGGCCTGCAGGACCGTGGCGGCGGCCTGGGGTTCATACCAGTCGTCGGCATTGAGGATGAAGACGAGGTCGGTGTTGAGGTGCTGTAGCGCCTGATTCCAGGCGGCGGGGATACCGGCGGCGCCGGGGCGGCGGGATTGCGTTTCGAGGCGCACGTCGAGGCGGGCGGCACGGATGCGCTCGAGGGTATCATCTTCTGAGCCGCCATCGACGATGATGTACTGGCTGGGCGGGGGTTGTTGCGCCGCGACGGACCGCAAGGTATCGGCGATGGTCTTGCCGGCATTGAGGCAGATGGTGATGACGCCGTAGGAGGGGGTCATGCTTGCCCGTCGACAGCCGGGGCTGTGGCCGCTAAGGGGGCAGTGCTGGCGGCCTTCCACGCCGTTGCCGCGAGCAGTCCGAGGGTGACCCAGATCCAGCGCTTGCTGAGGAGGTCATCCCACAGCGAGGCGAGGCAGATGCCGAGGACGGCGGCGACCAGGAGGTGCGCGGTGAGGCCGTGGGCGCCACGGGTGAGCAGCCAGAGGAAGGCGCCGAGGGCGCCGAGGGCAGGGACCCCGAAGGCGGTAGCGAGGTTGAGGTACTCGTTATGCGCATCCATATAGGCGAGGAAGGAGGGTGTGAGGTGTTCCATGTGGTACTCGGCCAGCACACGCCGGGCCAGGGCGGGCTTCACGGCCTCGGGGTAGCCTTGGCGTACGGCGGATCGACCGAGGCCAAAGACGAGGGTGCGGGCATCGCGGCAGAGCAGGTTGAGGTAGGCGCCCTGGTGGATCATGTACATGCCCGGGGTCCGGGCGTTGACGTAGGGCGCCTCGGTCTGGAGCGGGAAGAAGGGGATGAGGATGGTGAGGTAGAAGAGAGCGAAGGTAGCGGCGAGAGCGGCGCCGGCGGCGCGGCGAACGAGGCGGCGCTGCGGGGTGGGTGTGAGGGCCGTGACGGCGCCGAGGATGAGGGCGCCGCTGAGCAGCAGATGGCGGCTGGCGGTCAGCAAGAGAGGAAGGAGGAGGGCCAGGAGCACGGCGGCAACGGCCAGCAGGCGCCGGGGCGGTGGCGCGGCGTCGGTCCCCTGCCCTGCTTCGGCGCCGCTCAGAGTGAGGAGTGCGCAGGCCACCGGCAGGATGCCGAATGAAGCGAGCAGATTGGGGTTGCCGAAGGTGAAGCCGTAGCGGGTGGCCAGGAAGCCAAGGGTCGAGCCGACATAGGCCGAGTGGGGCTGCACCAGGCCGGTCGCCACCTGCAGCAGCCCGACCAGCCACAGTGCGACGGCGACGGCGACCGCGTAGCGCCACCGTCCGCGCGGGCCGAGGGCAGTGCGGCTGAAGAAGGCGTAGAGCAGGCCCATGTAGGCGAAGATGCCGAGTTCGTAGAGATCCGGCCTGCCAGGCAGGCGGGTCAAGGTGGCGAGGACAGCCCACGCGCCAAAGGCGGCGAGAGAGGCATCGGGCAGGTGCAGCCAGCGCCGCCAATCGGCGCGTTGCAGCACGGCGGCGAGGAAGAGCGGGAGGAGCAGGTCGTGGACGTAGAGCGAGCCAGCGAGCCGCAGCGGGCACGGCAACAAGGCCAGGTACAGCCAAGCGCCCAGGTGGTAGAGGCGTTCGCTGCGGGTGATGTCGGGCGGGCGGTCCATGCGCGGGGAGCGGGCGGCGGTCAGCGGGGGTCCCGGCCGCCGTCGGGAAGCGGGCGTGGCCCCTGGGTCCGGCGGAGGTCGGCAAGTTGTTCGGCGAGGAGGCCAAGCAGCAGTGTGAACAGGGCGGAGAGGAGGAGCACGGCGGCGCCCTGGGAGACGACGTGGTTCCTCAGGTAGCAGCGCGCGGTCCAGGCCAGGCCGAGAGCGGCCATGGAGACGGCGGCGGGGAGGAAAAGGTTGAGGGGGTGGAAGAGCATGACCATGTTGATGATGGCCCGGACGGTGGCGAGGGCATCGCGCAGGCCGATGGTACTGGGGCGGCCCTGGCGCTCGCGGATCTGGATAGGCTCTTCGAGGACGAGGCAGCGGTGGTTGATGAAGAGCAGCGCGATGGTGTCGCTGTAGGCCATGGTATCGGGACAGAGGTGGAGGACCTGCTGCGCCATGCGGGTATCGACGATCTTCATGCCGCTGTTGAGGTCATGGACCGGGACGCTCATCAAGCTTCTGGCCAGCAGGCGGATCAGCCGTTTGCCGATGGCGCGGCCCAGGCTGGCGTCCTTCTGGCCGCGGCGCGAGCCGATGACCATATCGGCGTCGGTGCGGCAGATGGCGTCGTAGAGGCGCCGCACGTCCTCGAGGCGGTGCTGGCCGTCTGCGTCCATGGTAATGGTATAGCGCGTGCGCGCGGCAGCGACCCCGGTCTTCAGGGCTCCGCCGTAGCCGCGGTTGAGCTTGTGGCGCAAGACCCGCACATGCTCACTCGCGAGGGCCGCCAAGAGGTCGCGGCTACCGTCGCTGGAGCCGTCATCGACGAGGATGACCTCAGCGGGAAGAGCGGCGGCGAAAGGCAGCAGTTCGGCCAGGAACGCCGGCAGGGCAGCGGCCTCGTTGTAGACGGGGACAACGAGAGTCAGGCTGGCAGGATCTGGGCGCTCGGGGCTCATGATGGGAGGGCGAGCCAGGCGTTGACGGCGGCGATGACGCGGTCGCACTGCTCGTTGGTCAGTTGGCCGTGAATGGGGAGGCTCAGGATCCGTTCGCAGGCGGCTTCGGTGCGGCTCAGGGGGCCGGCGGGCAGCGGCAGTCGGTTCTGGTAGGCAGGCTGCCGGTGGATGGGAACGGGGTAGTGGATGAGGCTGCCAATCTGGTGCTCTTTGAGGAAGAGTCGCAGGGCCTCGCGGCGGGGGTGCTGGACGACATACTGGTGGTACACGGGTTCGGTCCCGGGGAAGGTTCGGGGCAGCACGAGCGCCGAGCCCGTGAAGGCGGCCGTGTAGCGGGCGGCGATGGCCTGGCGGCGGCGGTTTTCGGTCTCGAGATGCGGGAGTTTGACGGCGAGCAGAGCGGCCTGGAGCGGGTCGAGGCGGGAGTTCATGCCGGCGATGTGGCTGATGTAGCGCTCCTTCCAGCCGTACTCGCGCAGCAGGCGCAACTGCGTCGCGACGGCAGGGTCAGCGCTGGTCACGGCGCCACCGTCACCCAGGGCGCCGAGGTTCTTGGTCGGGTAGAAGCTGAAGGTGCCAGCCTGGCCCCAGGCCCCCACCCGCCGGCCGGCGATGCGGGCGCCGTGTGCCTGGGCGCAGTCTTCGAGGACGACCAGGCCGAACTCGGCGGCGACGGCGAGGATGGCGGGAAGATCGGCGGGCTGGCCGTAGAGGTGTACGGGGAGCACGGCCTTGAGGCGGCCGGCGTGGCCGGCGGCCAGGGTGCGGCAGGCCCGGCGCAGGCACTCCGGGTCGAGGGTAAAGCGCTCGGGGTCGATATCCACGAGGGCGGGTGTGGCGCCGACCGACTCGATGGCCGCCACGGTGGCAACGGCGGTATGGGCGACGGTGATGACCACGTCACCCGGGCCGATGCCGCAGGCGCGCAGGGCGAGGATGAGGGCGTCGGTGCCGGAGGCGCAGCCGACCGCGTAGGGAGTACCGACGAACTGGGCGAAGGCTTGCTCGAAGGCCTCGACCTCCTTACCGCCGATGTACCAGCCGCTATCGAGGACGCGCAGGGCCGCGGCGCGGAGTTCGTCTTTGTAGGCCTCGTAGTTGGCCTTGAGGTCGGAGGGGAGGATGAAGGAGGTGTCTGACATGGTGGTAGATCAGCTTTCACAGGCGTCCCACAGGACGCCAAGGCTGTTAGGTACTCAGGCTGTAGACTGTTAGGTCCTACCTCGGGGCATTTTGCGTTTCCGGATTCGGGCCCGGTGTTGTAACCTAATAGCCTACAGACTAAAACGCTACAGCCTCTGGGTCTTCCATGGGACGAGTGTGATTAGCTTCCCAGGCTGGAACCATAGTGGGTCCACAGGCGGCCTGCAACGGCGCGCGGCGGTCTCACAGGTAGTGGGCCAGGTGCTCGCGGTAGAAGGCGACGGTACGGCGGAGGGCTTCGCGCAACGGGGTCTTCGGTTCCCAGCCCAGGCGTTGGTGGATGAGGGTGTAGTCGGAGTAGTAGTCACCGATGTCGATCTTGCGGCGTTCGGGGGGGAATTCGCGGACGAGGAACTCGCCGGTGCCAGCGGCTTCGACGAGCAGTTTAGCGGTATCGAGGAGGCTGATCGGGGGTTTGGCGCCGAGGTTGAAGGCCTGGCCGCAGGCGTCGTCGTGGGTGGCAGCGATGAGGAAGGCATCGACGGCATCGTCGACGTCGTTGAAGTCGCGCAGTTGTTCGCCGCCCCAGACTTCGAAGGGTTTGCCCTCGAGGAGCAAGCGCACCCAGATACCGAGGAAGGTCTGCCGGGCATCTTTGACGCGCATGCGCGGCCCGATGGTGTTAGTCAGGCGTAAGGCGCTGGCGCGGACGCCATAGACGTTGTTGTAGAGGATGTGGTACCACTCGCCGGCCATCTTGTTGATACCGTTAACGTCGACGGGTCGCAGCAGGTGCCGCTCGTCCACGGGCAGGTAGTCGGGGCGGCCGTACATCTGGCGCGTGCTGGCGAAGACGACGCGGATGGTGGGGTTGAACTTGCGGCAGGCTTCGAGGATCGACAACTGCGCTTTGCAGTTGATCTCGAGATCGGTTTCGGGGTCACGCATCGAGTCCATGTGGCTGGTCTGGCCAGCGAGGTTGAAGAGGACGTCCTGGCCTTGGATGAGGACCTTCATGCTGTGGTGGTCACGGACGTCGGAGATATTAGCGCGGACCTTGTCCTCGATGCCGTTGATGTTGAAGAGGTTGCCGCCGTAGTCCGGATTGAGGCTATCGACGAGAGTGACGCGGGCGCCGGCCGCAACCAGGCGGTGGGCCAGGGTCGAGCCAATGAAACCGAGGCCGCCGGTGATAAGAACGTTCCGGTTACGGAAAGAGTTGGCGAGGTCAGTCATGGCGTCATGTACCCCCGGGGATGGGCGGTGGGGTGTAATGGGACAAATGGGACCGATAGGACGAAGGGGACGGATGAAAGGTCAGGAGGAGGAAGGGGGTCGTTGGAGGATCTCTTCGTACCAGGCGAGGAAGCGTTCCACCTGCGTTTCGAGGGCGTAGTGGCGAGCGCGGCGAGCCGCGGCTTCGGCACAGTCCTGACGCCGGGCCGGGTCGCTGAGCAGTTCGGCGGCGCGCGCCGCGAGGACCGCGGCCGCCCCGCGGGGCGCCAGGAAGCCCTCGACGCCATCGGTGAGCTGCTCGGGGATACCGCCCACGGCTGAGGCGACGACGGGCGTGCCGCAGGCCATGGCTTCGGTGACGGTCTTGCCGAAGGCTTCGGCGCAGGCGGTATGGATGAAGACATCGGCGGCGCGGTAACAGTCAGCGAGGGCGGCAGGGTCTGACAGAAAGGGGACGCAGCGCAGGTCCAGGTTCCGTAGCCCGGCGGGGGGGACCCGGGTGCCGACGCAGAGGAACACGGGGGCCGGACCCGTCCGCGGCAGCGCCGCCAGAGCGCGGATGGCGGCGTTCATACCTTCGGGGTCTTTGTAGACATTGCGGCGGGAGGCGGCTGCGAACATAACGACGGGCACGGTGCGGGCCAGGTGGAGGCGGTCGCGGGCGGCGTGGCGGTCAGCGGGGCGGAAGACGGCGAGGTCAATACCGTTGGGGATCATCCGGTACTCGACGGCGCCGAGCGTGGATGCGCAGGCGCAGGCCAGGAGCCACTCGGAGGGTGCGGTCACGTACAACCGGCTGCGCGCGAAGAGATCGGCCTTGCAGCGCCAGTTCTCGGCGGTGGCATCACGCCGGATACCGGGGTAGCGCTGCAAGTCAGGGCAATGCCCGCAGCCCTGGCGCCAGCGCTCGCAGTCGACGAAGTAGGCGCAGTGACCGGTCAGGAGCCAAGCATCGCGCAGGTTCAGGATGAGGGGGACGCGCTGGCTGAGGGCGGGCAGTTCACGAAGGTCGAAGTAGCCGCCGTGCAGGTTGTGGCAATGGACGATATCAGGCCGACGCGGGCAGAGTTCGAGCAGGCGGCCGGTGCCGGGGAAGTGGAGGTCCTCGTGACCCCGCCACCAGTCGGCGCGGCGGGCAGGATCGGCAAGGAGGTCGAGTCGGCGGGCCAGTCCGGGGGCCCAGGCGCACTGGGAACGGTGGCGCAAGCGCTTTGCCAGGCGTTGCAGGCAGCGTCCCGGCAGGGAGGGCAGTGGCGGCCGGGGCAGCTCGAAGACATTGGGATCGGCGGTCGTCCTCTGCCCGACGGCCAGCCAGGACGCATGTCCGCGCTGTTGGTAGGCGGTGAAGAGGGCACGGGCCGAACCCTCGGCACCGCCACCGCGGTCAGCGGTACTGAGCTGAAGGATGTTCAGGGGTCGGTTCACAGGGACAGTCGCTGGCGCTGCAACCAGGCGCTGAGCACGACGTACGGCCAGAGGCGCACGTCGCGGGGCTGCGGGGCGCGCAGGCGGGCGCGGGATTCAGCCAGGAAGCGCGGCTGGAAGAGAGTCTGCGCGGCGGCCGATGAGAGGGCGGCGTCGGCGCGCTCCAGGAGCGGGCCGCTGAGCCAGCGCAGCAGGGGCAGCTCGAAGCCGCGTTTGGGTCGTTGTGCGATCTCGTCGGGAAGGAGACCCGCCAGAGCGGCCTGGAAGATGGCTTTGCCGCGGCCATGGCGGAGTTTGTAGGCGGAAGGGAGGGCGAAGGCAAAGGCGGCGAGTTCGTGGTCGAGGAGAATGGGCCGGGTTTCGAGTCCGTGGGCCATGCTCATAACATCCCCATCGCGCAGGAGAGTCCGCGCCATGTAGCCTTCCAGTTCCGCCTGCGACAAGCGGGCGATGGTATCGAGGCCGGGGGCGTCAGGGTTGAGCAGCGCCTCGGGCGGGTCCGGGGTGACGGAGGCGAGGAAGTCGGGGGTGAGGGCCCGGCGTTTCTCACGCAGTGCCATCAGACAGCGCAGGGTGCCCAGGCGTTCGCGCTCGTCGAGGGCTGGCAGCATGAGGTTATGGCGACAGCGGTCCGGCAGCCGGCGCAGCGGGGTGAGCAGCGTAGGGACGCTGCAGCAGGCTGAGCGCAGGCGTGCCGCGAGCTGGTGCCGGCGGAAGTGCGGGTAGCCGGCGAAGAGTTCATCGCCACCGAGGCCGGTCAGGGCCACCTTCACCGATGCTGCCGCGGCGCGGGAGACGAACCAGGTATTAGCGCCGTCGAGGCTCGGTTGGTCGAGGGCGTCCAGGAGGGCATCGAAGGACGTGGCCGCGTCCGCGTCGTCGACGGTGACCTCCTGGTGCTGGGTGCCGAGGGCGCGGGCGGTCCGGGCGGCGGGCTCGGCCTCGCTGAGATTCTGGTGCTGGCCAGCGAAGGCGACGGTGAAGGTACGGATGGTCGCGCTGACATGCCGCCGCATGAGCGCGACCATGGCCGCCGAGTCGACCCCGCCACTGAGGAAGGCGCCGACGGGAACATCGGCGACGAGGTGATAGCGGGTGGCCTCGTCGAGGCGTTCGCGCAGGGCTTCAGCGGCGGCCGGGAAGTCCAACCGGGCTACGCTATCCGCATGCGCCTGAGCGGCGGTCGCGATGTCCCACCAGCGCCAGGTGCGCACCGTGTGAGCGTCGAAGCCGACGCTCAGAGCATGGCCGGGCAGAAGGCTGCGCACCTGTCGGAAAATGGTGCGGGGAAGCGGTACGGAACCGAACGAGAGGTAGTGCCAGACGGCATCGCGGTCGATCTCGGTCGGAACCTGGCCGGCAGCCGTGAAGGACCTGAGTTCAGAGGCGAAGAACAGGCCTCCGTGGGTCTCGGCGTAGAGCAGCGGTTTGACGCCGAAGCGGTCGCGGGCGAGGAAGACGCGACGCCGAGCGGTATCCGCGATAGCGAAGGCGAACATGCCACGCAGACGGTGGAGGCAGTCTTCGCCCCAGGTGGCATAGGCTGCCAGCAGGACTTCGGTGTCGGTCCGGGTGCGGAAACTGCAGCCGCGGGCCTCGAGTTCGCCGCGGAGTTCGAGGTAGTTATAGATCTCGCCGTTGTAGGTGATCCAGAAGCGGCCATCGGCCCAGGACATGGGCTGATGACCGGCCGGGCTGAGGTCGATGATGGCGAGCCGGCGGTGACCGAAGGCGAAGGCGCCGCCAGGATCGACGCGGGTACCGCCGTCGTCGGGGCCGCGGTGCCGCAGCGCCGCAGTCATCGCGTTGATGACCGCGAGGTCTGCGAAGCCAATGGTTCCAGCAATGCCGCACATAGTTGGACGTAGGCGTTGGCGGCGGGGTCTCCGACATGGCCGACCCGCCGGCGCACCCCCACTTTCAGCCTGAGTTGGGGGTGTGGGCCCGTGCCGCCTGGATAGACGTGCAGAGCTGAAGGCAGGCGCGATGCACGCTCTCGACACTGATCTGTTGCAGGCAGGCGTTATCACCGCGCGGACACACGGCGGCAAGGCAGCCTTCGCAGGCGATCCGGCTGCGGAAGACCGTATGTCCTGAACCGTAGGGATACCACGCGCCCGGGGCATCGCGCGAGCCGAAGACGGCAACGCACGGCTTCGCCAGTGCGGCGGCCGTGTGCATGAGACCCGTATCGTTGCCGACGTATGCATCGCAGCGCCGCATCACCTCGATGACGGCCGGAATCGGCTGCCCGATGACGCACACGGCGTCGACGCTGCAGCGCGAGAGTTGCTCGCAGACCTCGCGGTCGGCGTTGCCGCCAAGGAACACGAAGCGCGGCGCACAGTCGGCATGCAGGCGGCCTAGCAGGTCGGCATAGCGCTCGATGGGCCAGCGCTTCGACGGCATCTGTGCGCCGGGAGCGATGGCGAGTCGGACGGCGGTGGACGGCCGTTGCTGACGAGGTTCGCATAGAAGGGCATTGGCGATGGCGTGGGCGGTGTTCCCGGTGTCGCGCACGGGCGGTAGCATGGGGGACTCGCTAACTCCCTCGCTCGGCACGCCGTGCTGCCGCAAGAGGTCCAGGAGAGTGTCGCTGACGTGCGGCAGAGGGTTGAGCCAGCCGGCGGGGTCACGTGAAAACGCCAGAACGCGGTCCGGGGCCAGGATGTGCCGTGCTCCGAAGAGTCTCAGGTAGCTGCTCAGGCGCTGGATCAGGGGCACCGTCAGCGGCGGCACGGGCGGCAGCAGAACGATGCCCAGGTCCCACGAGTGGCGGCGCAACAGCAGGAGCAGGCGGAGGCGGTTCAGACCCCGGCGAAGGCGGGATGGCGGCGTCGAGAGGCATTCGAACTGATCGACCAGGTCCGTGCCGGCAAGGACGGCGGCAGCAGACACTTTCTGACCGGCGTTGCCCGGTTCGCTGATGAAGACCGTGTAAGCCTTGGGCCAGGCACGGCGCAAGGCGCGCAGGGCGGGGATCAGGACCAGCGTATCGCCAAACGCACACTGGGAGAGCACCAGGAGGCGCTGCGGGGGGCTGGACGCATGGATAGTGGCTGCCACGGGGTCACCTGCCGCGGGCGGCGCTGCGCCACCACGATGCGGTGGCATGGGTGTTGCCGCGTACGGCGGCACCGACGATATTGGGACACGAGGACAACTCAGGAGCACGACATGCTTGAAGCGGGCGAGAACACAGCGCTACCTGCGGGTTCGTGCTGGGGGTCCGGACGGCAGTTGGGCCGCTTTGGCCTGGCGGGAGCCGCAGTGCTTCTCGGTTTCTGGGTGCTCCTGCTGTTGCTGCGCCCATCGTTGTTCCCGGAAGGTGGCTACGAGGGTAACGCCGCGTGGCGCGAACAGGTGCCACGCGGCATTCGGCTGGTGGGGGACACACCGCGGTATGTGCAGGGGGCGGAGAACCTTCTGGCGGGGCGGCCTTTCGAGAACAAGCAGTGGTCGTACGTGGGCTATGTGGCGATTGTTGCAGCGTGCCTGGGGAGCGGCATCGGTCTGCCGGGGGTGGTTGCTGTGCAGGTTCTGGTGGCGTTGCTCAGCCTGCCGTGCCTCTACGGTCTGGGGCGCCGGGTGGGGGGCGCGCCGGTGGGAGTCATCGCGGTTCTGCTGCATGCGGGCAACCCGGAGGTGGCCGCCTGGCATACCATCATACAGACAGACTCTCTGTATATCTCGTGGCTGGTGATCTTCCTGTGGCTGTCCATGGAGGCCCGCGAACGGGGCTGGGCCTGGCGCGTCGTGACTTTGGTGCCGGCGGGTGTCGCGCTGGTGCTGATTCGCCCCAACGGCTGGATTGTCCCGCCGATGTTGGGCCTGCACGCGATCCTGACGGCGCGGCGCTGGGCGTGGCACGTGCGCCTGGGCGCGCTGGGCGCCCTTGTGGGGGTGCTGCTTCTGGTGGCCTTTGGGGTATCGGGCCTGCGCCGCGGTATCGAGGCGGAGAGTCCAGTGCAGATGCTGTACAAAGGGGAGGTCCTCTGGGGGGACTCGCCCTCGCGTTTGCAGATGCCCGCAGCGATGGTGACGTCGGACGACTGGGGGCCGGCGCTGCGCTACATCCTCAAGCACCCGCTGGCGTGTACGGAGCTGGCGCTCGCGCGGGTGACGGCGCTTTTCGGCCGGGTCAGGGCGAGTTACTCCTTCCGACACAACCTATTCCTGCTGTGCGCTTACCCGCCGCTATACCTGCTGGCGCTATGGGGCGCTTGGCGCCAGCGTCAGCGCTGGGAGGTCGGCCTCCTGTTGGCCGTGATCGGCGGGCACGTGCTGACGGTCGCGGTGACCTTCGACCATGTGGACGGCCGCTTCTTCCTCTACTTCCTGCCTGAGCTGGGCACCTTCAGTGCGGCGGGGGCGGCTGCGCTCGCCTGCGCCTTGTGTCGCTCCTGGCGTCGTGTCGCCTGCAGCTTGCCAAGCTGACGGGCGGGCGGCACGTCTCACGGGGGCGCGGAACGCAGGAAGATCACGTAGTGACCAACGTCAACGCGTTGGTAACCGGGTGTGGCAGAGGCAACGTCTACGAGCGAGTTTAGCTGTGCCATGGTGTTGGTGAGCAGTGAGGAGGCAGCAGCCAGAACCCCGGGTCGCTCCAGTTCGTTACGCAGGGCGGCCGGGGCGGTCCAGATTTCGTTCGGCACGTGCCTGACGGTGGGTCGGTCCAGCAGGTAGACCAGCTCGCCGGGGGCTACAGCGGTGGTCCCCGGGGGCAGCCAGGCATCCAGGAGTGCCGCGGCGGCCTGCGCGTCGCCTGCGTCGCCGTAGTTGTAGCCGGTCTGGTAGCCGCCGGCGAGTTGAGTTCCAACGAGCCCGGCGTTCATGCCTAGTGCCAGGCAGACCAGGGCTGCGGGCAGAGCCAGCAACCGGCGGTGGCAAAGGGCCGCCAGCAGGGCTGCGAGCGGCACACCGGCGAGCAGTGCAGGCAGTACGAGAGCATCCCAGAGCAGACGCCGACCGCTCTCGCCATGGAGGACTGCTTCGCGTAGGTCCAGACGCAACAGCAGCAGCGGGTCGCCAAGCAACTGAGCCTGCACGAACGCGCCAGCCAGGAACAGGCCGCCGGCGGCCAGCCACCCTGCCCTGCCCGCGGGCCGCAGTACCGTCCCGAAGGTCCCTGGCAACGCGAGCAGGAGCAGTGGGAAGGCGGGGCAGTGGTATTTGGGGAATCCGAAGATCGTGCCGCCGACCAGGCAGTAACCGCCCAGGATAGCGAGGCTGGCCAGCAGGAAGAGGTCGTCGGTGTCCGCTTTCCGGCAGCGCCAGAGCCGCCGCAGGCGCTCGACCCCGAGCACGGCCCACAAGCACAACACCGCCGGCCCCACCCAGAAGAGGACATAGGTCACGGTCAGGGCGATCTTCGCCGGCCGGATGCCGCGGCTCTCGCCGACCGTGCAGAAGATGAGCGAACCCACCAGGTAGTGGAAAGGCCCGGTGACATCCACGCCGGTAGCCCGGCAGTACGCCCACCACGTCAGCAGGAACAACGCCCCGCCCGCCGCCAGAGCCAAGGTCAGTCTGGCGGCAGTTCGGCACTCCCGGCGGGAGAGCCAGGCGTAGAGCAAGAACACGGGCAGCAGAATGACCGGTGTGGTGACGCGGCACCAGAGCGCCACGAGGAGCGCGGCCGCCACGCCCACGCCAGGCCGCCAGCCGGGGTGAGCGACGAAGTGATCGACCGCCAGGCAAAGAACCAGAACCGCAGGGACCAGGATGGTGTTGTCGATATCGACGATGGCCGCCGCCTGCAGCGCCAGCGGGGCAGTGACCAGCAGGGCAAGCATCCACCCGGCAGTGGCACCAGCCCGTGGTTGGCGGACCAGCCACGACCACAGGATAGCTGCCGTCAGGACCCAGGCGGCAAGGCCGGGAAGGCGGGCGACGGCAACACCCGGCCCGAGACTGGCGTGGGCGAGCCAGATTGCGACGCCGTAGAGGTGCGGCGAGAAGGTGATCAACTCCTCGGGGTGGCTGAAGCCATGCTCGTAGAATCGTTGGCCCAGCGCCACATAGTGGAGGATCTCGTCCTGGCCGGCAATCTGGAGGGTGCGGGGGAAGGCCAGAGCGACCAGGAGAGCCACGAGGCTGGCGGGCGGGCAGAGGGCCAGGCAGGTCCCCAGCCTGTAGCGGGTGGGGGGCAGGCTCATGCCAGCACATCCGGATAGGCCAGCAGGGTGATCTCGCCCGGGGTCTCAGGGGTCAGGTCGACCACGCGCAGTACGTAGCCGACACCCAGACTTTTGAGCAGTTCGTACTGTCCGAAGAACTCATCGGGACCGTGGTACATGGCCAGGGACAGCACGGGACGGTCCCGGCGAATCACCTCCAGCGCTCCCTTCAGCAGTTCGAGGCCCATGCCTTCGACATCGGCCTTGACCAAGCCGACGCGCAGGCCGCGTGTCGTCGCGACTTGGTCAAGAGTGGTGATCGGGACCCGACACGTTCCACCCGCACCCAGGAACGTGGCGGCTCCGCCGCGGTCGCTGAAACACGCTTCGCCAGGCGTTGCTCCGAGTCCTTGCGGCACCAGCTCGAAGGCGTGCTCTGGCACATGGTTGCGGCGCATGGTCTGCCGGAAGGCCCGGGCATTGCGGGGTGAGGGTTCGAAGGCATAGACGCGCCGCGGCGCGTAGTTCATGAAGACCAGAGTGGAGTCGCCCACGTAGGCGCCAGCATCGATGATGTCTTTACCTGCCAGATAGCGCCGCTGCGGCTCCGGCAGGCTCGTCAAACCGTGGTGGTAGATCAAGGTCTCAGCGCCGCTGTGGCGGAGACGGTACTGCCGGCGTAGGCTCGCCACCTTGTCCGCGTCGGCCCGACCAACGGTGCGACCGGGCAGCGGGCGGGGCAGGAACCTCGAGTCCTGTCGCAGCCTGGCGTAGTCGAGCAGTAGCACGTGCTCCAGGCCGGCAAGTGAGCGCAGAGCAGAAAGAGGCACTGCGTAGGTCTCTAGGTAGCTCCTGATCAGGCTCTGTGACTCTGGGTCCCAGGCAGCGAGACGGCGCTCGACCTCTGGGAACGGCACCTCCCCCAAGGCGTTGGCGAGGGGGCAAGAGTTACGCCAGTAGAGGCAGGAGCGCCAGTCGCCGAACAGCACGGAGCCCAGGCTCTTGAGCTTGACCGCCCAAGGCTCTGGCAGCCGGTCGATGGCCGGGTAGCAGAGGGCTGCCAGCAGGTTCTTGGCTCGTTGGGTGATCGCCACGTCCTCCCTAACCTTTCTCCAAGGGGGCCGGGCATTCCCCTCCGCCTGTGGCGGGGGGTTCTCCCCGGTCTGAACCGGCGGCGCCGGGCGGTGCGGCACGCCCACAGGCGTTGCGGAGCAGTCGCAGAAGGGCGGCCCGAGTCAGGCTGATTGCCTTGGCTAGCCGGAACAGCCCAAGCTGGGTTGCCGTGGCCCCGCGGTAGGCGCGGTAGTAGTAGCAACTGCTCTCGAAGTGGAGGCGGTTAACGCGGTGGTCGGGGATGTACTTCCCGATGGTTTTCCCGCCGTAGTGCCGCACCACGGCGGTGGCCAGATAGTAGGCCCGTTTGTGAAGCCGCAGCAGACGTTCGCTGATGATCTCCTCTTCGCGGTACAGGAAAGTGTGCGGGTCGAACATCCCGGCGGCGGTGAAGTCGCTGGCCCTGACCATCAGGAAGCACCCCATGACCGTGTAGCAGTACCCTTCCTCAGGGGGAAGGTTGGGCTGCCTCTGGGCGCGACGCGACAGATACCGCCTGCAGACGGCTGCCGACAGCAATTCGCTGCAGATGATCTCACCCAGCGAGATCGGCTCGTAGAGAGGCGACTGATCGCCCCCATCCAGTCCCACGACGCGCGGGCCGATGCAGGCCACCTCGGGAAGGGACTCCAGACGCGCCAACAGCAGGCTGACGGTGTCAGGCGTCAGCATCTCGATGTCGGTGTTTGAGAATAGCAGGGCGGTGATGCCGCCGAAGTGCTTCAGCAGCACCCGTGCGCCAAGGTTGTTCCCGCGGGCGTAGCCCAGGTTCTCCTGGCAATGCAGGAAGTACACGGTCTGGCCTGGGTCGAGGTCCCCTTCGCAGACGGTGGTCCCGCAGCGAGCAGCTAGGCCGCGGGTGTGCTCGATATCGCTGCCCAGGTCCACGACGACGGCCCGGTAGGGGCAGTGGACCTTCGGCAACTGGTGCCTGACGAACGCCTCGGTGTCTGCCGCCGACTTGTAGACCACGAGGACGATGCCGAGGATGGGGGCTTCAGGGCGCACTACGGGCCTCCTCTGCCCTCAGGGCCCGGGCCCGACGCCGCTCGTACCGCGCGTAAGCCAGTCGGACCCACAGTAGTCGGATCGCCCCACAGCAGCGGAAGAGCAGGATCAGCGCGGCGTTGGCCCGCCGGTAGGTGCGGTAGTAGTGCAGCGAACTGGCCAGGTCGATCCTGGCCAGTGCGGGGTTCTGGAGGTACCGGCTGATCGTCTTGCCGCAGTGGTGTCGGATCTCGAGCGAGGGCTCGTAGTAGAAGTGCCTCTCCCGGGGACGCAGACGTTCGCTGAGGATGACCTCCTCCCCGTAGAGAAACGTCTCCTCATCAAACATGCCGGCAGCGACGAAGTCAGCGGCTCGCGACATGAGGAAGCACCCGGAGACCCAGTAGCAGTACTGCCCCACTGAGGTCCCTGGACGGAGTTTATACGCCGTCTCCCACGGCGGGCGCCCCCTGAGGAAAGGGAAGGCGACGTTATGCCACATCGCGGTACCGATCGGGATGGGCTTGTCGAAGGGCAACTGCTCGGTGCCGTCGGGGCTCAGCACCTTTGGGCCCACGCAGGCGACGTCAGCCCGATCCTGCAGTACCGCGATCAGGGCTTCGGTCAAACGGGGGGTAAGCAGCTCCACGTCGGTGTTGGAGAACAACAGCCACTGCATTCCGGGGAAATGCCTGAGCAGGAAGCGTGCCCCAAGGTTGTTGCCCTTGGCGTAGCCGAGGTTCGCCGCCGCGTGAAGGACGAAAGGCCCGCCCTCGCCGACGCTCTCGGCATCGGCAGCGACCAGGACGCCGCCGCACGCGGCAGCCAGTCGCTGAGTGGAGGCGAGCGCCGCCGCCACGTCCACGATGACTGCTTTGTTCGGGCAGCCGATCTTCGGCAGTTCGTGTTTGACGAAGCTGACCGTATCCTCGAAGGACTTGTAGACCACGAGGACAATGCCGAGCATAGGGCCCCCTGTGCCGAGGGTCAGGTTCAGACGGAGTGGGAGGAGGCTGCGGGCGTGGCGGCCAGGTGGGCGAAGTTGGGATGCGAGCGCACCAGGTCGTCGTAGGAGCCGCTGGCGCTGACCTGGCCCGCGTCGATGCAGTAGATCACGTCGCAATTGCGGACCGTGCTGAGGCGGTGGGCGACCATGATGATAGTACGTTCGCCCTTCAGCGCCTCGATGGCGTCGATAACCGCCTGTTCGGTGCCGGAGTCCAGTGCCGAGGTCCCTTCATCGAAGATCAGAACGTCGGGGTTGTGGTAGAGGGCGCGAGCGATACCGACACGTTGCCGCTGGCCACCGGAGAGACGCACGCCACGTTCGCCGATAGGCGTGTCGGTACCCTGGGGTAGCGCGGTGACCGTCTCCCGCAACTGCGCCGCGTCAAGGGCCAGGTTCAGGGCCTGGCGGTCAATCCTCTCATCGGGCAGGCCAAGGGCGATGTTACGGGCCATCGTGTCGTCGACCAGGGTGATGGCCTGGGGGGTGTAGCCGATGTGGCGCTGCCAGGCGTCGATATCACGGCTGATGTCGCGCCCATCGACCCGGACAGTGCCCTCCTGGGGCTGTAACAGGCCGATGATGAGATCGACAAGGGTGCTCTTGCCGGAGCCGGTCGGTCCGACAAAAGCGGTACTGCTGCCGCGCCGAATGCTGAGGGAGACCGCGTGCACGGCGGCAGCCCGCTCGGGGGAGTAGCGGTAGACGACGTGGTCTAACGTGATGCTGTCGCGGAAGTGCAGGGGTTCGGGATCGCGCTCCACGGCGGGCGCCGGGGGCGTGACCGCAAGCTGCTGCAACTCCAGGAGGTCATGGCAGACGGCATCGGCTGAGGCCAGGTGGTAGCGCATCTGGGCCATACCGGCGACGAACTCGGCGGCGCTGCCTTTGAGCCGCGCCAGGGCCATGGTGAACATGGCCAGGACCGGCATCAACTCGTTCAGCGGGCGCGCGCTTCCCGCCATGACGACGGCTGCCAGGAGCAGGATGCTGACGACGATCAGCTCCATCGCTGGCCAGGTGGAGCGCCTTGCGGTGTCAGCGAAGCGAACCGGCCGAGCGATGGCTTCGGCGATAGCGTGGTAGCGCTCGCAGACAGGCGTGAGGCGCCCGAGCACCCGCAGTTCCTTGACCACGGATAGGGCTTCGCTGACCTGCCGGTACTGCTGACTGCGCAGTTCCTGCTCAAGGATGCCGCAGGCGCGAGTGCGTTGGTTGATGGCAGTGAGGAAGCCAAGGCCTGCCAACGACAGACACAGCAACGTCAGGGAACCGACCCACGGTTCCTGCCAGACGACCATCGCCACGACGGCAGCCATGACGAGGCCCTGTCGGGTGACGTTCAGCAGGGGGTTGAGCACCTCGGTGATGACGTATTGGACCTGCTGGGTGGCGGTGCGCAGCAACAACACTGAGTTGCGGGTGAGGTGGTAGGTGTAGGGTGCGTTGAGGTAGGCACCGAACAGCCGCGAGGATAGCTCGACCTCACGGTTGCGGGTGATGCGGTCCTGGATGTAGTAGGACAGCACGAGATAGAGCGTCCGGCAGGCAAAGAAGCCGATCAGCGCGAGGCCGCCGGCGGTCAGGATCTCGGCCGAGCTCTCGAGCTTGAGCCCTTCCAGCACGGCGCGTACGGCGGGGTACTGCCTGGCCTTCGCCGGGTCGGCAGCGACCACCACCAGTAGGGGGACCGCTCCCAGGCCGATCATCTCCAATGCCGCCGCGCCGAGCATCATCCCGACGATGAGGCTGAAGCGCAGCCAGTCGGCCGGCCGGAAGAGGCGGAGCAACTGCAGAAGCTGCTGTACCATGGGGATGCCGATCAAGGAGGCCGGGGTCGGCCCAGGCGCGACGGGTGTCCCGGCCGGCCGGTTCCGCGTGGACTGTCTCCAGCAGGGTCGCCGCCCGCTTGCGGGCCCACTCCGGGCACCCGCTGGAGTTCGTCTGCCGACGCTGCCGCCACCGCGCTTACCGAGCCGACGTGCTGCAGCAGCCCGCGCTCTTTGCGGGTCCTGAGACGCTGGCAGGGGCCGGCCCGCAAGGGTCCCGAGTGTGTGCCGATGCGTTGCCGCTGCCCGAACAACCGCATGAAGGTCCGGGCCGTATCCACCTAGTCGCGGGTACGCAACACGGGGAGGCGGAAGGTCTGCGTCAGTTCACGGACGAGATCCTCGGCGACCTCACGGCTGTCTACGACGATGCAGCGGTTACTCACGGCACTGGCAACTCCCGATGAGTGGCCAGCCAGGCGGCAGCGGCAGCAAGATCAGCAACCACCACGTCGGGGACACATGCTTCAGTGGCGCCATAGCCGGTCTGCACCAGAATGGTCGCCATCCCGCAGCGGGCACCAAGCTCGATGTCGCAGGCCTTGTCGCCCACCATGGCGCTGAGGCCGGGATCGAGGTCGAGTTCCGCGCACGCGCGCTCGATCAGGCCGGTGGCGGGCTTGCGGCAGGCGCAGCGGTCTTCAGGCCGGTGCGGGCAACTGTAGATCCCGTCCAGTCGGACCCCTGCACTGGCGAGCAGGGCCGCAAGCCGGGCGTGCACGGCGTCCACGGCGCTCTGCTTGAAGAGGCCGCGGCCCACACCGGACTGGTTGGTCACGATGACCAGCCGGTAGCCCAGGTCACGCAGGCGGCAGAGGGCCGCACCCGTGCCCGGCAGGAGTTCGACCGCAGTCGGGTCACAGAGGTAGTGCTTCTCGATGATGAGCGTGCCGTCACGATCCAGGAACACGCAGGGATGACGACCGTGAAACATGGGCATCAAACCCCGGTAAACTGGAGATGGAACCGGCTGCAGGCGGCGAACTCGCGGTGGGTCCAGCCGGGGTGAACCTGGATGACGCCGACCCGGCCATCCTCGCGTAGGCGGCTGCTGCTGAAATTCACCGCGGTGAGGGCATGGCCGTAGACACCGCCGGTATCGATGTTGAAGGAGATCGCGTCGCGCAGGTTCGCGCCATAGCGCACCTCCCCCTCGGAGAGTTGCGTCGGAACCGCCCGTCCTTCAGGAAAGATCACCAGGGGCAAGTTGGAGTTTGGGTCGAAGCCCGGCAGGCGCCCGGGGTGGAGCGTCCCGACGATGGAGGTTGGCGTATGGCCGTGGAGCAGCAGCAGGTCGCCGAACTTCTCGCGTGGAATCTCGCGATTCCAGATATGGTAGTTGTCCAGCCACATGGGATGGCGGCGCAGCAGGTTCTGGAAGTCTCGCCGGGTCTTGACGGCGAGCTGTTCCGCCACGCTGATCTCAGGATCGTCCGAATTCGGCTGCAGGCGGCAGTCGGAACGACGGTAGAGCGAGGCATGCGAGAAAGCCAGGTGCAGGAGCTGATCACCCACCTGAAGGTCCTCGGTGTGGGTGTAGACGAGCGCGTGGAGGAACTCGATGTACTCGCGGTCAAGCCGGAGTTCGGCCGCGGTAAAAACGGGGCTGCTGCCGGAGCGCATCCAGAGCCTGGAGAGCACGCCCCGGCTGTTCATAAACGAGCAGACGGTCGCCTGGCCGCCGTTGCCGGTGAACCACGCCTTACCGTAGTCCTCAAACCCCGGGTCCGGCTCCATGAACTGCATGAGCATATCCTCATGGTTCCCGGCCAGGAACACCACTCCGAACTCGCGGCGCAGGTCCAGCAAGGCATCGACTACCTCACGCGAGCAGGGCCCGTGGTCGATGTAATCCCCCAGGAACACCAGCGTGACCTGGCGCTCGCGCATGTACTCGATGGAGCGAATGGTGTTGAGCAGGACCACCAGGGGGTCGAGCATACCATGGATATCGCCGATCACCCAGAGGCTGCGATCCGTGCTCATGCGTGGGCACCTTCTGCCGGTGCCGCCAGCTCCGCGACCGCCCCGGGCCCGAAAATCCAATGCAGCCCCGCCGGACGGGTCAGAGTCGGCGGCAGAAACCCCGCACGCATCGGCGCCTGTGTGTCGTAGCAGCAGACGATGACAGCGTCCGCGCGCGTCCCTGCCAGACGCTCGAAACGCTGTACCGGCAGACCCAGGAAAGGCCCGGGTGCGACGCTGTCATCGTACACCTCACACAAGGTCAGGTCCCATTCGCGCACACCGAGATAAGCGATCTCGGCCAAGTCACCGGCGCCCAGGAACGCGACCGACCGCAGGCCGCGGCCCTGCAGCTCGTGACAGAGCTGTGAACTGCGACGCCGGGCCTCCCGGTAGAAACGCATCGAAAAGTCGAGAAACTCGAGGGTCAAACGGGTCTTCTCCAGGAGACCGCGCGGGGTCAGAAAGTAGTCCCACCGCCGGGCATGGACCACGCGCACGTGCAGCCACCCTTTTTCCACCATCCGCGCCAGCAACTGATGCGCCAACTTCAGGCTCACGCCGAGCTTGCGCGCGGCCATCCGGTTAGTCAGACGGCAGTCCTTCTCGACCGTCCGCAGAAGGTCGAGTTCGTGCAAGGCATGGGGGTCGGGAATGGTCATCGGGCGGGAGGCTGGCCGAGGGTGCAAGCAGGCCAGGTTACGGACGCGCTCCGCCGGGTCGTTTACGCAGGGCGGAACGACCCCTGTGCAGCGCGCGTCAGCACCGTTACCAGTGGTAACTATACAATGATGGGAGGCTGAAGACAAGGCGCACAGCGGCTGCGCCCAAGGAAGGCCCTTGGGCGCAGCCTGGGTGGCGCCCACAGTCCCTGCGGATACCGCTCAGGCATTACGGCGGAAGATGGGGCCGATCTGGCTGGCCAATTGCTTGAGTGCCGCCTCTTCAGTTGCCGCCAAGGCTCGGTCCTTGCCGGCGACATTGAGGGCGATGCGGAAGAGTCGGGCGTCACCTGGCGGTACGGCGGCGGTGACGCCCTGGCTGAGCGTCCAGCGCAGGGCGAGCGCGGCTTCAGCGGGATCGCTGATGGGTTCGTACCAGCACTTGGGGTAGGCGCGATCGGCGGCCTGAGACTCGGCCGGCCAGGCTGCGCGTGCCATGGCTTTCAGGGCCAGAACGCCCATGTTTTTCGCCTTCGCCCGTTGCAGGACCTCCTGGTCGAAGTTGCCCTGGTGGTGACAGACGAAGTTCACCGGGTAGAGGATGGTGTCGAAGAGATCGCTGTCGATGGCTTTCAGGGCGGCTTCGGCAGAGTGGGCTGAGAAGCCGAGGAAGCGGACCAGGCCCTGCGTACGGGCTTCGCGGAACGCCTCGATGGCGCCGCCGGGGCCGAGGGCGGCGTCGACGTCCTTCTGCACGTCCTGCAAGGCGTGCATCTGGTACAGGTCGAAGTGGTCGGTACCCAAGCGGGTCAATGAGGTCCGCAACTCCTGGGCAGCCCCGTCGCGGTCGCGCCGAGCGGTCTTGCAGGCCAGGAAGAGCCGGTCGCGCTTGCCTTTCAGGGCGGGACCGAGCTTTTCCTCGGCCTCGCCGTTGCCGTAGCTGGGGGCGACATCGGCGTAGTTCACGCCGGCATCGATGGCCTCGGCCACCAGACGGTCGGCCTCGGCCTGGGAACCGCCCATGAGGGCGATGGCGCCGATGCCGATCACGGACAGTTGTTCGCCGGTCTTGCCCAGAGCGCGGCGGGGCACCGGTCCGGCTGGGGTTGCCATGTCGGCCTGAAGTTGCGCCCACAAGCGCGGCCCGAGCAGACCGGCCAGACCGATACTCGTGCCAGCGGTCAGGAAATCACGTCGTTTCATCGCATTCCTCCAGTTCAGGGTCAGCGCGTGCCGAAAAGAAGACGAGAGACCTCGGCGAACTCGCCGACGTAGTGGGGCAGGATGCCACGCCGCACCCGTTCGGGCAGCTCGCCGAAGTCTTTCTCATTGGCCACCGGCAGGATAATATGCCGGACTTTGGAGCGCTTGGCGGCGATGACTTTTTCCTTGACGCCGCCGATGGGTAGCACGCGGCCGGTCAGCGTGAGCTCGCCGGTCATGGCCCAGCCCGCGGGCGGGCGCCGGTGGCGGCCGAGGGAGACCAGGGCCGCCGCCATGGTGATGCCGGCCGACGGACCGTCCTTGGGGGTAGCCCCAGCCGGGACGTGGATGTGAATGGTCTTGTCCGTGAAGAATTTCGGCGGAATACCGAAGTCCCGGCAGTGAGCGGTGACCAGGGAATAGGCGATCTGAACGGACTCCTTCATGACCTCCCCGAGCTGTCCGGTGAGCTTGGTCCCGCTCGCGCCGGGGGCGGCTTGGGCTTCGATGTAGAGGGTGCTGCCGCCGAGCGCGGTCCAGGCCAGGCCCATGACCACCCCGGGGCGCCCGTGACTCATCAGCGGGTCATCCGTGAAGCGCGGTTTGCCGAGATACTCCTCGACGTTGGCGGGGGTGATCGTCACCGGCTCCACAATCAGCCCCTCGGCGCGACCGGCCGCGACTTTCCGCATGCAGCCGGCGAGAGCTTTCTCGAAGGCGCGCACCCCGGCTTCGCGGGCGTAGCCATTGATGATCACCCGCAGGGCGCTGTCGGTGAAGGAGATGTCGGCGCTGACCAACCCATGCCGCGGCAGCAGCTTCGGCAGCAAGTGCCGCTTGCCGATATGGAGCTTCTCCTCGATGATGTAGCCGGAGAGGCTGATGACCTCCATGCGGTCCAGCAGCGGTCCGGGGATGGTGTCCGGGACATTGGCCGTGGCGATGAACAGCACTTTCGACAGGTCGTACGGCACATCGAGGTAATGGTCCCGGAAGGCGCTGTTCTGCTCGGGGTCGAGGACCTCGAGCAGGGCCGAGGCCGGATCTCCTTGGAACGAATTCGCGAGCTTGTCGATCTCGTCGAGCATGATCACCGGATTGGCGGTGCCGCAGGTCTTGACCGCCTGGATGACCTTGCCGGGCAGGGCCCCGATGTAGGTCCGCCGGTGGCCCTTGATCTCAGCCTCGTCGCGCATGCCCCCGAGCGAAAAGCGGAAGAATTTCCGGCCGAGAGCCTCGGCCACGCCGCGGCCGAGCGACGTCTTGCCCACGCCCGGCGGGCCCACCAGGCAGAGGATGGACCCCTCGACGGAGCCCCGCAGCTTGGCGACGCCGATAAACTCGAGGATCCGTTTCTTGACGTCCTCGAGCCCGTAGTGGTCACGGTTCAGAATGCGTCGACCACGGGCCACATCGAGGACATCGGCACTGTACTCGCCCCACGGCAGGCCCGTGAGCCAGTCCAAGTAGTTGCGGGAAACCGCGAACTCTGGCGACTGCGGGCTGATCAGTTTGAGCTTGCCGATCTCCTCGGCAATGCGGCTGCGGGCCTCGTCGGGGAGGGCGGCGGTGATCTGGTCCAGGCGTTTCTGGTAGCGCTCGACCTCCTCGGTCTTCTCATCCTTCTCGAGGCCCAACTCCTGCTTGATGGCCTTGAGCTGTTCGCGCAGGAAGAACTCCCGTTGCTGCTGGGTGATACGCTCCTCGATCTGGTGCGTGATCTTCTCCTTGAGGGCATTGAGGTCCAGCTCCTTGCGCAGGAGGAAGAGCGCTTTTTCGAGGCGCTGACGGACATCCAGGCACTCGAGCACATCCTGCAGTTCCTCACGGGAGGAAGAGGTCATGGTCACGGAGAAGTCCGCCAGGCGGCCAGGGTCGCCCCAGTCCGAGCGCGACAGGAGCATTTTGATTTCTTCGCTGAAGAGGGGGTTATGGCTGATGAGTTCGCGCATGGTGCTGATGATGGCCAACCCAATGGCTTTGACGTCCTCGCTGGGGGCGAGGAGGTCCTGCGGGTAGGCGACCTGTGCCAGAAGCTTGCCATCGCGTTCGACCGCCTTGAGGATCTCAAACCGTTTCTGGCCCTGGCAGAGGGCCTGGATGGCCCCCTCGGGGCTCTCTTCAAAGCGCAGGATGCGCACGGCGGTGCCCATGCGGTAGAGGCGGCGCGACGGGGCCTCGCCATCGGCGGCAGCCTTCTCGTCCTTGGTCAGCACAAAGCCCACTACGCGTTCGGGGACCTGCTGGACCACGGCCTTGAGCGTGTCTGCTTCGCGTCCAGGCGAGAGCATGATGGGGAACATGAGGCCCGGAAAGACGGGCTTGGCCGCCGTCGGAACGAGGTAGATTCGATCAGGCAGTTCCTTGCTGGCCAAGACCAGGTTGGCGGCGGGAACCGCTTCCTCAGGACTGGCCTTTGCGATCTCCGGCGTGATGAATTCCAGATCGGTCTTGCTGCCTGCCATAGCACTCTCACCTCACACCTCAAGAAGCGACCGCGTTCACCACGCGGTCAGCACGAGCCATTCCGGAGCGCTGTTTGTGCGGCCTGTTCACGCCACGCCGCCAGCGCCCTGCCCATCGCCTCCGGGCAGTCCGTACACACCTTCCGCACGCCGAGTTGCGCGTAGTAGGGCAGCAACTCGGGCTGGTTCAGCGTCCAAACCATGACGCGAATACCGTCCCCCTGGGCCGCCGCCGCCAGCTCGGCCGACAGCGTCCTGAAGGCGGCATGCATCCAAGCAAAGCGCTGCTGCCGAACGCTCGGCAGGATCTCAGGGGCGTTGCCGAGGACGGCCAGCGGAACCCCCTCACCCGCCGCCCTGACACTGAGCAACGCGTCGACAGCGAAAGACGACACCACATGGGGCCCGCTGGCGGCGACGTAACGACCCAACAACGCCACCAGCCGCCGCGGCGCGTCGCTTGCTGGGCCAAAGGCTTTGACCTCGACATTGAGGCGAACGTTCCGCGGCGCCACAAAGGCCAGGACTTCCTCGAGGGTGGGGATGCGTTCGCCCGCGAACGCCTCGCCTCGCCAGCGCCCGCAGTCCAGGCGCCGCAGGGCGCCGAGGGTCAGGTCGGCGATGGCACCCTTACCGTCGGTCGTGCGGTCCACACTGGGGTCGTGCATGACCACGAGTTCCCCGTCGCGGCATTCGTGGATGTCGAGTTCAATCGAGGGGGCGCCCACCTCGACGGCACGGCGGAAGGCGGCCATCGTGTTCTCGGGACAGTCACAACTCGAACCCCGGTGTGCTTCGATCTCGGGGACAGGAATGGGTACACTCATCGTCTGTCGACCTCATATCGTGGACGGAACCGCTGCCCGATGCCACTTCGCCTCGGCGGCGCCCGTAGTGCCGCCACGCCAGCCCGCGGTACCACGGGCACGGCGATGCCAGAGTTGCCCTGCGACTCGGGTTACTGTAGACGACCGCGGCGGGCGCGCTATCAGGAGCCGTCACCAGGCCGGACCATCCAGCAACCCCAGGCCCGCAACCCGCGGAGTGCATCCCGCGCCGGCACCCTGTGAAGTAAGGTGTTTTCCCCGCGACGGCGAAGCCCACAGGACGCATCAGCCATGCTGAACAAAAAGCTTGTGGCCTCCTTGCGTGACCACCCCGCCCAAGTCCTGCCGGCCCATCCCCTTCTGGTCGTGGAATGAGCGGCTGGACGGCCGCGAGACGCGCCGGCAGGTTGCGGCGATGGATCGGGCCGGGCGGGGCGGCTACTTCATGCACGCCCGCGGCGGCCCGCATACGCCCTACCTACGGCGTCGGACCGGGGGCCTTCTTCAAAGAGCCCAGCATCTGGGTCAACCCGCCTTGGGCTGACCGCACCTGCCTGGTCAGCTATGGCGTCGAGTCGTGACCGGACGGGGACGCCATACTGCCGCCAGCAGGCGGAGGTCTGCTCTCTGGCGGGGCGAGGCGACTTAGCGCTTAGGCGCCGCCGGGGCGTGTGCGCTCACCGGAGTTGCTGCCCCTGGCTTGCCCGACCTTCACCGGGAAGCGCTGATTCCATTGCCGAAGAGGGCCAGGTAGTTGGCTTCGACCTGGGCCGCGACGGCACTCACAGGTAACTGCTTGATCTCGGCGATGGCCTCGAGGACGTAACCCACATGCTGAGGCAGGCTGAAGCCCGGGGCGACGGCCTGGGCGGGCAGATCCGGGCAGTCCGTCTCGGTCAGGATGCGGTCCAGGGGAACGTAGGCGACCGCCTCGCGGAGGCGCCGCGCTTGCGGGTAGGTGATGGGCCCACAGAATGAGACCAAGAGGCCGCGGTCGAGGACCGCCCGCGCCACCTCGCGACTGCCGCTGAAACAGTGGCAGACGCCGCGCAGATCGACGATCCCGGCGCGATGCAGCAGCTTGAAGAAGTCGCCCCAGGAGTGCCGGTTATGCAGGATCACGGGCAGGTGCAATGCCTGCGCTACGGTCAGTTGAGTGTTGAGAACGGCCTCCTGCAGGGCGACATCGTCGCGGCCATCCCAGAAGTCCAACCCGATCTCGCCCACCGCCACCAAACGCGGATGAGCGGCCAGGCTGAGGCGCAGGTGCGAGTCGAGATCCGCGGGCGCGGTCTGGGCAAAGAAGGGGTGGACGCCGAGGGCGCCCAGGACCGGGGCGCGACGGCTGATGGCGGTGACCGTCTCCCACTCCTCCAGACGGGCAGCGCAGGCCAGGATACCGGCGACTCCCGCGGCTGCGGCCGCGTCGAGGACGGTCTCCAGCGTGGGGTCCAGGCGGGAGTCTGCCAAGTGTGCGTGAGCGTCATAGAGCCGCATGGTTGACTCCCGAAACCGTGGGGGCGTCGCCGTGCCGCACCGCGCGGCGCGGGTCGGGGATAGCGGCGGACTCAGTCCAGATCGATGCCCAGGTCCTTATCGATGGCCTCGAGCACGGACTTCTCCTGCTTGGCCATGGTCTTCGGCATCTTGTAGGTTGGCAGGTAGCGGTAGTAGACCTGCAGGCTGAGACAGCACAGGGTGGTCGCGTACCAGGGGTCATACTCAGCCTTGACCACGTCCTCCATCTTGCCTGAAGTCTCGTTCTTCTGCTGCCACTTGGCTTTTCCAGGCGAGTCCCAGTGACCGTCCGGCTTCTGGTGATTGACGACGGTGTCGGTGAAGAGCTTGTTCCAGTCATTCCACTTGTTGCGACCGGCATGGAACATGGCCTGGGTGATGTAATACCAGTTGTAGACCGGGGTGCTGTGGGAGGGGTATTCTGCGGTGTCGTCCCAGACGGCCTTCTCGGTGACGTGGATGTAGTCCGCGGCCTTGCGGACTTCCTGGCATTCCCCCTCGCCCAGGAGTTGCAGGCAGAGCGTACCGGCGCCTTGGATGCCGATGCTGCTGCCCCGTCCGGGAGAGCTGTAGCCGAAGTGGCCATCGCTGTAACTGGTGTTCTTGAGGAAGCTGATGCCCTTCTCCATCGCGTTCATCAGGCCCGGGACATCGGCCCCGGCCACGTAGCCTGCCTTCAGGGCCTGGAGCTGCCAGCCCGTGACCGAGGTGTCCCAGCGCGCACCCTGGGCGTAGTTGTAATCGAAGCCGCCGCCCTTCTGCTGACCCTCAACGATGAAGCCCAGACCCTTCTCCATGGGCGGCTTCAGGAAGGGAATCTTGGTCAGGCCGTAGGCCTCGGACAGCGCATAGGTGCAGATGCCGTTGACGTAACAGCGGCCCAGGTACTTGGTCTGCGTCGCGTCGACGGCCATCATGCGGTCGGCCAAGTACTGCATGGCCTTCTGAACGGTCGGGCCGAACTCCTCGCTCAAGGGGGTCTCGCCGTGTGCCAGGAACGTCAGCAGACCCAGTCCGGCCATGGCGTCAGCTTGGGTCTGCGACCAGGACCCGTCAGGCTTCTGCGTTTGCTTCAACCAGCGCAGTGCCTTCAACACCGCGGTCTCCGAGCGCTGCGATCCGCCGAACTTCCGGACCATCTGCTTGCGGCCAGCCGCCGTGCGCCCGCCGTAGAGCCCGGGCAGCTTCAGGGCGGTGTCCGACGTGCGCACGTCGAGCACGCTGGAGAAGTCCATGGCGTCATCAGTCTGGGCGATATCGTCGTTGATGTCGGCGGTATTGGTGGTGACCTCGGTGGTGTCTTGGGTGATCTCGGGTCGTTCGACCGTGGGCACCACCTCGTCGGCCAACTGCTCCAGCTTCTGCAGTTCCTGGAGCTGCTTGGGGTCGAGTTCTTTAACCTTCAACTCCTCCATCGTCACCTCGATCTGGCTGGTCTCGGTACGGCTACCCGGCTTGCAGAAGACGGCGATGAAAACGACGAGAACGGCATGGAACACCAGGGAAATGGCAGGTCCGATCAGGTGCTCGAGGCGCTGGCGGCGGTGGTACTCAGCCAGAACTGCGTCCAGATCGAAGGCGGCCGTCGTGGCCGTCCCGATGGGCGCTGCAACCTCAATGGGTTCCGTCTCCATGGTCTGGAACCTCCCTCGACGCCTACTTCAGCGTCATCACATTCAACTTTGTCAGCCCGAGGCCCTTGCAGGTGTCGAGCACCGTCACCAGCTCCTGCGTCTGTGCTTGGACGCTGGCCTTGACGATCACCGTCTGCTCGGTATCAAGGGCGGCGAGGCGGCCCAGCTTATCCTGGAGTTCCGCCAGGGTCAGCGGGCTCTTTTTCAGATAGAGCTGGCCCGGATGCACCTCGATTTCCAGCAGGTTGGGCCTCTCGTCCATCTTCTGCGGGGCCGTGTTGGCCGACGGGAGGTTGACGGCGAGATGGGCCTCGGCGATCTCTTCACGCTGGGTAACGATGAAGTAGATCAGCAGCAGGAAGGTGACGTCGATCATCGACGACATCGGAATCGCGAGAGACTCCGTGGTGATCCGTCGTTTTCCAGCCATGGCTCGCTCCAGGGTAGGGGGCTCGCGCCCGTCCCGTCAGGGCTTCAGGGGGCTACCGTCGCCGGTGGCCACGGCCGACAACTGCACGCGGTAGAGCCCCGCCTTGCCGACCGCCTGCGCCACGCCGTCAACATGCCGATAGAGAGCGGTGCCATCGGCACGGATGACGATGGGGACGCTGTTACCGCTCTGGGCGCGTGTTGCCGACAGGATCTGCTGCAGTTGCAGGAGATTGAGCGGCTGCATGGCAATGTTCACCGCGCCGTCCTTGTCCACATTGATGGTGACGGCGCGCGGGTCCGTTTTCTCCAGCGCCACGACGTACTTGGCCTGGGCCAGGTGGATCGACTCGTCCACGATATCCCGGTCGACGGCGGCGGTGACGACGAAGAAGATGATGAGCTGGAAGACGACGTCGATCAGAGACGCCACGGGCGTCTCCAGAGCCTGCTCGTTGCGTGCTTTCATGGCGGCCTAGGCCCCCCGCTGCAGACCCCGCCTCACTGCGCTTCCTGCTCGACTTCGGCGTTGCGCAGCACCTTGATGAGGTCCAGCACCGTCGCTTCGCTTTCGAGGATCAGCCGGGTGGCATTGTTCTTGATGAGGGTGAAGGCGAGGAGGCAGGGCACGCTGATCAGCAACCCCACGACCGTGGTCCACAGGGCCGTCGAGATGTTCTGGGCCAGGAGTCGGGACTTGGCGGCGCCGGTGGCGGTGGCAAGGTTGGCGAAGGCGAGGACCATCCCGACGACCGTGCCAAGCAGCCCCAGCATCGGGGCGATCTGACCGCAGACGTTCAGATAGTTGATCCGCTGCATCAGCTTTTCGGTCTCCATATCGGCACTCGAAGCGACCGCCTCCTGAATGACCTCGTAGCCTTCACTGATATTGGAGAACCCCGCCATCAGGATGCGGGAGATCGGGCTGGGACTGGCCTCGCAGGCCTCCAGTGCCGCGCCTAGATCACCGGCCGTCAGGGCGGTACGGACGCCATCGATCACATGCGCGGGAAGGAGCTTCTCGCGTTTGATGCCGATCACGGCGTCGATGATCAACCAGAGGGCCGCAAAGGAGGTGATAAGGATCAGCACCCACACCAGGAGGTTGACGACTGAGCCACCGTAGACGATATCCCAGAACCCTGGCGTCCCGGCACCCGCGGCGGCCGCACCGGCTGACTCGACCTTTTCGGCGGCCTCCTGAGCCAGCAACGCCGAACCGGCCAGCAGCAGGCAGGCCACCCCCGCGATCCGGCTGATGAATGTGTGACGCATCTTCATCGTCTGCTCCTTCCTTACCGTGTCTGGCCTGTCCTGTCCTCGTAGCGCCGTTGGCCTACAGGGTGTGCAGCTCAGTTAACAGACTCGACCTGCTTCCAGCGACCGTCATTCATCTTCTTCAGCGCCGCGACCGCACGGGCACGGGCGTCTTCCCGGATGTCCTTGAGGGAGGCGCTGTCCTCGAAGAAGAGGAGGACTTTGAGATACTCAAGAACCGCCTCTTTGCCCTTGCCCGCATCGTCCAACATACGCCCGCGCGAGAGGAAAGCAAAAGCGGCATCGGCCTTGCGCGAGGAGGTCACCATGGCCGCCAACAGCGGTTGCACCTTGGCCGTGTCCTTCAGCTCCAGCAGAGCGTTCACCCCACCACGAGTGAGATCGTCAGCGGCCTCACCTGCACAGGGTTTACCCTTGTCGAAGGCACGCAGCGCGTCCTGTGGCTTACCCGTCTTCAGGAGGCTCATGCCCTCGAGGTAGGCGACCCCACCGCCCCAGCCCAGGAATTTGTACTTCTCGAAGAGTTCGCCGGCGCCCTTGATGACATCGGGATGGCGCCCCTCTTCGAATGCCTTCTCGAGGGCGCCCACGTCCTCGGGTTTGGGGATCAGAGCCGACTTGTAGGCCCCCGTTTTGAAGGGCAGGCGGACGCGGCCGTCGACGTTCAGTTCGATGTCACCGCTGGCACTGGTGACTTTCAGCTCGATACCCTCGAGCTTCTGCCCGCGGGCATCGATGACGTAGCAGGGTTTCGCGGGGGCCGCGGTGACAGCGACGGCGGTTAGGAGGCCCGCTAGGCTGGCACGCCAGTGCGTGGTGATCATCAGTTACCTGCCTTCCTGTCTGCTCAGTCTCCGGCCGCGCCCCGCCTGGGGGGACAGGTCCGGTACTCAGGGCTTGGCCGCGGCCGTCGGCGACGCCTGGAACTGCGCGGCCGGCAGACGATCCAGTTCCGCCAACCGTGGCCCCTTCGGGAAACGTTCGCGGCAGAGCGCCACCATCTCGTCGCGTTCCTTGGCCTGCCCGAGGCGCGCGAACGCCTTAGCGCTCTCCACCATGGCCATCTCCAGCCATGGCCGGTTGGCCTCGATCTTGGGGTCAGCAAGAAGGACCACCTGTTGAAAGCGCGCGACGGCCTGCTGGACGCTGCGTTGGTCCGTTCCCGCAGCCAGGGCCTCCCCAACCAGGCAGAGGGCGCGGTTCGACTGCACGGGGTCCGTGCTGAACTGGATCACCTGACCGAGGTCGTCGATGGCCCCGTTGAGATCCGGCGGGGTCTGATTGCGGCGGGCTTGGGCCAGGCCGAAGCAGGCGTCGAAGAAAAACCCGGTCCGCGGATTCTCGGCAAGGAGGGTTGAGAAAGCTTTCTGGGCTTCGTCGTAACGTTTGAGCAGCAGACACGCCTGGCCGGCCCGGAACAGGCTGGGCTCGCGGGCCTTGGCCCGCACCTTTTCGCTCTCGGCATCGCCGGCTTTGGCGCTGCGCCCGATCAGCTCCTGACTGGCGGCGAGAGAGACGGCGGGATCTCCTTTCTCCAGCATGCGCTCCGAGACAAAAGCGAGGGCGGGGGCAGTCACGGCGGCGGGTTTCACCAGGAGTTTCCCGAAAACCTCGGCAGCCTTGGCGTAGTCGCCCTGCTCACAGTGTGCCCGTCCCAAGCTGAATAGCGCTTCCTGAGTCGCCTCTGACTCTGGGAACTCGCTGGCGAGCCGGGCCAAGGTGGCTGCCGCTTTGTCGTACTGCTGCAACTCGAGCAGGATGGCGCCGAGGCGCGCCAGGTTCTTGGGCACATGACTGCTCTTGGGGTAGGCCTTGAGGAAGGCTTCGAAGGCGGCGAGCGCCTTGGTCTTCCATTCACCCATCGTGGCCTGCAGCGGTTTGAGCCGCTCGTCGAGGGCAGTCACCGCGGCCGCGAACTCCGCCAGCCGCGCCTCATCCGCCTTGATTCGGGCGTTGGCGGCAGCTTCGATCGCGGCCTGGCGCTGGAGTTGGAGGTCGCGAACCTGAGCAAAGGCCGCCGCGAGCTGCTTGGCGCTGGCCTGCAGTTCGGGCTCTGCCGCCAGCCGCGCGTCCACGGTCGCCAGAGCCAGCACCTTCTCGAGGGCAGTCGCGGCCTCGTAGGCCTTGGCGACGGCGGCCAGACGGGCATCCGCAACCTGGGACTCGAGGGCCGCCAGCGTGTCGCGTTGCTGAGCGCTGACCAGGTCCTCGGCAGCGGCCTGGGCGACGTCCTGGGCCTGAGTGACCGCTGCGGTCGCCTCAGCCATCTGCTTTTCGGCGTCCGGACCAGCCGTCTGCTCACGGCGTTTGTAGGCTTCGGTGGTCTGCGCGCGGGTCTGGGTCAGTTGCTCGGCCAGCGCCCGGGCCTGCTTGTCGATGGCCTCGCGCGCCGTAGCGTCGGCGGCCGCTTCGCGCTGTTGCTGCAGTTGCTGGAGCTGGTCCTCCTGCAGGCGGCTGGCGGCTTCGCCCTCGACGATCGCCTTCTCAACACTGGCCGCAGCGTCACGCTGGCCGCGCAGCCGGTCGAGGGCTGCCTTTTCGGCGGCGCCGGCCTCCGTCTGGGCTGCACTGGCCGCCTGCAGGCGGGCCTGGGCTCCGGCCGCCGCTTGCGCGATGCCCGCCTTCTCGGTTGCGAGCGCGTCCTTCTCGACCTGGCGGGCGGCACGGTCGCCACTGGCGCGGGCACGGGCACGGCCCTCCATGTCGCTGGCCATCTTGGTCAGGTCGGCCTCTGTCCCCGGGCGCTTCGCGGCCTCGGCTTGCGCCAGCTTGGCGAAGTCCAGCTCGATGGTGCTGACGGCCTGGATCGTGTCCGCATACTCCTGCAGCAAGCGCTCCTTCTCGGTCGCCAGCGACTGGATCTGGTCACGGGCCGCGCGGATATCATCCTCGGCCCGGCGCTTCTGGCGGTCGGTCTCACTGCGGCGTTCCCGAATCGCCGTGATGTCCGGCCGGCTCTTCTCACCTGCGAGGTCATAGGCCCAGGCGAGGTATGAGCTGGCATCCTCCCTGAGGCGGACGGCTCCCTTGCTCTTGGGATCAAAACCCTTATCGTTGCCAGGCTCGAGCCAGGCGAGCAACTCGCCGAACGGGTCGACCGCCTCGGCGGGAGTATCGCCCAGCATGAGTTGTTCGGCAGCACGGAACTTGGCCTCGAGTCGGTCGTCGGCAAACTGCGGTTGTGTCTCGGCGTCACAGTACCTGAGGAAGGTCTCGATCGACTCGCGCGGCTGCTGGACGGTGTAGTACACCCACCCAAGCTTGTAGAGGGCTCGGATGCCCTTGTCGATGGAACTGTAGCGGTCGCTCAGACGCTGGTACTTCGGCGCTGCCGCCAGGAACGCCTCGCGGGCCGCCGCCTTGAGCCTCTCCCTCTCGGCGGCGGGCGCCTGGCGGCTGAGTTCCGCAGCGTCGTTGGCCAGCCGGTAGTAATGCTCGGCAATGGCAAAACAAACGTCGGGGGCCTTGGGGTGGTCCGGTGCAGCCTCGACAAACAGCTCCCAGGCGTCCATGGCGCTGGCAAGCATCTCGGCGCGCGCCCCGCCATCGAGGGTTTTGGCCTTCTCGAACATCACACCGCCAAGGCGGTACAGGCAGTCCGCGGTGCCCTCAGCTTTGGGCATGACCTGGGCGAGATACGAGCCCACGGCCTGCGCTTCGAGCAAACGGTCGGTACTGCCGAGGCAAATGATGAGGCGGCTCGCGACCTCGGGCAGGCGCTTGCTGCGCCGTCCCAGCCGCAAGGCCTCAAGGTACAAGGGCGTCGCCCCTTGGTAGTCTTTGCTCGCCAAGAGCGCCTGCGCCTGCTCGAGTTTCATGGTCATCTCAGCATCAGTGCCGGCATCCGAGATGGCAAGTTTCTCCCCAAACGCTGTCTCCAGGAAAGCACTGCATTTCTCGTGCTTGGTCAGGGCCTTGCTGCGGTACTCGGACTCGCCGTATTCCGAGATCACCGTTTCGAGGAGCTTGGCGGCCGCCTTGGCGAGCTTGTGAGCGCGCTCTTCGTCGCCGGCCATGTAGTGTGCCAAAGCCAGGCCGCGACAGGCTTCCGCCTTGTAGTAGAACGCCCCGGCGTAGGGGGACGAGGCGTTGTCGCTGCCCTTGTCCATCTCCTTCTCGATGTCGCGGAAGAGGTCCGACTCATCCGCCATGCGGATCGTGTCCAGAGCCTGCTTGAAGCCGGCCACCTTCAGCGCCTCTTTGCCCTTATCCTGTTGCTTGAGCGCATTCAGTTCATCGCCGCCCAGCAGAAGGTAGCCGCGGGCGGTCTCGAGGTAGGCGGAGACGGCGACCCCATCGCGCTGAAAGAGCAATTCCTGCAACTGCTTGAGGCCATCCTGGACAGCCCCGCGATTGACGGCGGCCTTGTCGTTGAACTTGGTCTCCTCGGTGTCGATCAGGGCCTGGGCCTTGAGGAAGGTGAGCTTACGGTCGCTGGCACCTTCGGTCTTGCCGAGGAGTTCGAGCACCTTGGCGGCCTCGGCGCCCTGGCCCAGGCGCTTGAGTACCGTGCTGTAGATGCTGACCGCGCGCGTGTAGGCCGCCACGGCGCGGTCGTTGTCGGGGGCAGGGGCTTTCGCGCTCTGGAAGTACTGCGCGTAGGCCTTAGCGGCGTCTTCGTTACGACCGCGGAGGGCGGAGACTTCGGCCTTCAGCATGAGGGCCAGCGGGAAAGACGCACTGGTGGGTTTGATGCGCTCGAGAGCGGCATCGGCCAGTTTGCTCTTGCCGGCGCTGTAATACGTACGCGCCTTCTCGACCAGGACCTCGTCCAGGCGGTCGGGGTACTTCGCCTCCATCTGCTCGACGAGCAGTTCGGCGTAGTCGTAGAACTCCAGACGATTGAGCTCGGCCAGGACGGCGACATCAACCTGCGCCTCGTCCAAGGCACGGACGCTGGTCGCCAGAGCGAGGACTGCTACGAGCCGCAAAACACACCTAGCGGAGCGGTCGTGCGGCAAACGTGGTGAGCCCATACGCGGCATCCTTAGTACCCTGCACTCCGAGGACTGCGTGTGATCCGCTCAGACGGACCTTTACGAGTCCGAGCCGGGGGCGCATTCCCGATAGCGCGTCACGGCACGCTGGCCGTTCAGTGCGAAGCGGTACTAAGAAAGGCGGTAGGGTTAGATGGTCGGGGCGAGAGGATTCGAACCTCCGACCTCTTGGTCCCGAACCAAGCGCTCTAGCCAGGCTGAGCCACGCCCCGAAACCCTAGTTTGCGTCGGCGGGGGCCAGGTCCAGTTGCCGCTAGGGGCCTGGACAAGACTCGAGCCGAGCGAACAGCCCTTAGTATGCCGCTGTTTCTGCGGAAATCAACCCCCGCCCGCACCCTTTCTGAAATCTGTCGTCGCCGCCGGGCGCGGCACTCAACCGCCGAGTTTATCGATCAGTTTGATAAGGGGCAGGAAGAGCGCGATGACGATGCCACCGACGATCACGGCCAGAAGGCAGATCATGATCGGCTCGATCATGGAGGTCAGTGCGTCCACCGCACGGTCGACCTCCTCCTCATAGACGTCGGCAATACGGTTCAGCATCTCGGGGAGCGCACCGGTTTCCTCACCGACCTCGATCATACTGACCACCATGCCGGGGAAGACACCCGACTTATCCAGCGGGCGGGTCATACCCTCCCCTTCCTTGACGGCGTCATGCACCGTCTGAATCGCCCGCGCCACGATCTCGTTGCCGGAGGTATCGCGCACGATCTGCAGAGCCTGCAGGACGGCCACACCAGATTGCATGAGGGTGCCGAGGGTTCGACAGAAGCGGGCGGCACAGGAGCGCACCACCAGAGCACTGAAGGGTGGGGTTTTCAGCATGAAGAGGTCCCAGACAAAGGTGCCTGGTTTGGTCATTTTCGCCAGCCTGAAGATGACGATCCCGACGCCGATACCGATGGCCATCATGATCGCGTGATTCTTCATGTAACCACTGATGGTGATGACCATCTGGGTGAGTCCCGGCAGCGGTTCGCCGGGAAGCATTTCATCGAACATCTTGGCGAATTTCGGGACGATAAAGATCATCAGGCCGGCCGTGATCGCGCCGGCGACGGTGAGGACGAGGATCGGGTAGACCATGGCCGACTTGACTTTGCCGGCCACGCGCTGGGCCTTCTCCATAAACTCGGCGAGACGCTTGAGCACCGTCTCCATGGCACCGGACGCCTCACCCGCGCGAACCATGTTGATGTAGAGGCGGTTGAACGATTTCGGGTGGGCGGCCAAGGCTTCCGAGAAGGTCGTACCGCCTTCGACGGAGTCAGCGAGATTGCCCATGACTTTGCGCAAGGGGGGATTGTTCTTAGCCTGGCGTTCGAGGGTGCGCAGGGCGCGCACCAGGGGGAGGCCGGCCTCGAGCAGGGTGGCCATCTGGCGGGTCATGGTGCAGAGGTCTTTGCGGCGAACTTTGGGGGCCATCATGCCGGCGCCAAAGCCGCTCAGTCCCCCGGCCGCGCGCCCGCCGCCGGCGCCCTTCTTGCCGCGCGCCGGACCGCCTGGGCCGCGCGGCGCCAGGATGCTGGTCGGGAACAGGCCCATCTGCTTGAGCTTGCCGCCAGCGTCCTGCTGGTTCTCGGCGTCAATCTGGCCTTTGTGCTCTTTGCCGCCCGAGTCCACGGCAACATATTGGAACTTGGCCATAGGCACCTCCTCACGGAGATTGCGTCGTGTACGCGTGGGTTATTTCTTGGCGCGGTCCTGTTGCATCTTCTGGATGACAGCCTCGGGGTCTTTCGCCTTGGTGATCAGGTCACCGTAGGAGATTTTCCCCTCGGAGTACAGCCTGGTCAGGTGCGAATCGAGCGTGTTCATACCGTACTTGGCGCCGGTCTGGATATCGGACGTGATGCGGTACGTCTTGCCGTCGCGAATCAGTGCGGCAATGGACGGGGTACTGATCATGATCTCGAAGGCGGCGATACGGCCCTTTTTGTCAATGCGCGGCAGGAGGACCTGCGAGATGACGCAGATCAGGGACATGGCCAACTGGGTTCGCACCTGCTCCTGCTGATCGGTCGGGAAGGCGTCGACGATACGGTCGACGGTCTCGGACGCGCCGGTGGTGTGCAGCGTGGCAAAGACGAGGTGTCCGGTTTCGGCCGCGGTGATGGCGGCGCCGATCGTTTCCAGGTCGCGCATTTCACCGACGAGGATGACATCGGGGTCCTGGCGCAGGGCGCGCCGCAGCGCATCGCCGAAGGACGGCACATCGACGCCGATCTCACGCTGGGTGACCAGGCTGCGCTTGTGATTGTGGTAGAACTCGATGGGGTCCTCGACCGTAATGATATGGTCCTCACGTTCGCGGTTAATGACGTCGATCATACTGGCGAGGGTGGTCGACTTACCGCTGCCGGTGGGGCCGGTGACGAGGACCAGGCCGCGGGGCCGGAAGAGGATGTCCTTCATGGCGGGCGGCAGACCGATCTGTTCCAAGCTCAGCAGGGCATTGGAGATGGTGCGCAACACCAGGCCGATCGTGCCTTTCTGTTTGAACACACTGACGCGGAAGCGCGCCGCGGTGCCGAAGGCGAATCCGAAGTCGACGGTCCCGTCTTCCTGCAGCTTCTGCTGGTTGACTTCCGAGGTGATGGCTTTCATGAGCCGCTCGGTATCGTCCGCGGTCAGTTGTTCGGAATCGAGCGGGGTCATGGCCCCATGGATGCGGATCACGGGTGGTGAGAGAACGCGCAGATGCAGGTCGCTGGCCCCCTCATCGATGACCAGTTGCAGGAGATCCGACATCTCGACCGCTGACATCTCGCCATGCTCCTTGCCGTTGCGCGTACGCCATCGGGGCCTGCCAGGCGCGTGGGGCACACGCCGAACCGGCGACGCCACGGCGCCGCAGACCGCGGCGGATATAGTACCATGAATCAGGGCTTATGCAAAGGATGTATGCTTGAGCACTTCCTCAAGTGTCGTCACCCCGGCCATGACCTGTTCGATGCCGTCCTCGCGCATCGTGCGCATGCCCTGCTGGATGGCGCGATCGCGAATGGTCTGAGTCGGGACGCGACGGTTGATCATGCCCTGGATATCGGTGCTCACGCTGAGCAGTTCGAAGATGCCGACGCGGCCGCGGTAGCCGGTGTTATTGCAGACGTCACAGCCGCGGCCGCGGTTGAACTTCCGACCCGCGAGTTCCTCGCGCGTGCGTCGGATCAGGGCGAGTTCGCGGTCCTCGGGATCGTACTCGGAGCGACAGGCGGTGCAGACGCGCCGGATCAGGCGCTGGCCGAGCACTCCGACCAAGGTGGAGCTGATCAGGAAGGGTTCCACGCCCATATCGATCAGTCGGGTAATGGCGCCGGCGGCGTCGTTGGTGTGCAGGGTACTCATGACCAAGTGTCCCGTGAGCGACGCTTGAATGGCCATACTGGCAGTTTCCACGTCGCGGATCTCTCCGACCATGATGCGGTCGGGGTCCTGGCGCAGGAAGGCGCGCAGGGCACGCGCGAAGGTCATATGCAGAGCTTCGCGGATCTGGACCTGCATAATGCCCTCGAGATCGTACTCGACGGGATCTTCGGCAGTGAGGAGTTTGTCCTCGATGCTGCTGATCTCCTTCAGGCCGGAGTAGAGGGTGGTGGTCTTGCCACAGCCGGTCGGTCCGGTCACCAGGAAGATGCCGTTGGGCCGGTTGATGATCATGCGGACCTTGTGCGTGACATCCTTCCCCATGCCGAGGCGGTCGAGGTCGAGGTTGACCACCGAGCGGTCGAGTACGCGCAGCACCACGCTCTCGCCGTAGCGGGTGGGCAGACTGGAAACGCGCAGGTCAACCTGGCGACCGTTGATGCGCCGCTCGATGCGGCCGTCCTGGGGCAGGCGGCGTTCAGCAATGTTCAGGCCGCTCATCACTTTGATGCGGCTGATCACCGGTACAGCGAGATGCTTGGGAGGCGGCGCCATCTCATAGAGTGCGCCGTCGATGCGGTAGCGGATGCGGAACTCATCGGCGAAGGGTTCGAAGTGGACGTCGCTGGCTTGGTCCTTGATGGCCTGCGAGAGGATGATGTTGACGAAGCGCACGATCGGTGCATCGTTGGCAGCAGCCTCGAGGGACTCCACGTTGGTCTCGTCGATGTAGCGGCTCTTGTGGGTGGCTTCCAGTTCGCCAAGCACGTCCTGAATAGTGCCGGCGCCCTCCGGGTAGAGGTTGTCGAGCGCCTCCTCGATCTCGTGCGGCCGGGCGACGAGCACGCGGCATTCCTGCCCGACCAGGAAATGCAGCTCATCGATCATGCGGTAGCCCATCGGTTCGAGGGCGGCGACGTAGAGCACGCCCCCCTCTTCCCGAACGGGGATCACGCCGTACATGCGGGCCACTTCGGGCTTCAGACGCCCCTTGAGATCGTCAGGGATCTCCCCCATCTTCAGCGACACGAACTCGGTGCCGAGGTTCTCGGCGATCATGGTGAGGAGTTCGTCCTCCTCGATGATGTCGTAGTTGTAGAGGACAGTGGTAAACGAGCGGCCGGTGCGCTCGTGTTCCTCGAAGATCTCCTCGAGCTGGGCCTCCTGGGCCTTCCCGGAGTCCAGCAGAAGATGCCAGATGGCGCTGATCTCGGCATCCATTTCAATGGGCATGGCGCTATCCTTCCTCGGGCGGCAACAGGGGCGGCTGGGCCTCTACTCCTGATCGTCGCCGACCGTCGAGCGTATCACCTCTTCCAGGGAGGTCAGGCCGATACTCGCTTTGCGCAGGCCGTCCTGGCGCAGCGTGCGCATGCCGTTGGCAATGGCCTTGGTGCGGATCTGGCCAGAGTCCGCTTTGGCGTAGATCAGCTCCTGGATATTGTCCTCCAGGATGAAGATCTCGTAGATACCCATGCGGCCCTTGTAGCCGCCGTTGCATTCGGAGCAGCCGCGTCCCACCATCAGTTTGGCATCGGCAAAGTGGTCTGCAGGAAGGCCGAGGGACTCGATTTCATCGGCGGTCGGCTGGTGCGGTTCCGGGCAGTTCTTGCACATTCGGCGCACCAGTCGTTGCGCCATGATGGCGCGGACGGCGGAGGCGACGAGGAAGGGCTTGATGCCCATATCGATCAGTCGGGTGATGGCACTCGGGGCGTCATTGGTGTGCAGGGTACTGAACACCAAGTGCCCCGTCAGCGCCGCGTTGATGGCGATCTCGCCGGTTTCCGCGTCGCGGATCTCACCCACCATGATGACGTTGGGGGCTTGGCGCAGCATGGAGCGCAAGGCGTGGGAGAAGGACAAGCCGATCTCCGCGTTGATCTGCACCTGGTTGATGCCTGACAACTCGTACTCGACCGGGTCTTCCGCGGTGATGATCTTACGCGTCGGTTGGTTCAGGGTATGGAGGAACGAGTAGAGGGACGTGGTCTTGCCGCTACCCGTAGGACCGGTCACCAGGAAGATGCCGTCGGGGAAGCTGATGATCTTGAGGATGGTCTGCTGATCGTCCTCCAGGAATCCGAGTTCCGAGATACCGAGCATGACGCTGCTCTTATCGAGGATACGCATGACGATGGACTCGCCATGGCTGCAGGGGATATCGGACACGCGCAGGTCGAGTTCGCGGCCCATGGCCGGCACGCGGATGCGTCCGTCCTGCGGGACACGATGCTCGGAGAGGTCCATGCCTGCCATCAGCTTCAGACGACTAAGGATGTTGTTCTGCAGGTACTTGGGTGGATTCTCGACCTCATGGAGAACGCCATCGATGCGGTAGCGGATACGGAAGCGTTTCTCCATGGGTTCCAGATGGATATCCGAGGTCCGCGTGCGGAAGGCTTCGAGGATGAGGAGCGAGACGAGGCGGATGATCGGGGCTTCGTCATCCTCCTCCTCACTGGTCTCCGTGGTCACATCGGTAGTGGCCACTTCGCCAATGTCGAGACTGCCTTCGGTCATCTCCTCCAGGAAGGACTCGACGGAGTCACCGACATCGCCGTAGTAGTATTCCAGGGCCCGTTCGATGGCCTTCCGGCTGGCGACCACCCCCTCCACATCGGTGCGGAGAATGTAGCGGATCGAATCCAGCGCCTCGAGGTCGCTGGGGTCTGACATGGCGACGGTCAGAGTCCCCTCATTGCGCATGACCGGAACGATGTGATAGCGACGGGCGATATCGGTAGGGACGGCCGCGACGACATCCGGGGGGATCTTGAAGTCCGAGCTGAACTCGAACGTGTCCATACCGTATTCGGCGGCCACGAGGTGCAGCACATCGTCCTCGGAGACGCGTTTCAGCAGGATGAGCGCGTCAACGACAGACGTGCCCCCCAACTGCGCGTGCTCGCGCGCCTCAGCCACGTGGCTGTCGCTGACAATGCCGCGTGACTGCAGCAGATCAAGCACGAAATCGTCTGAACCTGTCACAGTGTCACCTGCCGTACGATGCTAGGTCGCCTCGACACGTTATTCTCATGCTGACGCCTGCTTGCGGCTCCGCCGCACTCTGACTGCGGCCGCGTTTCGTCCACCCTGTTTTGGCGGCGCGTTGACACCAAATTGCCCATGTCGCCAGAACATCTATTGTATCCTGCTCTCAAAAGCAAGTCAATGAACGTTCTGTAACTTATTTATAGACAATATACTATGGATGCTACTCTGGGCTCTTCGGCCACCCTTTGCACGGTCTGTTCGGAGACTATGAGCCCTATCTGCTTCTGCAGGGACCTGCCACTGCGGCTGCCCGAGGGGGGGGCGACGAGGGGTCCGTCTCTCAGCAACTGGGACCGTTCACGATGTGAAGAACTCCTCCTCCAGCAGTGCGCACAGGCAATGGTACAGTGGCAGATGCAGCTCTTGGATCAGGTACGTCTCGCTGGCCGGCACGCACAGACAGACACTGGCCAGACCGGCAAGGAGGCCACCGTTGGCGCCACTGAAGCCGATGATGGGTAGACCCTTCAGTATGGCGACTCGGCAGGCCATGATGACGTTACGGGCGTTACCTGAGGTCGACAGTGCCAGCAGGACGTCGCCGGGGCGGGCCATGACGTACAGTGGCTGGGCGAAGATCAGGTCCCCGTCAGTATCGTTACTGACTGCGGTTGTCAGGGCCCCATCGGCGCCCAGTACCTGAGTTCGCAGTCCTCTTTGCAGCCGGCGGGCCAGCAGAGCCCCAGGCGCCCCGAACTGCTCACACAGACGCGTTTGCTCCCTCTCCTCGAGCGGACGTGGCCTGAGAAACCCCTTCATCAACTCGCCGCTGATATGCCCGGCATCGGCATGGCTGCCGCCATTGCCACAGATGAACAAGGTACCCCCGGTCAGAAACGCCGTTTGGCAGAGGGCGTAGGCCGCGCGGAACTGGGGGATCACGACTTGCAGAGACGGAATACGCTGACACAGTTCGTCTATGCGTACGTCGTCCATAGAATTCACCCTCACCCCGGTGCACCGGATGGTCGAGGGGGCCATGTCAGTAACCCTGACAACAAGTCCCCCCCGACTCCGTCGTTTTCCTGCTGACAAGGTTAGTATGACGTGAATACACAGTTTGTCAACACGATATTAGCCGGGTATTGGATGTTGATAAGTATTTTGTATTAATGTATTTACAATACAGTGCTTGACATGTGAACAGCTCTAGTGATATTGGCCTATCTATATATGTAAGATAGAGATATCAGACGGTTTCACGGACCCCAACAGCCAGGGATTCACGCATCATGAAGATCACGGTAGCCCGCGACCATCTGTTGAACGCGATTCGTTTGGTGGGAAACGTCGTTAGCACCCGTACACCGATGCCTGTACTGAGCACCATTCTTGCCGAGAGCGTCGAGGGCTGGCTGCATCTGTCTGCGACGGACATGGAAATGTCGATTCGCACGGCGATTCCGGCGGTGGTTGAGGAGGGGGGGAGCACGACTCTACCGGCGCGGAAGATTGCGCAGATCGTGGCCGCTTTGCCGTCGGGGGATGTTCTGTTGGCCACGGATGAGGGACAGACGACATCGGTGACGTGCGGCAAAGCGTTCTTCCGCATCGTGGGGCTTGATCCGAAAGATTTTCCGCGGGACAGTGGGTTTGCTGAGGAATGGTTTTTCGTGGTGCCGGGGAGGGAGTTGCGCAAAGCCTTGGCAAAGGTCTCCTACTCGACCAGTGAGGATGAGACGCGGCACGTTCTGAATGGGATTCTGCTGAGTGTGCGCGAGGGGATGATGACCGTGGCGGCGACTGACGGTCGGCGCTTGGCGCTGGTTGAGCGGCATCTAGCGGGGGAAGGGATCGCGGATGGCGATGTGATTCTGCCAGCGAAGGTGGTGGCGGAACTGGGACGCATGCTGGAGGGCGACGGGGATGTGAAGGTGCGGCTCAGTGCGGCCAGAGCGTCGTTTGAGTTTGGCCAGACGCTGCTGGTATCGAAGTTGGTTGAGGGGATCTATCCGAACTACCGTCAAGTCGTGCCCGCGACATTTGCGCAGTCGGTGGCCATTCCGCGGGTCGCCTTTGCCGAGGCTCTGAACCGGGTGGCGATGGTGGTCAGTGAGAGCAGTGCCGCGGTGAAGTTGAGTCTGACGTCTGCGGAAATGGTAGTGTCAGCGACGAGTGCTGAGGTCGGGGAGGCGAAGGAGGCGATCGACGTATCGTATGAGGGAGGACCGTTGGCCATTGCCTTCAACCCTCTGTTCTTCACGGAGCCGATCAAGAACCTTGAGTGCGACCAGTTGATTCTGCAGTTCAACGATGAGTACAGTCCGGTGGCCATGTCCGGGGACGAAGGCTTCCTGTACGTGGTCATGCCGATGCGGGCCTAGGGCCGGCTCAGACGGACGATCACGATGGGCACGGGCACCTTGTCGCGCTTGCAGGTGTGGGACTTCCGCAATCTGCGGCGGCTGGATATGGCTTTCGTGAAGGGGGTGACTGTCCTGATCGGCAGCAACGGTCAGGGCAAGAGCAATGTGCTCGAAGCCATCTTCTATCTTGCCGGGTTGCGTTCCTTCCGTACCCAGGGTGTGGCAGAGCTGAGGCACTGGGCTGCGGAGGCGTTCACGCTACGGGGTGAGATTGGTGCTAGCGATCCCCGCGAGCGCTTGACCGTGGCCGTGAGTCAGGGGGCAAAGCGCTACCTGCAACTCAATGGGATGGCGGTTGAGCGCGCCAGCGATTTCATCAACCGCTTTCTGTGTATCCCCCTGGTTCCTGAAGATATGGAGATGGTGAAGGGAGCGGCGAGTGTACGTCGGCGTTTCCTTGATAGCACCATTTCGCAACGCTGGGGGCCCTACCTAGGGGAATTACAGCGTTACCGGGAGGCGGTGAATTCGCGAAACTTGGCACTGCGGAGTCCGCAGCAGTATCCGGCGAGCGTGCTCAAGGCGTACGAGGAGGTGATCGTGCGCCATGGGGCGCGCGTCGAGTGGTTACGGCGGGAGCACGTGGCGGACCTGGGCGAGACACTGAGAGAGCTATCGGTAAGACTTCTCGGTGGACAGCGGCGGGTATTGGCGGTGTCGTACGCCTGTCCGGGAATCACGAAGGATTCGCCCGTGGATTCGGAGGACGTGCTGGAGGCAGTACTCGCCGAGGCACTTTGGCGAAACAGCGAGCGTGACCGTCGCGAGGGCCATACCTCGGTCGGGCCGCACCGAGCGGATCTCGCCATCACCTTGAACGGTAGAGCCCTGGGCACCTGCGGCTCCGAGGGTGAGTGCCGTATGGCTTGTCTCGCCCTGCGTTTGGCGTCGCTCGACAGGGCTCGTCAGGAGGCGAGTACGACCAGGGCGGTGGTGGCTCTGGTTGACGATGTGATTGGCGAACTCGATAGCCCGCGACGCGGGGCCTTCCTCGAGGCCGTACAACAGGCGGATCAGGTGATCGTGACCGCTACCGCGACACCGCTGGAACTGGTGGGGAGGGCGGCGGCGACGTACTGCGTTCAGGAAGGAGTGGTGTCGGTGGTATGAGTGACCGGGCGCCTGGCTCCAACCCCGCGGGGACGCTGGCATTGCTCGGCGCGATCGTGCTGTTCAGTACCGTGGAGATCGCCAGCAAAGCGATTCAGGTGGGCTGCGGCGCTCACATCGATCCCTTCCTGCTCGTCTTCCTGAGGTTTTTCGTGACCGGTCTCTGTCTGCTGGCTATTGGCATTCCCAGCGCCAGGCAGCGGGGGGTGGTGCTGGGGCCGCGGGATCTAGGTATTCTGTGCCTCAATGGCGTCGTCGGTATCGCGCTCAGCATCAGTTTGTTCCATGTCGCCATTCTGGCCTTCCACAACGCCTCCTCTGCGGCGGTGGTTTTCAGTGCAAACCCCGTCTTTGTGGCCCTGTTAGCGCCACTGATCAACCGCGAGGGGGTCAGCCTGCGGCAGAGTGTGGCGGTGGTGTTGGGTGGGCTGGGGGTGCTGTGCTTTGCCTTTGAGTCGGGACACCTTGAGAGCGCGTCGATCAAGGGTTTGCTGGTCATGGTCGGGTCGGCGTTCTTCTTTGCCATCGGCATCTGCGTCTCACGCCGGATCATACCGCGTTACGGACCGCTGCTGACCATGGGGATCTCAGCGTTGTTCGGTAGCCTGGTGGTACTGCCCATCGGTTTGTGGCGCAGTACGAGTCCCATTCTGCCAGAACTCTCGAAAGGGCTCTGGCCGCTGCTCTACGTCACCCTCGCTGGCACCGCCCTGGCCTACGGCCTCTACTATTACGGTCTGGCGAAGACGTCGGCGTACCGCGCCTCGGTGACCTTCTTCCTGAAGCCCGTCATCGCCACAGCACTGGCCATGGGGCTGCGCGGCGAGCGCGTCAATGCGTATACCGCGAGCGGCACCGTGCTGATTCTGCTGGGGCTCGTGCTGGCGGTGCTGGGTGACACCTGGCGAAGCGCGCGGCGACGGGAGGTGCGCTGATGGGGTCCAGCCCAGGGCTGATTTTGGCCGTAGACTGCGGTTCAACGACGCTCAAGGCGGCGCTGTTCGCTCCGACCTTGGAGCGCCTGGGGGAAGGCAGTGTGGCCCTGCGCTATGCGGTCCAGGGTGGCCCGGAGGTAGAGATCGGCGCGGACGACGTCTGGAGCGCCTTCCGCGAACTGGCGGGAAGCGCTTGCGCTCAGGCCGGCAGCGCCGTGCACGCCGTGACGACGGTGGCGTTTACCAGCCAGGCGCAGACCTTTGCGCTCGGCAGTGCCGACGGGCGGCGGATGATCACGCCATTCTACAGTTGGATGGACAGGCGGGCCGAAGCCGAAGCTGCGGAGCTGACGGCCACGCTCGGGCCCGACTTCCACCGACACTGCAGTTTTGCGCCTCCCCTGCCCCAACTGCAGCTCAGCAAACTGCTCTGGGTGTCACGGCACGTCGGCGGCGGCGAGGCGTCCACCGGGAGGGTCATTACCCTGCCTGGTTTCCTGGCCGAGCGCCTGGGCGTGACCAACACGACCGACCGGAATCTCGCGGCGATGGGCGGTGCCTACTCGTTGCTGACGGGCGGTTGGTGGCAAGCGGCGCTGACGGCCTGCGGCGTCGCCAGCGAGCGTATGCCGCGGCTCGTGGACGTCGGCGCGACGGTGGCAGCCACAGCGGCACCGTACAGCGAGCTGTTCCGTCCCGAGGTCGCGGTCACCTTCGCCGGCAATGACCAGACGGCGGGAGCGTACGGCAATGCGTGCGAGCGCGGCGGCATGGTGGTGACGCTGGGTACCGCGCTGGTTGTCTATCGACATGCCGGCGGCTGCCCTGGCCCCTACAACCCCGGCGGCTGCTGGGGGCCGTACCCGGGGGGCACGTACTACGAACTGGGTACCAGCGACCACGGTTGCCAGGCTCTGGACTGGGCGCGCCGGCAACTCCTGCCCGGGGCTGGCCCGGCTGCCTTCGATGCCGCGGCGCGGGACGTGGTCGAGGCGCAGCGTGAGGCGGCGGCGCCGTTCTTTCAACCGAGCCGGATCGCCTGCGGGCAGCCGTGGAGCGAGCCGGTCACGGACACCGCGAGCGCCGCCTACGCCGTCTTGGAGGGCATTTCCTTCGCCTTACGGCGGCTGCTCGAGGTCAACCTCGGCGCGGCGGCGCCGCTTCAGGAGATCGCCGTGATTGGCGGTGGCGGGAAGAGTGCGGTGTGGCTGGCTCTGCTGGCCGACGTCCTCGGCATTCCGGTGAGCCGCGGTCACGGCGATGCGCTGCTCGGGGCGGCGGCCATGAGCGCCGGTCTGCCGCCCTGCACGGCGACGGCGGTGGGGGCGAGGCTGCACCGGCCGGACCCCGCGCGGGTCCGCCGCCTGAGGGAGCGCTATCGCCGCTGGACGGCCCTGCTATGAGCGCAGATGACGCGCCGCCGAAACGTGCGGCTATCTATACCCTCGGCTGTCGCCTGAATCAGGCCGATACGGCGCTGCTTGGGGCTGATCTTGTGGAGCACGGTTACCGTCTGGTGCCATGGGGCACGCCGGCCGAACTCCTGGTGGTGAACAGTTGTACGGTCACGGCTGAATCCGCCGCGAAGACGCGCAAGGCGGTCCATGGCGCCCGGCGGCGCTGTCCGGACGCCGTAGTCGTCGTGGTCGGCTGTGCCGCGGAACTGGAGGCGGCGGCCTGGCAGGCGGATGGGGAGGTGGATCTGATCGTCGGCAACGTCGCCAAGACGCGCCTCAGCCAGATCCTGCCCCGGGGCCTGGAACGGCCGCGGCAACCCAGCGTCCATGTCGGCGCCGTCCCGCGGCGCGAGGCACCCCCCGCGGCCTTCAGCGAAGCCGGGACCGGGGTCTACCCGGAGCGCACCCGTGCCAATCTGAAGATCCAGGAGGGCTGCGATTTCGGGTGCAGCTATTGCATCGTCCCCCGGGTTCGCGGGCCGGCGCGTTCGCGCCAGTGGTCGGATGCCCTGCGGGAAGCCGACGAGTTGCGGCGGCGCGGGCACCGCGAGATCGTCCTGGCCGGGGTCAACATCGCCACCTACTCCGATCAGGGCCGTGATCTGGCTGATCTGGTCGAGGCGATCCTGGCGTTGGGGCCGGGGTTCCGCGTGCGTCTTGGGTCCACCGAACCGGGCTCGGTTCTGCCGCGACTGATCCGGCTCATGGGCCGGGAGCCTCGCCTCTGCCGTTTCCTGCACCTGCCGCTGCAGTACGGCGAGGACACCGTTCTGCGGGCCATGCAGCGGCGCTACACGGTGGCCGAGTATACGGGCATCGCCCAGGCCGCGGCGACGGCGCTTCCCGGTCTCTGCCTGGGGTCCGACATCATCGTCGGTTTCCCGGGCGAGACCGCGGCCAGCTTTGAGAGCTGCCGCGAGACGGTGCGCTGTCTGCCGATCAACCATCTGCATGTGTTCACCTACTCGGTGCGCGAGGGTACACCGGCGGCGGTGTTGCCGGGCACCGTACCCGGGGATCTGGCGGCACGCCGCGCCGCGGAGCTCAGCCGTCTGGGACTGGAGAAGGCCAAGGCCTTGGCGCGCTCGCAGATCGGCCAGACCTTGGAGATCATCACCGAGGCCCGTACACCGCGGGGCTTCTGGCAGGGCTGGTCCGACAACTATCTGAGCGTCGAAATCCCCGACGCCCCCGACCTCGCGGCGAACCAGTGGGTCCGGGTACGGATCGAGACAGACCTCGGCGGGCGGCGGCTGCGTGGTTGCCGGGAGCGCGGGGCACGACCAGACTGAACAGCCTGCCTGCGGGCGCCCGTCGCCAGGGCAAGTAGTGGCGCACGGGCTATGGTACCGAGCAGTGTGCCACCGGCCGAAGGTGACGAGCCACAGCAGGAGCGACGCATGCAGGGGGTCGAGATCAAGTTCCAGCCGGAGCAGACCCGGACCTATCTGGGCAGCCCGGCGCTCGTGCGTGCCCCGGATGGCGCGCTGCTCGCCTCTCACGACTACTTCGGTCCGGGTTGTCCGCGCAACCACGAGCGCGAAGAGGCCCTGTTGAGCCTCTACCGGTCGACCGACGAGGGCCGGTCCTGGACCCCGATCACCCACGTGATGAATGCCTACTGGAGCAGCCTCTTTGTCCACCAGGGGCGGCTCTACCTCTTCGGCGTCAGCCAGCAGTATGGCTCGGTCGTCATCCGCCGCAGTGACGACAACGGCTTCACCTGGACGCATCCCGCCGACGAGCGTAGCGGCTTGCTGGTGCGGGGTGGGACCTACCACGAGAACCCGAACTACCACTGCGCCCCGGTGCCGGTGCTGTGCTGGAATGGCCGACTGTATCGCGCCTTCGAGGACTGCGAGCACGCCGTCTGGGGGCGCGGCTTCAAGAGCCTGGTGCTCTCCGTGGCGGTGGATGCCGACCTGCTGGATGCCCGCCAGTGGACCGTCAGTACCCCCCTCGCCTTCGATCCCGGCTGGCTGCCGGCCGCCTGGCCGAAACTCGACAACCCCGGCTGGCTTGAGGGCAACGTCGTCGCCGATCCGCAGGGGGCCCTCTGGAACATCCTGCGGGTCCACTCGTCGCCCCTGGCCGACAAGGCCGCCATGGTGCGGGTGCTTGACGACGGGCGGAGTCTCGCCTTTGACCCGGCTACCGGCTTCATCGACTTCCCCGGCGGCATGACCAAGTTCACTATTCGGCGCGATGCGCTCAGCGGCCGCTACCTCACCCTCTGCAACAACAACACCGATCCCGGCACCCCGGCCCAGCGCAATGTCCTCTCCCTGGCGGTTTCCGACGACCTGCGTTCGTGGCGGGTGGCCGTCCGCCTGCTCGAGGACGATACCGGCCTGCCCTGGAACCTGTCGCTGAAGCTGACCGGGTTCCAGTATGTCGACTGGCAGTTCGACGGGGAGGACATCATCTACCTCGTCCGGACCGCCTATCGCGGCGCTCATAACTTCCACGATGCCAACCGTCTGGTGTTCCAGCGTCTGCCCGCCTACCGACGCTACACGGGGTGAATGTCTATGCCCAAACACCTGCGTATCCTGGCCGGTAAGTTGGTGGAGTGCGGTGCCGACGAGAGCACGGTCCAGATTTACGTCAACCCGAGCCCGGAGGAGCGCAGCGAACTGGTGACGCGCTGGGCGCTGGACGAGCACACGCTGGCCTCAGCGCTGGACCCCGACGAAGTGGCGCGTGTCGAGCTCGAGCCCGAACATCTGGCCATCATCCTCAAGCGCCCCAAGGGCTATGCCTGTCCCGCACAACTGGTGTTCAAGGTCGACTCCATGGGGTTGTTCATGTTCCGTGACCGCGTGATCGCCATCCTCTCCGAGGACGTGCCCTTCTACGACGGCCGCCCACTCACCAACCTGCAGAGCCTGCAGGAGATGGTGTTGAAGGTCCTATCGCGGACGGTTCAGCACTTCACCGGTCACCTGCGCGTGATCAACAGCATGGGGGCGGAGATCGAGCAGCGCATCGAGCTGAGCGTGGACAACACCTCGTTGCTGCAGTTGTTTGCCCTGGAGAAGAGCCTGGTGTACTACGTCAACGCCATCCACTCGAACGGCGCGGTCATCGAGCGGCTGAAGAACAATGCCAACAACCCGGTCACGGTCGGTTTCCATCCGCCGGATGTTGAGTTCATCGACGACGTACTCATTGAGAACCGCCAGTGCTACGAGCAGGCGATGATCTACTCGAACATCCTGGCTGGCCTGATGAATGCGCGGGCGTCGATCATCAGCAACAACCTGAACGTGATGATGAAGAACCTCAACGCGCTGGTGATCGCGGTGGCGGTACCGAGCTTCTTTGCCGGCGTTGGCGGCATGTCGGAGTTCTCGGCGATGATCGGCTTCGACCACCACTGGAAGCTGGGTTACGCGCTGTTTCTCCTGGCCATGGCAGTGATGGGTGTGGGCACCTTCTTCCTCATCCGCCGGCTGGAGCGCGGCATGCGTTAGCAGGGGAGCGCGCGTCCGTTCTCCCCGGCGTCTCGAGCGTCCACGCGCAGCCCTCCGCACCGGCCCATGCCCGCGAGCGCCAGGCCTGGACTCCATCCGCGTCTACGGCCTCGAACGACGGGTTGGTGAGGAGGTTGGTCGGCCCGTCACCGCTCGCCGTCAGGGGGGCCAGCGCGATCGTGCTCAGCAGGCAGGGAAGCATCGTTCGGAAACTCGTCTTCGACTCCGAGTCGGGTTTCGGGCCGCTACGGCAGGCCGGGCGTCGTCCCATTCCGGCATCCTCAGCGCCGTTCCGTTGGGGGCGCTGACAGCATCACCCGGAAGCCGACGTCAAAGCGGCCCAGGTAGCGTCGGCAGGCCTGGCGGCTGGCGCTGCGCGCGTCGGGTGGCCGGTCGTACCAGGAGCCCCCGCGGACGACCAGGCGGGCGTCCGCCGGGAGGGCATCGGCGGCGCCGCCGTTCGCCGGCGAGTCAGCAGCCGTTCGCGTCCACTCCGCGACGTTGCCGTGCAGGTCGTAGAGTCCCCACGGATTGGGCGTGTAGCTGCCCACTGGGGCGCTGACCCGGTGGCCGTCGTTGACGCTGTCGATGGCCGGGCGCCAGGGCGGGATCGCGCCGGAGGGCAGGCCCCAACCAAAGGTATCGACGCGGCGCAGGCAGGCATCCGCGAGGTTTGCGTAGGCTGCGAAGTCCGCATCGGCACTGCCGTACCAGAGGGCGCTGCTCGTACCGGCCCGGCAGGCGTACTCCCACTCCTCATCACAGGGTAGGTCAAAGGGCTCGCCGGTGCGTTCCGTCAGCCAGCGGCAGAAGGCGCGGGCGCGGTCCCAGGAGACGCGGCAGACGGGCTGGTCGGGGGCATTGACCGGGTAGCCGCGTTCCTGAACGCTGAACTGCAGGAAATCGCCGGTTTCGAGGCGGCTGTCGTGGCTGGCGTCGAAGAGGGCGAACTGAGCGTTGGTGACCTCGTAGCAGCCGATCCAGAAGGGCTGCGGCAGGGCGACGCGTCGCTGCGGCAGGGCGTCGGGGTTGCTGGCCGGATCGCCCATGACGAACTCGCCAGCCGGGAGGCGGACCAGGTCGAGGGTCACGCCGGGGGCCAAGGTCAGCCGGCGCGTGGCGGGGCCGGGGGCGTTCTGACGGGCCTGCGCCTGGGCGGCGTCGAAGGGCCAGCCGGGGCACGGCACCGCCGCGGGAGCCTTGGCCGGGGGCGTCGGGGCGGCGGGCGTCGGGGCGAGAGGGGCGTAGGGGCTGACCAGGCGTGCCTCGGGGTCCTCGTCGCGGCCGGCATAGCGCTGCAGCATGGCCCGGCGGCGGTCGCGCTGGGCGTCGACGCGTTCCGTGCCGACGATCTCGGACCAGGTACCGTGTGCGGGGGTGCCGAGGTCGATCCAGGTGATCAGGCGGTCCCAGCCGGCCGGATCGAGCTGGACCCCGTGGTGTCCCCGCTGCAGCAGACGGAACAGGGCCGTGGTGTCGGCGTGGTACTCGCCCGGGGTCAGCAGGTGCATGTCGCTTTCGATGGTTGGCGAGCGCACGAAGGCGCGCAGGGCCAGGTAGGCCGGGGTGAAGGTCGTGCCGTTGTTGTAGTCGGCGCTGGCGGCCTGGGGGTGCACCGCCGGGGCGCGCTGGAGAGCCGGCAGCGCGGCGGCGGCGGGAGTGCCGCCGTGGCAGCGCACGCAGTGTGCATCGAGGACCGGCTGCAGCTCGCGCTCGAAGCTGAACCCGCGCGTGGGACCATACCAGGGCGTGATCTCTGCCGGTGTCTGCACTGCCGCCTGCGTGGCGCGAGCGGGAACGACACTGTTCTGCGGCTCATGGCAACCGACGCAGGAGAGCACCTCGCCGGGCATCGCTGTCAGCCAACTGCGCATCAACTGCAGCGCCTTGCCATCGCGGTCCAGGGGTTGCACGGAGATGGGGGTGTTGGCCGGCACGCGGAACAGCGCCGAGCCGTCGGGATCGACCGGGACGGTACCGATGACCCGCTTGATATCCCAGGGACCATCGAGACCAACGCGGTTGATCTGGCCGCCCATGCCGTGATAGGCGAAGTGGTAGGTGAACAGGCGCAGTGCAGTCACGGTTCCCCGGGGCACGCCCTGCAGGCCCGGCCCACGGTAGACATCGGTCAGGTAGACCACGGCGTCCTGGCGGTCAGGCTCGAGACGGGACGGGATCACGGGCGGCCGCGGCCGGGCGTGCAGCGGCAGGGGTTCCAGCAGCGCATAGCCGGGCAACTCCTTGATCAGCACCTGGTTGTCAAAGATGTCGCAGAGGTAGAGGCCCCACGGTGCGGCCGGCGTGGGCTTCGCGGCAGCCAGGAAGTAACGGCCCGCGCCACGCTCAGACCCGGCGGCAGCCAGCGGCCAGGGATGCAGCACCTTCGGCCAACTGTTCTGCACCAGGCCGTCGAGGATGATCGGCTGCACGGGTTGCCCAAACCCTGGCAGGCGCTGGATCACGCCGTCGGCCTCATGACGGCCGCGGGCGGTATCGAAGAGGACCAGTTCACCCATGCGGGGCGGGTCATGGTGCCCGCCCACGATGGCCACGAACTGGCTGGGGTGGCCAGGCACCGGCCGGGCGTAGAACATGGCATTCGGCCAGTAGGAGTTGCTGCCATAGAATTCCGTCTGGTTACTGCCGTCGGGGTTCATGTGGAAGAGGATCCGCGCCGCGAAGTGGGGCAGGTCCGAGTACTCCCAGCGCAGGTAGAGCAGGCGCCCGTCGTCGAGGACGGTAGGGCACCAGTTGTGGTCCTGGTCGAAGGTCAGTTGGCGGATCTGGGCGGGTTCGCGGTCATAGCGGAAGAGGTTGGTGACGTGCGATGAGCCGGTTACGCAGGGGACGCCGACAAACGGCGCCGTGGAGGTGAAGATAACGTTGCCGTCCGGCAGGTAGCAGGCGTCGTAGTTATCCACATCGGGCTCGGCGATCAGGGGCAGGGGCGTGGGCGTGCCGCCGGCGGTGGGCATCTCGAAGACCTGCCAGCGCTGGGCCGGATCTGGCATGGAAAACAGCAGTCGTTGGCCGTCGAAATCCAGATCCACGTCGCCCACGAATTCGCCGTTGGGCGGCCGGTAGAGGGTGCGCAGGGTGCCTTCCGGGGAGACCGGGGAGAGGACGGCGATCTCGTTGTCGTAGCCACGGCGTGGCAGGCAGGAGTTGCTCTGCCAGTTCTGCGGCAGGCCGAGCTGGCTGGGATGACGTTTGATCAACAGCAGTGCCTGGAAGCGCAGCAGCGGATTCGCCAGCAGCGCGCGGCGGCGCAGATCGGCGAGTTCCTGAGCGAGGTCTGCCAGCCCCGCGGGGGGGCTGCTGTCCGCGAGGGCGGGCAGCGCCTGTCGGAGGTGACCCAGTTGCGCCAGGGCCGCCGGGCCCTCGGGGTAGTCAGCGCCGAAGGTGGCCACCAGGTCGCGCAGGGCTCGTTCCAGGGCATCGAGAGCGGCGCCGAGGTGCGCAGGCGTCGGTGCCGGGTCGGTGGCGGAGGCCGCCGGGCGGATGACCACTGGCTGCCACTGGGCCGGGTCGGCGAGGTAGGCGAGGATATTCGTCGTCAGTCGGACCAACTGGCGGCGCTGCGGATTGGCCGTGTAACTGTAGTGCGGCAAGCGCCAGCCCATGGCGACCATGCGGCCTTTGCCCAGGCGGTACTCGACCAGCGGGTTCTCGACGCCGCCGGGACTGCGGCCGAGAAGCATGCCGCCAAAAGGCCCGTCGGTGCCATGGAAGTCCGCGAAGGCAGGGTAGCCGGCGTCGCTGATCTCGATGACGGTGCCGTTGCCGGGGAGGCCGCGGAATACGGGGTGGGTGGGGACGACGGGGACCACTCCCGCCCCCGAGCGGTCATCCCCCGGCCCGCCCCGGCGTGGGACCGCGGACTCCGCCCCGAGCGGCTCCACCAAGCCCAGCGCCGCGCCGCTGAGAAACAGCGCGCCGCCGTCGCTCACGTAGGCCTTGAGCGCCGCCAGCGCATTGGCGCTGTAGACGGGCCCAGCCGCCGCGGCCAGATCGCCCTGGTGGTACCAGACGACCGGGAGGCCGGCCAGCGTCGCGGTGGTCCCCGCGGGGTCGGCGAGGGAGCCGTCTGGGCGCACGGTGAGTTCGCGGACCGGACCGGCCTCGTGGGCTACGGCCAGGGCGGCGGCGAGTTCGGGCGCCGGCGCCGTGTCGGCCCCCTGTGGCAGGAGAAAGCCGACCAGGGGCCGGTTGGCGTTGTCGGCGGCCAGCGCCGGCAGCGCTAGCGCGGCGGCCAGCAGGAGCACACAGCACCAGGGCGAGGAACGGCGCGCCGCGTGGCCGGCGGCAAGCCGTCCAGGGGCCCGTCCTGCGGCCAGCGGCTCAGCAGGAGTTTCGCCCTCCAGGCAGCGGTTGCGGTGAAGGAGCCGGTGGTGGCGCGCGCTCATGGTTTCGCCGCTCCGGGCACAAAGGCAAGATTGTCGATGTAGAATATCCCGGGCGCCTCGGCCACGCCCATGAAGACGACGCAGTTGAGCGTCGTGAACAGAGGCGAGCAGGCGAGGGCCTTGTAGACCTGTGGCGTGGCTCCCGGCAGGGTTAGGGTCAGGTCGTAGGTGCCGTTGGCGCGGTCGCCGAGGTGGCAGAGGATCTCGACGTGTAGCCAGTGGCCGGCCGGGAGTTGCAGCAGCTTCAGGCCATTGGCCGAGAGCCAGCCGTCGGCCGTGGTGGTCAGATTCGGGCCCATATTGAAGGCATAGGGATCATCGCGCCAGTCGAGGGCGAGCATGCCGCCGCTCTCCCAGCGCAGGTCGAAGTCCAGGCGCAGCGTGCCTTGCTCGAGTTCCAGCGGGTAGGTCACGTAGGGGAAGAAGCTCTGCTCGGTACCGGCGGCATCGCTGAACTTCAGGCTGCGCGTGCCGCCCGCCGCCGTCTCGTCGGTGACTGCCGCCGTGGCTCCGCCTTTGTTGCCGCCGTGGGCACCGGTTTCGCCGGCGCCGACCGGGGCGTCCTCGTAGGTGCGCAGCACGGGCTGGGCCGGCGCGGCGACGGTGGCCGGAGCGTAGGAGGTGGCGTCGCGTCTGACCGTGGTCTCGCGGCACGGCCACGTGCGGCGCTCCGGGCTGGCGTAGAGGCCCGCCGCGCTGAGAGCGATGGCTTTGCAGCCCAGGCCGAAGGCGGGCGAGGTGGGTTTGAGGCGGTAGTCGCGGCGCGCCGGGTTGACGAACTGCGGATCGGCGACGAGGCTACGCTGGTCCTGACCGAGCTTCAGCCAGCCGCCCCAGGAATCGCGGCGCGACAAGCCGGCGACGCCGTTAACGCGCGGGGCGTCGCCACCGGCCCAGACGAGGTTGCTGTCGAAGGCGTAGCCCTCGCGGTCCGCCTTGCGCACCGTGTAGAGGTTGCTGGTGCCGCCGGGGGCGACGAAGAGGTTGCGGGCGACCTGGTTGCCGGTGGTCTGGTACTTGGGCCAGACGCTGAGATAGGCCTGGTTCTCCTGGCCGTCGACACAGACGTTGTTGGTGAAGGCGTTCTCCATGCCGCCGTTGACCATGTAGGCGCCGAGGACGGTGTTGTAGATGACGTTATCGTGGACCTGCCAGCCGCTGGAGTGGGTATCGAGGTAGATCCCCCAGGAGTACTGCGGCGTGCGCAGTTGCCCCTGCGCATCGGTGCCCCAGCCGCCGGAGTCGTGGATACGGTTGTGGTGGATGGAGTTATTCCAGTTCCACTGGCGGTTGCGGGCCATCTGTTCCGCCATGGGCAGGCCCCAGTCGAGGGCGGTGGCGGCCTCGATGATGCTGGTGTCCTGGGTCACCAGGTTGGCATGGTGGGCATGGTTGTAGGCGATCTCGCAGTCGCCGCCGACGTCCATGCCGATGGCGTAACGCGGAGTGTCGTGGATCAGGTTGCGGGTGATCCGGCAGCGGCTGACGCGGTGCATGTAGACCCCGCCGCAGCGGTTGTGGATGCGGCCCCAGCCGATGTCCCAGATGTGGTTGTTGTCGATGGCGTGGTCGCTGACGCGCTCGTGGTCCTGGCTGCTGCCGAGGATGCTGATGCCGTCGCCCTGGGTGGCGGTGATGTCACAGCCGACGACGCGGCAGGCGTGCGTGTCATCGCCGAGGTAGACGCCGACCTCGGCATGGCGGAGGTCGCAGGCCGTCACCGCGAGTCGGCGGGCGCCGCGCGCCGCGATGGCACGACCACGGCAGGCGCGGATGGCCAGCCGGTCGAGACGCACGTCATCGACCCAGGCGGCGCTGGCGACGTCGCCCGTGAGCACGAAGGCGGAGGTCAGGACGGGAACGACCACCTGGTCGTGGCCGTTCGGGTTGCCCGCCGGGGGCCAGAAGTAGAGCACGCGCCGGTCGGGATCCACACACCACTCGCCCGGGGCATCGAGTTCCTCGAGCAGACCGCAGAGGAAGAAGGGGTTGCCCTTGCCGAGCACGTAGACGCCGCGCTCCGCGGTGAGGGTGCGCGTGGTGGCGTCCACGGCCCGCAACGGGCAATACTGGGTCTCGTAGTTGAGCGAGTCGTGGAACTGGATCCAGGCGCGTTCGGGATGCGCCCAACTCTCTGGCCGGAGCGCGCCCTCGGGGTAGACGAAGACGGTCTTGGTGTCAGCCGCGGCCACCGCCGCGTTCTGCAGAAAGCCGCCGGTGCGTGGATGCTCCGGATCGGCGTTGGGCACGCGCGCCCAGGTCATCAGGCGGTCCGCGTAGTAGAGTTCGCGGAAACCGAGGTCGGGGACGGCGTCCGCCGGCAGTGGCGCCTGCAGGATGCGGCCCTTCCAGGGCGTCCAGCCCCGGATGCGGCGCCCGCCGCTGAGCACGACCGCGTTGTCAGGGCTGCCCTCGAGGCTGAGGCCGGAATCCGCCGGCCCGAGTTCGATGGTGTGGTCCAGGGAGTAGTAGCCCGGAGCGAAGACGACGTGCACCCGGGGCGCCCCCGGCGGGCGGAGCGCGCGCGCCGCCGCCACCGCTTTCGACACGGACGCCAGCGGCCCGTCGTTCCCAGCCTGCGACGGTTGGCGCTGCGTCCCGGACCAGGCATCGTTGCCCTGCGGCGAGACGTAGATCGTCGGTTCGGTCGGCAGGGGCGGGGTGGCGCAGCCGCCCGCCAGCAGAGCGCAGGCAGCGGCGGTAGCGAGCACGCGGGCGAGGCCAGACATGGAGCTCCTCCAGGGTTGTTTAGAGCGGTACGCCCTGCTGTACCAGGGTCGCCTGCAGACCGGCGATGGGCAGTTCGCGGAGTGTATGGAAGTGCTTGTTGTCGGTGTCGTTGTACGGTTTGCCGCGGGGGATGTACACTACGATGTCCGGGCGACTGCGGGTCCAGTCGGTGGCCGGATCGGCGGCAGGGTAGCTGGGCATAGGGATGACTCTCCGTGCGTCCGGTGCCTGCAGAATGCAGACGCACTATAGCACGGGCGCCGCGCACGGCGGGGTGCTGCGCACGGCGGGTACTGCCCGTGAGGCCACGGGCGGTCCAGGAGGAATGGAGCGGCCGCGACTCGCGGCCAGAGCCGACCCGACGGTCGGCGGTCCCAGGAGATCGGCGGCGGCCAGAGCCGACCCGACGGTCGGCGGTCCCAGAGTGATGGAGGATGACCATGATGCAAGGCCTGTTCCTGACTGCAATCCTGAGCGGGGCCTGCTGCGCGGCGGCGCCGACGGTGTGGTATGTAGCGCCTGCTGGCAACGACACGTGGACAGGCCAGAGCGCGGGGGCCAATGCCGAGCGCACGGATGGGCCGTTTGCGACGCTGGCTGCCGCCCGCGACGCGAGCCGCAAGGTCCCTGGCGCAGCGCGCCGGATAATGCTGGCGGCGGGACGGTACTTCCTGGCGGAAACACTGGTTCTGGACGCCCGTGACGCGGGGCTGACCCTCGTCGGTGCCGGGGCCGGAAAGACGATCCTCTACGGCGGGAAACAGCTCCAGGGCTGGGCTGCGGCTGGCGACACGCTGTGGTCGGCGGCGTTGCCGGCGGACCCAGCGGACTGGTCTTTCCGCGTGCTCGTCGTCAACGATGCCATCCAGGACCGGGCCCGGCTGCCCGAGAAGGGGTACCTAGAGCACGAGACCACGTTCAGCGTGCGCTGGATGAGCACGGCGGGCGGCGGTTGGGAGCGCAAACCCACTGCCGAGGAACTGACCACCCTACGCTACAAGGCCGGCGACCTGCCGGCGGACCTGCGCGCCGAGAACGCCGAGGTGACCGTCAGCCACATGTGGGACGAGTCTACCGTCGGCGTTGCCCGGCACGATGCCGCAACCCGGACGCTGACCTTTGCCAGCCCCTGCGAGCATCCGCCCGGCGCCTTTGGCGTGCCGCGCTATGCCATCTGGAACACGCGGGAAGGGATGACGCGGCCGGGGCAGTGGTACCTGGACCGCGTCGAACGCAAGGTCTACTACTGGCCGCGTGCCGGGGAAGAGATGGCCAGCGCGGTGGTGGTGGCGCCGCTCCTGGAGTCGCTGATTCGGGTGGCCGGCGAGGCCCAGGCGCACGCCCGTGACCTCGGCATTCAGGCCCTGACGCTCTCAGCCACCCACGCGCCGCTGAAGCCGGCCGGCTTCGGTGCGGTCAACTGGCCTGGCGCCATTGACGTCGCCTATGCCGATCGGGTCGCAGTCCAGGATGTTGAGGTGGCCAACGCGGGTGGCTGGGGTGTCCGCGAGTGGGGCGGCCAGGAACTCAGCGTACAGCGCTCGCGGCTGCATCATCTGGGCGGCGGCGGCGTTCGTTTCGGGAGCGGGGCGCGGATCGACGGCAACGCCATCCACGATATCGGGCTGGTCAGCGCCAGCGCCATCGGCATCGTCGGGGGCGGCAGCAAGAGCCTGGTTCGCCGTAACGTCATTCATGACACGCCGTACTCGGGCATGTGCGTGAGCGGCACGGAGACGGTGATCGAGGAGAACCTGCTCTACCGCTGCATGCTGGTACACCACGACGGCGCCGCGATCTATATGGGGGGTGGCCAACGCTGCATCATCCGCCGTAATGTCGCCCGCGACATGGCCGAAGTGGGCGCGGGGTATGGCGTCTCGGCCTACTACCTCGACGAGAAATGCCAGAACTGCGTGGTCGCCGAGAACGTCTCCATCAACATCGCCACCCCCGCCCACAACCACATGACGCTGAACTGCGAACTCCGCGACAATGTCTTCAGTAACGACGGCGACCTGCTGGTCTCCTTCGCGCGTTGTGCCGGCCACAAGGTCAGCGGCAACACCTTCTATACCGGTGGCAAGCTCGAGGTCCGGGAACCGGATGCCGTGGTGGAGTGGAAGGATAACCGGATCTTCAGCCGCAGCGCGAGCGGCGCCAGCATCGACGACGCCCTGCCCGGCACACCGTTCACGGCGCGCACCGAACCGCGCCCCCTGACGCCGTCACGGATCGCCCCGCCGCCGGTGATGGATGGTAAGATGGGCGAGAACGAATGGCCCAGTGGCGGGACCGCGCTCAACGAACGCCCGAACCAGCGCAGCGTGCGCGGCGCGCCGACCAGTGTCAAGATCCACGTCGACGACACCTATCTCTACATCCTCGTCAACACCGTGACCATGTTCCCCGAGCAGCGTAAGCTGGGCACGGAATGGGGCCAGGACGAGGGTGTCGAGCTGGTCCTCGAAACCCGGCGCGGCGACGCGGCCGTGGTGCAGGTGCTGCGGGGCTTCAGCGAGGGGACGTTCCACGCTCTGGAGGTCGCCGGCGCCAGCCCCGAGCAGGCGGCTGCTTTCGCGAAAACGGTGCGTTACGGTGCCGCCGTCGACAAGACGGTTTGGCGGGCCGAATGGGCCGTGCCGCTGGCAGAGCTTGGCGTCACGCCGGGGGCGAAGGCGCCGGTACCGTTCAACCTGACCGTCTACCGCAGCGAGGACGACGTGCTGGCGCAGTATGCCGGCACGCTGGGCGAGACCTGGGACCTGAAGCTCGCCGGGCGTCTCAAACTCGAGTAGCGGTGGCCGGCGCGGCCGCGAGGATGGCTGTGTATAGTGCGGTGAACGGACCACGATCGCGACCACGATGTAGATCTCAACACGAAGCACTTGCCCGGAGTCGACCCCATGAACACATTCCCTCGGACGATGGTCGGCGGCGTCTCGGTGTCGCGGATGATCATCGGCACCAACTGGTTCCTTGGCTACACGCACTGCACCAACGCCAAGAGCCGCTCCACCGCCCGTCTGGTGACCCACACCGCCAGCATCGCCGACATCATCGTCGCCTTTGGCAAGCGCGGCGTGGACACCATCATGTGTCCGCACACCGCGACCTGCATTCCGGCGGCGATCCAGGAGGCCGAGCAGCGCCTGGGCCAGAAGCTGGTCGTGATCTCGACCCCGAGTTTCACGGTCACCAAGCGCACCCCCGTGGACGGCTTCGACTGGGCTGAGGTCGACCGCGTCCTGGATGCGGAAGCCGCCAAGGGCGTCCGCATCTGCATGCCGCACACCAGCACGACCGACGTGATGGTCGATAAGTGCACGCGCGAGGTCCGGCAGATGGACGTCGTCTGCCGCAAGATCCGCGAGCGCGGCATGGTGCCGGGGCTCAGCACGCACTACCCCGAGACCGTGGTCTACGCCGATGAGAGCGGCCTGGACGTCGAGACCTACATCCAGATCTTCAATGCCATGGGCTTCCTGATGCACGTCGAGGTGGATTGGGTCGCACAGATCATCCGTAGTGCGAAGAAGCCGGTGATGACCATCAAGTCCATGGCCGCAGGCCAGATCCGGCCGCTGCAGGCGCTGACCTTCTCCTGGAACACGATCCGGGACTGCGACATGGTCACCGTCGGTACCATGGCCCCCGAGGAGGCCGAGGAACTGGTCGACCTGTCACTGGCCATCCTCGAACGCCGCGCGCCAGCCGCGGATCTGCAGCAGACCCGCTCGAAAGCGACGTTGCTGCCCCAGACGTAGGCGCGTGGGGCCAAGGTGGCCTGCACGGCGTCGAGGCGGGTCACGCTTCGGGGTTCAGCACCTCGAAGAAGCCGAAGGGCTGGAAGTCCTTCACGTTGCGCGTGTAGAACCGACGTACGCCAGCAGCGCGGAGCGTGACGGCCAGGAGCAGATCGAAGGTGCGGGCGGCTGGGAACTCCGGGCGAGCCAGCCACGCAGCCATCTCCGTCCAGAGCGCCGTGTCGTAGCCGCAGTGCATGCAACCAGCTTCCTCACGGAAGAAGCGCAGTCGCTGCGCGGCCTCGGCGGCGCGCAAGGGGCGTGAGAGGACGGACGGGTTCCGTACCAGCCGGTAATACTCCCAGAGGACCTGATCGGCGAGTACCCACTGGTCCGGTGTGTCGAGCAGTTCCTGGAGTACGGGACGAGCCCACACATGCTCAGGGCAATCGGCGTTCGTGGCGTAGTAGAGGATGTTGGCGTCCAGGCTATTCATGGGCGGCTCCCGGCGCCCCGTCCTCGGCCACCTCCAGGGTGCGGTCGTGCCACGCGGTGTCCCGCATCGCACAGGCCGGAAGCAGCGTCTCGCCGCCGTGGAAGACGGGTATGGCCCGCCTTTCGGTGCGGATGTACGTCAGCGCGCAGCGGTCCAGCCAGGCTTCCGTAGCTCGGCGCACGACCTCGCTGACCGGACGGTCTTCGCGCCGCGCCAACTCGCGCAGGCGCTGCATCTGCGGATCGGGGAAGAGAATCTGTATCTTTTGCATGGATACATCTATAACATGGAGACTAGCCCAACTTACGCACTCCACCGAGCCAGAAGGGCTGGGGAACTTTATTTTCTCGCACGAGTCGCGGTCGGTTTGTGCCTGGGGCAACTCGTCTCGTGCGTAGCGTAGTTACGATAAAGCGACTTGACTTATGTGGCGC
>CAILUI010000239.1 GCA_903837355.1 uncultured Victivallales bacterium
GGGTGAGCGCGTGAGAACGTGAAAGCGTGGATTCGTGACAGACGGCCGGCACACGCGCCGTAACCCTCACGCAATCACGCTCTCACGCTTTCACCGTGCCGGTGACCAACACCGATGGTCGTTGGGAAAACGGAACAGCCCTGGCCGCGCCTCGCTACAGCCCGAGGAGCTTGATGGCGTTCTCGCGGGCGACCTTCTGGAAGACGGTCTCGCTGATCTTCCCCTTGCCGCGCCAGTCACAGAGCAAGTCGCCGAGCGGGATGGGCATATCGAAGCCGCACATGTCGGTGCCGTAGAGGATGCGGTCCTGGAACTCGGTGAGGAACTTCGGCCCGTAGTCAGGATCGCGGGCGAAGGCGTTGTAGGCCGTGAAGTCGGAGAGGTCGCCGTAGAGGTTGGGATAGCGGCGGAAGAGCTTGGGGACGACGCCCTCCTCCTTGATCGGGCCCGTCGGCAGGCGCCCGACCTGGCCGCCATCCGGGCGGAAGACGAAGCCGCGTTCCCCGGGGGTTTCCAGGCGACCGATCTCGGACCAGAACACCGGACCGTGCCCGAGCATGATCAGCTTCGGGAACTTCTGCAGGGTGTGCTCGAGTTGCGGCAGGCCGGGATCGTCGTAGAGCCCGAAGTCGCCACCGACCAGGTCCGAGCCGTCGAAGGTCACCGGCAGCCCCACCGCCTCGGCATGCTTGAAGAGGTTCTGCACCATGGGGTGCATGACCGGTACGTTCAGCATCACCTCACCGAGGCCTTTGCAGCCCTGGTCGCGGTAGTAACGCAGCAGCCGATCCAGCGGCGCATCGGCCGAGTTCGTGAGGGCGCGGGGGTCGACGTTGCAGAACGGGATGAAACGGTCGGGGTAGCGCTCCACCATCTCGAGGATATCCTCGTTGGCCTGAGGGAGGTAGATCTCGGGACTGACGATGGGGAGCAGGGCGCCGCGCTCAATGCCGGCGTCGTCGTAACGCTTGAGCAGTTGCTCCGGGGTACAGAACTGGACCAAGATGGGCGGGTGCCGGCGGTAGGCGTGGGCATGGATGTCGATGAACATCGTTCGTCTCCTCGTTGGCGGAACTCCCTGACCTGGAGCGCCCGCGGGTGGGGTAGAGCTACGGCCGGGCGGGAGCGCGGACCAGCAGCGCCGCCAGGACCTGCGCGTAGAGTCGGTGACCGAAGTCGTTGGGGTGGTTGACCCCATTGCCGGTCATGTCCCAGTCCTTCTTGACCTTCAGCAGTGCCGTCCACACGGAGGTCATGTCAGCCAGCACGACGCCGGGGCCGCAGAGCGCTGCCAGGGCATCGCGGTAGGCCGGGAAGAGCTCCGGCTGCATGATCACCCAGTCGGCATTCCCGAGCATGGTGGCCACCAGGATGAACTCGGCTTCCGGCTGCGCTTGGCGGACCGCATCCATCATCGCCTTGAGGTTGGCCTGGTAGTCGGCGGCGGCGAGCCGGCCGGGGCAGTCGTTCATGCCAAAGGCCAGAATGACCAGGTCCGGCTTGGCCTCGATGACCTTGCCGATCGTCTCCACGCCCCAGGCCGAACCCGTGCCCCCCACCGCCACGTTGGCGAGGGTGACCTTGGCGCCGTAGACGGTCTCCAGGTGGCGCACGAGGAGATCCTGATAGGGTGGCTGGAACGGCGCCACCTTGGCCCAGCCAGAGGCGTTGCAGCCGGTGGAGATGCTGTCGCCGAGCAGGGCGATGGTCAGGGCCTGCTTTGCGGTCAGCTTGCCGAGGGTGTGCGGCAGGCTGGCCCCGGCGAAGGCCGGCACCGGCCCAGTCCAGAGGCCCGGCGCATGCCGGTAGGTGATCACCGTCTGCATATCATGGTACTCGTGGCCGCCGCCGAAGAGGATTTCGCCATTGCCGTCGCGGTGGGTGAGGGCGTAGGCCTGCGTTTTCGGCGCTCGACGCAGATCTCCGGGCACCTTGAAGGTGATCCGCGACCCCGCCGGCAGGCGGATCTGCCGCGTGCCGGGGGTCCAGACGTAATCCTGGCCCGCCGTGTAGGTGGTCTCGCCGGACGAACTGCGTACGGACAGGATCGCCGTGGGCTCGAAGAACACGTCGGCCTGTGGTAGCTCGGCCTCGCCAGCCTTCACGAACAGGACACTCTCGCCCTCCATGACCTCGCTACTCCAGAAGGGCGTCAGGCTGACGGCCTCCGGTGCGGCCGGTTCGGCGGCGGCGACGGCCAGGCAGAGGGCGGGGAACAGCGCGGCAGGGAAGCTTCTCATCGGACGCACTCCTTGAGCAATGCAGGCCAATATAGCCAGGGTCGCGGCGCCGACCATCGCCGAAGGCGGCGTCAAGCCGCCGCAATATCCCCAGTACCGCCGCGTGCCTTCACGCGGTTGGCGGGTGGGGGCACCCGCCGGTACAACACTCCCCAGTACCGCCGCGTGCCCTCACGCGGCTGGCGGGTGAGGGCACCCGCCGGTACAACACCCCCCAGTACCGCCGCGTGCCTTCACGCGGTTGGCGGGTGAGGGCACCCGCCGGTACAACATTCCCCTGTACCGCCGCGTGCCCTCACGCGGCTGGCGGGTGGGGGCACCCGCCGGTAC
>CAILUI010000240.1 GCA_903837355.1 uncultured Victivallales bacterium
CGACCACTTCCAGGGACGAGCCGTACCCGTGCAGATCTCTCTGCTCCAGGTTGCCCCGGTGCTGTGAAGGGGACCGTCGACACCGCAAAACGACCGGCGTTCAACTTGCGCGTCCCCGTGCGGGAGTCACTGAGGTCTGGTGTACCGTCCGCCGGCCAGTTCGACCAAGCGCACGGTGTCGTCGAAGCGGACGTGTCCCTTGAGTCGCAGCAAACGCTCGTTCAGTCCCTGCACTGCGGCCGCAAAGGCCTCGCGGTCCGCCGTGCCGGGCGGGCTCAGCGACACCGAACTGAGTGCCGCCGGAGCCGCAGCCAGGGGCGGTTCGGGGGTTCGCTCGTGTTTCAGGCCGTCGATGAACGACCAGGGTATGCAGCCATGCTGCACCGTGATCTGGGCCGCCCTCCGGTTCATGTCGCCCAGCAGGCGCCCGAGCCGCGCCAGTTCGTCGGGGGTAACCAGATCGGCCTTGTTGAGCACCAGTCCATCGGCAGCGCAGACCTGGCTGCCGGCCGCCCGCAGGAAGGGCGCGACCGCGGTGAAGTGGGCGGCGTCCACCAGGCAGAGGTTGGCGCGAACCGCGAACCGCCCCGCCAGCATCGGCACGTCGAGGACGCCCTCCAGATCGCGCGTCTCGCTGACCCCTGTCGCCTCAACCAGCAGCAGGCCCACAGCAGCCATGGCGGCGACTTCGGACAGAGCCTCCAGCAGCGCCACCTGAGTGCAGGCGCAGAACAGGCTGCCACGGTTGATCTGCAGCGCTCTGACTCCGGTAGACGCCAGCCTCTGTGCGTCGACCCCGAGGGCCCCGAACTCGTTGATCAGCAGGACCGGCTGCCGGCCGCGGACCTCCGGCAGACCGAGCAGATGGTTGAGGACCGTGGTCTTGCCGGCGCCGAGATAGCCGGTCAGAAGAAGCACAGGGATACGCTCTGACGTGGCAGATGACATCATTCCCGGGCACCTCATAGGTCCCTGATCCACTCCCTGATCACGGCCGAGTCGGGTGTGTCACGCACGGACTTGAGCTGGTAGCGCGCCACCACCACGGCCGGCAACTGGCTCGTGATGACCCCGTACGAGGCGATGATCTGCGGATCGGTGACCTCGCGGATTGAGACCTCGGCACCGAGTTCGGTGACGGCGCGTTCGAGCCGTCGGCGGATTTCCGCCGCCTGCTCGGTGCCGGTGCAAAGCAGGTAGACGGTCCCCTTCCGGCGGGCGATCCGGACCTTCAGCTTCTCGTTGATCCGACGCTGGATGGCCGCGATCAGCTCGTCCCGGGGCGGGATGCGCGAGACGAAGGTGATCTGTCCGTCGATACAGATCGTGGGCACATTGTGGACCATCAGCGACGTCATGAAGACGAGCGACTCGCGGTACTTGATTTTGTGTTCCCGCCAGACCACGATGCCCTCGAACTCGGGGGCCACCTTGCGCACCGCGTCGACCATGTATTGGCATGGCGCACAGGCCTCCGAATCGAGGGTGACGATGTCCACGACCACGCGGTCTGCCTGGCCGTATTCCTCCAGGTCCAGTCGCTCCCGAGCGGCCTGCTCCGGCACCATGGCCTTGACGACCTGGCGCTTGTACGCATCCGCCACCACCTCGTGGATGGCCTCCAGGTTGGCTGGCGGCACCGCGTAGGGCAGGTCGCATCCGGGTGCGAGGACGAAGCCCGTGTCGCCGCCGACGTCGAGGCAGGCGATAGCGTTCTTCTGGGCCTCGAGCGGCTGCCCCAGCAGCAGTACCGTGGTCAACTGCAGGTTACCACCGAAGCTGACCCCTCGAGGCAGGCACACGTCCCGCACAAACTGCAGGGGGATGTTCTCATCCACGGAGATGTTGTCGGGGCCGCAGTCGCACATGGCATCCATGTTCTGCTGTGCGTGGCCGCAGACGAAGAAAGAGCTGAGCGTTCCACGGCGGCGGATGGCATCGAAGACCGGGCGGGCGGCCGGCGTGACCCACTCCTTGAACTGCTCGGGCCCGATCTGGCTGGTCATGGGATCGACGATCGCCACCACGTCGCAGCCGGCGTCCACGTAGTACCCGGCCGTCGCCTGACAGACGCGGCTGGTGAACTCCATCAGCTCCCGCACCGCCGCCGGCGCGTCGAACATCTGCATGAAAATGTCCGTGCCTAGCAGGTGCAGTGCCAGGGTGAACGGCCCGGTTATCAGGCCGTAGAGGGCGATGTCGGGGTGAGCCTCGCGCAACTGCCTGGTGGCCGACAGAGCCATGCCGATCCGGCCGGCCGTCGGCGGCGGCACGGACAGATCCCCCACCCGCACCCCGGCGCTGAGCGGGTGCGAGGTCACCGCGGGAGGGTTCTCCCGGGCCCACGTCAGGCTGCAGCCGAGAGCTTCCGCCTCGATCTGCAGGTCGAAGCACACGGGTACCCCGTCGGCATGGTACCGGCGGATCGCTTCGCCAACCCCCCTCACCGTCAGCTCAGCGGACCGCAACACCTCCTCGGCCGATGCCCCAATCAGGGCCCCGGCATGGCAACCGACAAAGGGCACCCACGGAACCCGGTCGACACTCTCTCGCCGCAAGGCCCTCATCACGCGTTCCCGGCCCGTCATCGCCTCACGCTCCTTCCATCGCCTTACCGCCGCGGCAGCCCCCAGCCTTGCGCCTCGGTGGCGTGGGATCGCCGACGCGGTCTGTCTGCTATTCGTTCGGAGCCCCTGCCTGATCCGCGCCTGCCCCGCAGCGAGTCGCGTACTATAGCCATCCGATCCGTCTTCGGCGGGCCACTATCGGCCGCGGCTGCGGACCCTGCCGCGGAACGCCAGCGCGCCGTCAGCGCAAGGGCGTCCAAAACAGTGCGGTCCAGAGGCTTGGCGGAGGCCATCGCCAGCAATCCGAACGGGGCTCCCGGCAGCGGTAGGCTGGCCGCCGGCTCACCTGCCTGCCGGCCGCAGGAGCACGACTCGCAGGTCATGGCTCTCCACGGCGAGGTCCTGCTCCCGGATCTCCTGCCCGGTCTCGGCATCCACCAGCGTGCCGCGCTCAGAGCCCAGGGCTGCCCAGTCAACCCGGATGGGCACCGCCGCCCGGGTCGGAAGGAAGTTCGATACGTACAGCAGAGCCCCTCTGCCCGGCCGGCGGTAGTGACTGGCCTTGAGCCCCGGCGGCAGGGGCCAGAGCGCCCGGCCGGCGTCCTCCCAGTAGCCCGTGAAGGTGCAGTCCGAGGCGGCGATGCCGAAGGTCTCCTCGATGGCGCGGAAGGTGTTGCTGACCGCGGGGTTGTTGTTCTGGGCGCAGATCCAGAGGTCGAAGAGCTTGAGCAGCGCCATGCAGGTCCGGGTGGCCTTGGTCCCCGCCAGCAGTGCCGGATCGTGGATCTTGGTCAGCCAGCCGGGATTGCCGCCCCAGGCGCCGGCGGCGAAGGCTTCGACGCTGACGAGGGGGTAGTAGTCCATGTAGTCATACTTTGCTTCACTCAGGTCGTGTTCGCCGTCCATGCAGAGGCCGGCGAAGGAGAACGCACCGGGGTTCAGGGCAGAGGTCATATGCACGAGAACCGTCGGCTCGACACTGCGCTGCCGGGACGCCGCCACGGCGCAGCGCCGGATCAGGTCGCGGGTCTCGAAGGTACGGTACGCCCCCTGGACGCGGCCATCCTCGCGGCGGTAGGCCCCGTCGGCATGCTGGACGTTCGTCGAGGCGTAGGGGAACGAGTTGTCCAGGTAGAGCCCCGTCAGCCCAGTCTTCTCGATCCACTCGGCCACCCGCAGGACCGAGTAGTCGACGCGGCTCGGGGACATCGCGACGTGCAGGCCGGTGTAGTTGAGCGCGTCGCCGCCGCTGCCTTTCCAGGCCATGGCCTCCTGCGCCAGGGCGTAGTACTGCAGCGGCACATTCCCCCACTCGTAGGCCAGGTCGCGCACCACGGGGTCGCCGACGGAGAGCGTCTCGCCCGCCATGTACAGGTATGCCGCCTCGCCGGTCGCCTTGACCGCGGTGTACTTCTCCCGCGCCAGGAAGAAGTCCCGGCATTCGATGCCCATGTTCTGGCGGACGAAGGGGTTGCCGAAGCCGAGGTCACCCACCTTGAACGCGATGTTGCCGCCCACGACCCGCGGTCGGGTCGGTGTCGCGATGAGTCCGAAGACGACGGTCCGCGGTGCGGACAGCGTCGTGGGTCCCGCGATGACGTGGAGGCGCACCACCGCGATGCCCTTCTCCCGGGTGATGGTGGTGCACGGCACGGTCTCGTCGTGGGTCCAGCCGCGGTCCGAGTTCGCATACCAGCACAGGCCATTGCGGCGGTTGCCAAAGAGCAGATAGGGGAGGAAGTTGCCCACCATGGCGTGCGAGGTGACCCCGAGGCTCGACCAGATCAGACCCTCGCCCGCCGGGAACCAGTACGAGGTCGGGTAGCGATTGCGGTAGGCACTCTTCCCGGTCCAGGTCTGGACCTTGGGGTCGGCCCAGTCGCCCTCGGGCTTCGCCATCATGTAGAGGGTCGGGGTCATGCTGTTGCCGCTGGTGTGGAAGTAGGTGAGGTCGCGGAGGGGCACCTCGAGCGAGAGCCGGGTCACGTCGAGGGCGCGTGATGGGGTAAGGGTCAGGCTATAGAGCAGCCCACCGTCGTAGTCGAGTGTGCCGGTGACGGTGACCGCCAGGTCCGCTAGGCGCGTCTCGCCGCCGAAGCTCACCCGGTCCGGGGCAGTCTCCGCGAAGGTGAGCGTGCCAGGGATGTCGGCATGCACCCCCGTGGCGTCCTCGAGCACCAGGCGCATTGGCGCCGCCAGCACATCCTCGCCCTGGGAGACGATGCGCTCAGGCAGGCCCGAGCCGGCGAAGGCGTACTCGCGGCCCCAGCAGCCGACCCGGCTTCCCTCAACCTGCAGCGGCGTGAAGGGAGCGATGACGATGCGGTCCTTGCCGATCGAGTTCCCCAGCCAGGGCAGGTCCTTCTTCTCGACCGTGCCGGAGATGACCTCCAGGCAGGTGCCGTCCGCGTCGTGCACGGCCGCCCGGACGATGTACTCGCCATTGACCTCGGGAGCGAAGGGGAAGGCGATGCAGCCCATGTCCTGGACCACAACCGGCGGCTCGGCGGCACGTGTGGCGAACGGTCGTGCCGTGCGGGGATCGCTGCCTTGCAGGATGGCGACGTCGGTCCGGCCGTAGGTCTTGCCGCCCAGCGCCGCCAGACGCGCCTGCATGCCGAACAGCCGCAGGGCGATCTTCTGCTGGACCGGGTAGTACTCCAGGTCGTGCGTCTTCGCGGTGCTGGTCGCTGAGGTCACGTCTGCCATGCCCTCTGTGCTGAAGTGCACCGGTTGCGAGAACCACAGACGCCCGTCGGCGCCACGGACTTCGCAGCGCAGTTCGCCGACCCGCAGGCGAGTCTCGTCCTCGGGCAACGTGAACTGGGCTTCAGCCCCGGCCGCGACCGGCACGTCTTTCTCGGCACGCTGTTCGGTCTGGCCCTGCCGGGAGAGCAGCACGCGATAGGTCGCCTCCTGCCCGGTGACATTGCGCACCGCGGCGGCGAGGCCGATGCTGCCCTCGCGCAGACGGCCCTCGTGGCCCCAGAGCACGGCGGGCGCGTCGGCAGCGATGGTGCAGGCCAGCAGGTTGGCGCAGTCCTTGTACCCGAGGCCGGTGATCGAGGCGAACTGCGAGGGGTAGTAGAGGTTCCGGCAGAGGTTGATGCCGAAGGGCTTGCCGGCCTCCAGCCCCACGGCGGCGAGGGGGATGCCGATCTCCAGGCCAGGACGCTGATCGGGCCCCGCCACCGACCGCACCTGCAGGCCATCACAGGTCCACTCGGCCTGATCGAGCCCGAGCTGCCTGCGGTTGGCCAGGTCGAAGACCGTGCCGCCGAGGTTGAGCACCAGTTGGTATAGACTGCTGGGCTTCTCCGTCTGGCCGAATTCGGGGTTGATGATGACCTCCAGGGACTCGTCCTCCCAGACGTTGCCATCGCGCTGGGTGATGGTGTTCTTGTGCCCGTTGGGGCGGACGTCGAACAGGGCCAGCAGGTAGAGCGTGGTGGCGTCGGCCGCCACCCGGATCTCGGTCTGCCGCGGGATGGCGCTATGGGTGAGGATGTTCATGAAGCCGGTGCGGCTGCCGCTTGCGCCAGCCCACTCGTTCGCGTCGAGCCGGCCATCGATGAGCGGCGGTCTGGCCAGGAGAGGGATGGTCCACGTGCCCTGGTACGCGGCGGGCGCCGAGGTGCCGGGGCCGGTGTCAACCAGCGCCACCCGCAGGGTGTCGAGCAGCACGCCGCGGCCGTGCACTTCGATTTTCGCGAAACCGGCGCCGTGGCATGGCCACATCGTGACCAGGGAGCTGTATTCGCGCCATTCCCCGTCCGTGCGGACCTCGGCGACATCGGCGAGGAAGTCGAGCGGGGCGCAGGCCGCACTGGTGTATTCGAAGAGCCGGACCGTAACGGACGCATTCTCGCCCTTGGCCCAGAAGGCGATCTCCAGCGTCTTGTCGCGCACGTCCGCCAGCGGCTGCGCCATAAGGATACGGCCATCGAGGAAGAGGCTGGCCTCGCCAAAGCGCTCACGGTCTGGCGGCGGGGTGACCACGCGACGCAGGTAGCCCGGCTCGTCCGGGCGCTCCTGCGGCAGCCAATGCTGGGGGCAGGAGAGCGCCGGGCCGAGTTCCCACCCGGCCAGAGGCGCGGCTAGGGGTTCCCATTCCTCGAAGCCGGCATTGGGGATGGGCACGGGCGCGGCGGCCCCGGCGCCAAAGGCCCCCACCCCCAGGCCGAAGGCCGCCAGCCCGAGCCAGGAAAGGCCACACCAGCCACGGCTGTATTTGCGCATTCCGAGGTCCCCGTTTCGCCGCCTGCGTCGGGCTGACGCCCGCTCCGGCCGCGCCGCACAGCCCGGCTCCGTGGCACTCATTGGTTCAACCCGGCGCGACTCTTAGTGGCCTTGCCGAGGCGACCCGCCGGAGCCCTTCGGCGGCACGGTCGTCAGTGCGGTTTGCTCCGGCACAACGCCAGCTGTACGGTAGCCGCGGGCAGGCGGTCTCCTGGTCTCGTGCGCGATGCCTTAGAACCATAGGTCGTCTGCTCAACTTTTCGCCCTCTCGGCGACGTCGGCGAACGTCGTCCGGCGACCGGCGCTCAGCTTGCGCGATTCACGGAGTTCCGGCACTTTGGGGATCCGGAATGAGGAGGAGCACACGCGATGGTGAAGTTACCGGCTCTCGTATTGGCTGTGGTATGGGTTGCGGGCACAGCCCGAGGTCTCGCCGCAGACGCGGTGACGACGGTCTTGGCTTGCCATATTGCCAATGTGGTTAAGGAGTCCGTCCCGGCGGAAGGCAATGCTGCCATCATGGAAGCGAAGAAGGAACACCCGGACCTTGGGGGCACGGTGTACCTCTACCTGCACAACTCGTCACCAGGTCCGGTTACGGTCCGGGGGGTCTCATGGGACGGCGCTGATGTCAGCACCCGTCTGGGCGGACCCGACTACGGCGTAATGTGGTGGAGGTGCGCTCCGACAAGCATTGCCTCGGGCACGGAAGCTGAGGTCACCATAAACCTGCGGGAATCTCTCTGTAAGGACACTCCTTTCACGGTGGATCTTGGAGAGGCCGGAAAGGTGCATTGCCAGGTTGAGTTGAGTCACATCGGCCCAACGCTGGCAACCGTAGCATTCACACCGGATCTAGGCGCGGCGTACCTCTATGTCGACCTACCCGGCGGGGACCTCCCTCACGACATATACATCAATGGCAGCCCTGCAGGGAGGTCAGTGGCCTTGCTGGGAAAAGGCCGTGCAGCGGGTTTGGCAGTACTCAAGGTCACGCCCCGCGGAGGGTTCAAGCAGGGCGAGCGCTATCTGTTCAGGATTGGGGCTGGGCAGCATGGGTGTGCTGGGTCCATCCGGGCATTCGGCGATCTTGCCAGGTTTGGGACCTATGGTTTCGCCAATCCTGACGAGTTCTCTGCCGCCGGATTGGATGCCTATGCTTCATTTACAGCGTTGGATGCAGAGGCACTGTCCCAACATGGGCGGGTGGGTATGAAAGCGGCTATGATCATCGGCTTCAAAACACCGGAACCGTCGGTCGTTGGCAACCCCAGTATCTACGCCTATGTGGCGATGGACGAACCCGATTGCTATGACTACTCCAAGGATGAAACAAGGCCGATGCACAAGCGTCTTGGCACGTTCGCCCAACCCTTAGTGGAGTGGGCAGGCAACTGCGAGACTGCTGATCGTCTGGTGCCCACATCAACCACCCTTGATCTGACCTTCGCGCCCCAGAACTACTTCACCTATGCCAAGGTTGCCGATATTGCCAATCCCGATTGCTACACCGTTACGTCGGGATGGCCGCTCACGGCGTTCCGGGACAAGGTTTCGATGATCAAACGGGCCAGCGCTCCTCAGCCGTTCACCATGACGTATCAGGGGTACTGGGAAGAGTATGCCACCCCGGTGAGTACGTGGATGAGTCCTGCGATGATCGCTGAAAAGGGATCCGAAAACATGGTTGACCGAACCCGAATACGGGGGTTCGGGAGAGCGCCTGCGGCTGAGGAAGTTCGCATACCCATGCTCTATGGCGTTGGCGGCGGGGGACGTGGACTCTTCTGCTATCTTGCCGCCACCGAGGCCATGGCCACCCAAATGGACCACAGCGTGATGGCAATGCCTGAACTCTGGCAGGAAGTAACACGGACCACACGGGAACTGCGGACCGTAGCTCCGCTTATTCAGGTGTCTCATCCGCTGATATGGAGTAAGGCCAGCCAGAGTTCACTTTGGACCACGACGCTGATCTGCGGCGAGCAGGCGGCATTGGTTGTCGCTGTCAATGAAGCGTGCAAATCGGAGAAGGACGCATTCACACCCTCCCCAGTGCTCGACACCACGTTCAGTTTTCCAGACCTGCCATGGTTACGAGCCGAGAGAGTATACGGGGTGGGAGATGGCAAGCTGGAACGGATCAAGTCCAGGAAACACGCCGGCACACTCACGTGGACCGTAGGCGCCATAGACGATGGAAATATCTACTTGGTCTGCTCGGACAAGAGGCTGGCCGATAGACTGCTCAAGGAGTATGCGTCGAAGTCAACACATATTACCGCTGCGGGTCTCAAGGTTCCTGAAGAAGGGCACCTGAAAGGCCGCAGGAAGACCCCACAGCAGTGAAACAACACATATCGTCATCCTCCTGTCTTCGGCACTGACACCGAGCATGTCCGCCGGTGGTGAAGCCGCGGTGAATCTGGCGTGTCGGTGCAGTCTGCATCGCGCGTTCCCTCTGTGGGCCGGTGGCCCCCCGTTGGCGCCACGCCACCGCTGGTTTGGGCGGGCTCCGCTCGGCGCAGAAGTCACGGTCCGGCTCCTCAATGGGCGGCGTCTTCAGCATCCGTTCTTTGCCGGTCATGCCGCGCTTCCCGCTCTGACGTGCCGCCGCTCATACTCGGCCACCGCGCCATAGAGGGCATGCACGTTGGCCAGGGGCGTGTCGCGGTCAAAGGACCAGGCGCAGAGGGTAACCGTTGGCGCGCCGGCCGTGTCTTCCAGGATCTGCAGGATGGCTTCCCGTACCGCGTCAGCGTTCCCGTTGCGCATCAGTACCGCATCCACCAGCGGTGCCATCTCGATGCCTGGCAGCAGCCTCGCCGCGGCGGCCAGGTCCGTGCCCGGCCCGAGTTGTGTCTGCACGACGTGCGGGATCTCCGCGAAATGGGGAAGCAGGTGGGTCGATGAACCGCAGGAATGGTACGTCACCCGCGCGAACTGCGAGGCCAGGTCGCGGTTGGTCGGCAACACCACCTGGCGGTACGTCTCCGGTGAGAGCAGCGCCGCGGCGCAGTCCCCCAGCAGGAGGCCCGTGAACGTCGCTCCCGTGGCCGCGGCGATGCGCGCGTAGAGCGCCGCGTAGATCTCCCAGACCTTGGCGAAGAGGCGCTGGGACGCCTCTGGCTCCAGCAGCATATCCACGAACAGGTCCTGGCCGCAGAGCTGGTGTGCGCTGGTGTAGGGAGTGTGGGTATACATCGAGCCGGAACGCGAGAACAGGATGTCGGCCTGATCACCGTACAGCCGCTGCAGGGTGCGGAACTGCGCCAGAATCCTGTCCATGACCGGATGGTGCGCCGCCTCCCGTGCATCCAGCCCCGCCACCTCGTCGGACGTCAGACCGGCCCAGGGCGCCGCCAGGCTCTCCACCGTGGCATCCTCGGGGAACTGCCACGGCGCACCCTGCGTATGCATGAGCAGGTCCACCGGCTGCATGAAGAAACTCGGCGAGGGCTCCGGCTCCGGCGAACCGACGCCGTGGCGACCGAAGGCCTCGTAGAGAAAGCGCCCTTCGGCGCGCTCGATGTCCGCCCGGCAGGCGGGGTCGAAGTAGTACGCTTCGCCGTAGCGCAGGCCGAGATGCCGGTGGTAGAACGCGGGCATGAAGTTGAGGCTGACGGTTATGCGACCCATGCGACCTGGCTCCTCGGCACCGCCCGCAGGCCGGTACCCCTCGTCGTGACTGCTTGCCCGACCGCGCGCGGCGCATCTCGCCGGGGACCATGACCCAACGGCCGGGCCTGCGTCCGGAACGGACCATAAGGTAGCCGGCGGGCCGGCGCCGGCAACACCGCAGGGCTGGGGCGCGGGCTCACTCGGGATCTCCCCGCCTCGCCGCTGGCGGCTGTTCGGTGGCGGAGCGAACTCGGGCTGAATCGTCAGCGCCCGAGTCCGGCCAGCGCCCGCAACACCGCCAGATGCGCCGCATCGTAAGCCGCGGCGTCCTTCTCGAAGTCGTCCACGGCGCGCACCAGCGGGTAGGTGGCCAGGGCCGCCAGGGCCGCCTCCAGGCGCGCGGGCTCGCAGAGCGCCAGCCGCGCCGGATCGCTGCGGATCGCGACGATCTGGCGCTCAAGCAGGGTCAGCAGGTCGTAGTCCTCGAAGGCGTCACGGGTAATCTCCAGCCGCATCGAGGAGTAGGGCAGGTCCTTGCCCTCGGGGTCGGGGTAGAAGAGGAAGCCATCGCCATTGCAGTGCCCGTTCGGGTAGTTGGTGTCGTTGATGATGGCCGGATCGTGCAGCGGGTCGAAGCGGCGCCGTTCGGTCCCGCTGCCCGTATGCCAGTAGGAGCCGTTCCAATACAGGTACCCCTGGCAGCCCTGCTGGAACAGCAGCCAACCCAGGGCGCGGTGGCTGGTGCCATACCAGTCGATCCGCCAACTGTCCGGTGTCTTGATCCACCGGGTACCCATGCAGGTGTAGGTCCAGAACTGTTCGCCGGCGGTCACGCGGCGCAGCATGCCCCCGATGTAACCCGGGCGCGCCAGTTCATGGATGTGAGGAATCCAGACGTTTCCCGTTCCCAGCATCGTGCCATGGGGTGCCGTCATCAGCACCGGCAGGTGGGGCGCATGCTGGCGGATGAATGCGCAGAAGCGCGCGATGGCACCCACCCGGTCCGGGGCGGGCTCGTCAAACGCATAGATGTAGAAGCGCTCGCCCCAGCCTCTGGCGACCAGGTGCGCGTCCAACAGCGCCAGCTTGCGGGCGGCCTCGTCCTGGTTGGCGGCGTCGTCTGGAATGCCGAGCGTCGCCTTGAACACGCTGTCGTGCGGCACCAGGAAGGTGGTGCGTCCACGGGCCAGCCAGCCGGTCACGTCCGCGTCGAACTCGTCCCAGGTCGCGGTCCAGAGCCCGTCGTCGCCGCGGTGGAAGACACCGTCCCACTTGCCGCCCAGCCACATCTGTGAGAACCGGCTGCGCAGCAGTTCCTCGTTCATGAAGCGGTAGGCCTCGGGCCAGCGCTCGCCGTAGAAGGGGATGCCATCGTAGAGCAGGATGACCGTCTTCAGGAAGCTCAGGGCTGGCAGGTCGACCGGGTAGACGGTCACCGTCAATGGCAGCGCGGCGGGCTCGCGCCCACTCGGAGCCACGGTAACGGCCCCTGTGTACTCCCCAGGCACGGCGTCTGGCGGCACGCGCACGGTCAGCCAAAGCGACTGTGACTTGCCGACCTCCACGTCAAAGGGTCGCAGCGGTCTGAGGGGATCCGGGTAGTCGCCGGCGACGCCGAAGCTGACGGCGGTGGGGTGGGCCACAGGGACGGTGCCGAGCAGGCGCAGTTCGGCAGCCAGCGCCGCCCCGTCAGGTCCGCGGAGTTGGGCCTGGGCGTTGACCTGCCGTAACCCCTCGCGCAGCGGCGTCACCAGCACCTGCCCACTCTCGGCTTCACCACGGGCGGCATGGAGCGCCAGGGACAGGGCGGGACTCCCCGGCGCCAACTGCTCAGGCCTGGCCTTGACCAGCGCCGGCAGAGCCTGCACCAGGTAGCCGTCCGTGCCGGCCGCCAGCAGCGCCTCCCGTGCCGCCGGCGTGTTGGCGACCAAAGCCTCCTCGGAGAGCGCCCGCGCCGGCAGGCAGGACCCCATGAGCAGGACCGCCACATATAGACTCGCAAGGCGTTGTGAGTTCAAGTTCATGGGCCGATCTCGCCTTTCCCCCTCCAGCCGGGCCTCCGGCCCGGTGGAACGCGGCATCTCCGTATGCCGCGGCCGGGATACGGAGATCCCGGCTTCCAGGGCGGTCCGGACATACCAGCCCGCAGGCGGTGCGTCCGCAACTCGTCATGGGTCATGGGTCACTGAGAGGTCTGGATTGTAAGCACACGGCGCAAGCTACTCCACGTCCACGGCGACGTCTCCGACTAGCCCCCAGCGGCACAGGCCTGCACCGTACTCGTCCACCGGCGGTTCGCCGAAATGCTCAACGTACCAGCCATCCAGCCAGGTGGCGAACTGGGTGACGTAACGGATGCCGCGGGCGGCGTGCTTGGCGTGCCGTTCGTGCTCGCTGTGCAGGCCCAGGCCGCGGCACTGCCGCCGGAAACGCTGTCCGGGATCCGTCGCGAGGCCGCCATCTCAACGCGGCGGGGAAGGGCTGCCGATGCGGATGGCGCAGGTCCATACCGTTCCGGTCTTCATCTCGCCATACGCCGGGACATGCCCGAGGCGGTACCCGTTCACACCGTAGTGCCGTTCGTCGACAAGGGCGGCATCGCCGCTCATGCTGACCGCCAGCGGGGCGCCTGCCCCGGTCGTCAGGCTGACGTCCCGCAGCCTCTCGGCCAGGACTGGCTGCGGGGCTCGGTCGGGCGGCAGCCTTCCGGTTGTGTCGCCGCTACGGAAGGCACCGTCGGCGAAGACTCGCACCGGGAAGTCGCACTGCAGGCGGGTGGTGTGGAGACGGGCGTCGGTGAACAGTTCGAAGCGATAGGCCACCGCCACCCCGGACAGCCCGACCTCGACCCGCGCCACGTAGGCTACGGTCACCCCTCCTTCGCAGCGCCGGCCGCTAAACTCGACCGTACTCGGCCCCGTTACCCGGTGGCTGCACTCCGTATAGCCGAGGTTGCGCCAGGCCTCGTCTCTGACCAGCACCACCTGGACGTTCTCGGCCAGCGTCCGCCGACCGTCGCTGAGCAGGAGCAGTCGCCCCTGGGCGTCGAACAGGGCTGCCAGACCCGGCAGGCGCACCAGGACCCGGTCGCCCCGCTCCACCACCGACTCGGACCCGGAGAACACCAGTAGCGGCTGCGGATCGGGCAGCGTCCCGGGCCGCTCCGCCTCCTCGCTGGGCAGGAGGATCCGGCCATCGCGTCCCGGGATGAGGAAGCGGGTCCCGACGCGGTCACTGCTCGCATCGCGGTGGCGGTCGGGGAACGGCACGACGACGTCGAGGGCCGTTGGGTTGGCGACCACCGTGCCGCCGTCGAACTCCCGGCGCCAGGTGCCGTCCTCCTGGCGCACGGCCGGGGCGCGCGGATAACCGAGAGGGACGTCATACTCGGGATACCACCAGCGTTGGCCACGCCAGCGGGTGTGCAGATCGTAGGCGAAGTGGCCGTCGTCCATGAGGGTCGTGGTCAGGCCAAAGCGCATGCGGTCGAGCCGGGTCCGCCCCCTCTCCAAGAGTTCATCGCGGGCCGCGGGAGCCAACGTGCGCCAAGCGTCGTAGGGGGGTTCGACACCCGAGCTGCTGACGAGGGTGGTGACATTCGGCTGCCGAGCCTGGCGGCACCAGCGCCGGTACTCGCTGAAGGCCCAGTCCCAGTCTGCTCCGGCGTCGAGGACCTGGTCCAGATAGTCCTCGAGCAGGATGCCGTTCAGGAATGGCGCGCCCCAGTCGCCCGCCTGGTTGGCCATGAACACGGGCTTCGAGCCGAGCCGTTCGCGGCTGCGGCGCGCCAGGTCGGTCTTGGCGGCGGTCCAGGCTGCGTCGAGCTGGCCACGGGGGTCGGGTTGGCCGTCGTGGTCGGCGTCCACCTGGTAGGGATCGTGGTGCTCGATGTTGCAGGCCCAGGTGTCGAAGCCGCTGCCCATGGAGTCCACGAAGCTGCCGTCGAAGCCGCGGTCCCGGACGCTGGCCAGCGAGCGTTCCGCCAGGAAGTCGAGCACGTCGGAGTGCGTCAGGTTGGTCATCTCGGTGCCCGGCCAGCCGCTGATGTGCCGGCCGTCGGGCTGCAGCAGCCAGCCGTTGGCCGGAAAGGCCGCGTCCTTGGTATCGTGGTAGGGCGCCGAGGCGGAGAAGTCGACGATGACGATCCGGGGGTTGCGTTGGCGTAGGGCCGCCATCTTCTCGGTGATCCGGCGCTGGTGCTCGGGGTCGGCCCAGTTGCACCAGACGCCGCCGATCAGCAGGTCGTAACGCGCGATCTCATCGAGGTCCTTCTCGGTGCTGTCGGGCGTGAGCTGCGCCGCATAGCAGTTGGCCAGGCGCGGGAACGGTGGCGCGGCATCGACCTCGGGCCGCAAGGAGTTCGGGTAAGGGCTCTGCGCCAGCAGGATTCCCTGCAGGTCGCGCAGGTGCTGCTCGCCGACCGCGCGCGGAGTGGTGCCGTACTCAGGTGCCTCCGCCGCATAGGCGCCGGTCAGCATCATGAGCGCCGAGAACCCAAGGATCGCCAGGCTGGATCTCATGCGCAGCACTCCCTGGTCGTCACGTTTCGGGGGGCCGCATGCCGCCGCCCCGTCCCATACTCGGCCACGGGCGGCTCGCCGAAGTGCACAACGTACCCGCCGTCCAACCCGGTGGCGAGGCCCAGTTCACGGAGTGGTACGAGGCGACGCTCCGCCAGGAATGTGCGCGCGCCGACCATGTCCGCGAGTCGTACTGGACCGAGGCGGCGGCGGTGGGTGAGCGAGACTGGGTCCAGGCGCTGGCTTCACGCTTCCCGACGTCGTGGCGAACCGTTGAGCCGGCCGAGCCCGCCCCCCCCCACTGGGCAGAGCGTGGCTGAATCGGCGGGCACCTACATCCTGCGCCTGAGCGGCCGCCGCCGCGAGGGGATGCTGGATGTGCTGGGGCGCTGAGCATGAGCGTTGCTTGGCTGTTTTATTGCGTATATTCAGCGTAAACACGGAGGTCTTACGGTCGTAATAGTATAGTGATCAGTATTTTAACTTACGCTGACCCCAACTCTGCAACTCTGCCCGGCCGTCCAGCCCGGTGGCAAACGGGGTGACGAGCACCACGCCGCGGGTGAGGAAGAAGGGCGGTTCGGTCACGGCGCCTCCAGGATCTCGCAATCAGCGGAGATAGAGGTAGACCCGGCCGCTGGGGTAGTAGCTCTGGGTTGATGGGTAGTACGCCGGATGGATGGTGACGGCCCGCTGGCCCTGCCAATCGTGGACGCGGGTCCCTTCGTAGGCGTCCCAGAGGCCCGCAAGGTCGGCCGGGAGGCAGGTTGGGTCGGGCCGGAAGACCACACGACCGTTCGACCGCGTGAGGACGACGAGACCGTTCGCGAAGTAGCGCGCCACTGCATCCTGGGTCTCTGCGTACGAGGGTCCGAGCGTCTTCCCCAGATCGAGAAAGTAGACGTCATCGCGGCCGTAGCCCTCTGCGTACCAGTCGCTGGCGCAGACATCACCCCCCAGCAGCGTAGAGGCAACAAAGCTGTAGAAGATGGCGGGGCGGTCGGTCCGCAAGGTGAACACTGGGACGTGCCGCCCGCCCGCCTCCACGGTGCCGCCGGTCGGCACGTACCAGGGCTGCAGGTAGTTGATATCGCACACCCGGACGCGCGGCCTCCCGGCGACCTTCGCCACCCGGTCGCGCCCGGACTCCTTGAGCCCCTCGGTCCCATCCCAACTGCGGTAGAAGGTGTCACGGACCTTCTGTGGGCCTTTGCCCTCGAGCTGGATCTCCGCCTCCTTGCCCCAGGCGTAACTGGTGGCGATGCTCTCGCTGGCGTCGTAGTCGATCAGGTCATAGTAGCCCTCGACCAGACGGTAGGCCTGGTTGCCGAAAATGCGCCGGCTGCCGATCTCCTTACGCAGTTCCTGCAGGAACAGGATACCCGCCTCATCATAGGTCTGCTGCGGGTGCTTCGCCTTCCAGATGCCGGTGACCTCCGCCGGCAGGGCCCAACTGCCGATGTAGTCGAAGAACACGCCGTCATACCGTGCCTCGTCCAGGTCGCGCCGGATCGAGGCGGCGAAGAACTGGCGGAACGCGGCGTTCGTGTAGTCATAGAAGTAGGCCGGTTGGGCGGCCCCGGCTCCCTGCATCGGCGAGTCCGGGTTCAGCAGCCACTCGGGGTGCGCCCGGATCTCGCGGAAGAGCGCGATCATCCTGGGGAACTGCGCGTAGTAACTCGGCGGTTCCGCGCCGGGCGGCTCTTCTGCCAGTTCCGCCCGGTAGAAGCCGTTGAACCAACGGTAGATGAACAGCTCGCAGCCAGCCGCATGCAGACCGTCCAGGTCCCTGCCGGCGAAGTTCTCGTAGCCGTTGGTGAGGCACACGCGGAACCTCTTGATCCACTCCAGCCGCTCTGAGCGCTGGGCCGCCCCGGCGGCGTCCGCAGGCTGCTGCAGGACGGCGTTGGAGAAGAACACGAAGCCGCCCTTCGCCAGGACCGGGACTCCCGCGGGGAGGCACGCCGCCTCGGCGGCCAGCGACCCGACGGCCGGCAGACACAGCAGCACGGCCGCGCCGACGCTGACTACACGGGTTTTCAGCACGGCTCACGCTCCTTCTCAGTCACTGCCGACTATCCTCAACGCCCTCCGCATGCCCGCCGCTGACCGACGCCAGGGGCGCCTCCAGGATGTCGCAACAGACGTCGATACCGGCGAAGCGATACCAACCGTCGGCGGCCGGCTGCGTGGTACCCCGGCGGGATTGCAGCGCCGCACCGTTCGGCACTCGCACCAGCGCCGCGGCCGGGCCGGGACCGATGCCGACAAGGAGGACGCACACTCGGCCCTTCTCGTCGGCGAAGGCCCTCGCTTCCACCTGTCCCTTCTCGACCTTCACCTCCAACGCGGGGCCGTCCTTCGCCGACATGAGATAGGGTTCGATGGCGCGCAATGCACCGACGGCACGGCACAGTTCCTGCCAGCGCCGTTCGGATTCCGCCAGCGCCTGCGGGTAGCGCTTCTGGTAGACGGTGGTGAGGTCGAAGAGGGAGTAGTAGATGAAGCCTTTGGCGCCATGGATGGCCATGACCAGCGCCTGGGCCAGCATTTCGGCCTCGGTCGGGTCGCGCCACTTCTCCTTCACCCGCGCCAGGTCGCTGTTGCGCTCGGCATCGTACATGCCCAGGTTGTGGGCCTGGGGGATGCACCACAGCGGGAAGCTGGAACGGGTGCCCATCGCCCGGTCGGCTTCGCGGGCGGCGGTGAGTGTCGGCATGATGGTCTGGGTGGTGGTGTCCTGGATCGGGTAAGGGTCCAGACCGAGGGCATCGCAGGTACCGCCGAAGCGCGGGAGCTCGGTGTACTGGCAGATGCCGCTCCAGGTGGGGCGGCTGGGGTCCAGGCGGTTGAGCAGCCGCCGCCGGGCCAGGAGCTGGTCGGCCATCGTCGCGGGGTACTCGTCGTTCATGTACCAGGCGATGATGGCCGGGTGATCGCGGTAGGCGGTAACGACGCGCTCGACGACGGCTTCGGCGCCGCGCGCGCCGTCGTACTCCCCGGTGTAGATGGTCTCGTCGTGCCATTGGGTCTTGTCGTCCCAGACGTCCTTGACGGAGAAGATGCACTTGAGGCCGCGGGCCTGGAGGGCGTCGAGGGCTTCGCGGACCCCGGCGATCCGGTCCGTCGGCGAGTTGGGGCCCAGATGGGACCGCATCGCGGTGTAGTCCATGAGGCAGTTGAAGGGGCTGGCGGCGAGGCGGTCCAGGTCCGCGGTGGTCGTTTCATAGTGGTAAATGCCCACGGGCATGAAGGGCTTGCCGGCCACCAGCAGCCGCCCGCGCTCGTCGACCACGCAGGCGTTCGGGGACGTCGGGCGGGGCGCGAGCGTGACCTCGAGCGAGCGCTGCGCCAGACGCCAGTGACCGCGCGGGTCCAGGAGCGTCAGTTCGAGGGTCGCCGCGCCAGGGGGCAGTTCCGGCAGGCTGAAGCGCAAGCGGCCGTCGCGAGGCGCGGCTTCCGCCACCAGGACGTCCTGGCCCTGCCGTTGCACGCCGAGCCTGCACACCAGGTCGCCGGCTTGCACGGGCCCCTCCGGCGTCAGGAATACGCCTTCAGGGAAGCAGCCGAAGGTGAGCGCGCCACCGGCCGGGGGCAGGAAGTCCGGCGCCGGCGAAAGCAGGTACACGTCCCAGGCGGGGTTCAGTTGTTCGACGGTCACATCATCGAACCAGGCCCGGCCGGTGGCCGTCCGGCGCAGGTACAGGGAGAGTAGGCAGTACCCGCCCGGCACGCGGGGCACGGTGTAGACGCCGGTGACGTGGGTCCAGTCCACCGTGCCGTTGCTGCCCTCGGGGTAGCCGCCGCCCAGGTACTGCGGACCGTAGCCCTCCAGGGCAATGGTCGCGCCCCCTTTCTCGCCCTGGGAAATCCCCTCGGTCCTGACCCAGACGCCGAAGCGATAGGTCGCCCCGGGCTCCATGGTCAGGTTCCGGCTGCACAGGACGTAGCTGTTGCGGTCGGTCCGTTCATTGCGCAGAGCGGCTGAGCCGTTGCGCCCGCCAGCAGAGTCCACACTCCAGCCCTCGCCGAGGGCCCAGCCCTCGCCGCCGGTGGCGACGTCGCCGTTCGGGATCGGCACCGTCTGCGCGCACTCCGGCAGCGGCCGGTAGTGGGAGAGATCGAGATCGGCGGCCATCGCGGTCGTCGCGGCCAGGCCGGCGAGCCACGCGAGGGTCACCGCCACAGCGACAGGATGCGGCCTCATCGGGAACTCTCCTTCGCGCTACGGGTTGAGCACCGTCACCACATTCCGCTTCGCCGCTGCCGGCGCGATATCCACCTGGCCCGCCGCGCTGGCGGCGATGCGATTGCCGTGGCATTCCGCCCCGAGTGCGACCAGCCGCCAGCGGGCGCGGATCGCCTTCGAGATATCGCCGCAGGAGAAGCTGTCCTGGGTGACCGGCTTGCCGGCGGCATCCTCGCGGAAGCGCAGGGTGCAGAACATGGCCGGCTCGATGACGCTGTCCACGAGTCGGGCGAAGCGCATGAAGACATAGGGCTGGTCATCGGGCCAACAGGTGTTGGCGGCGGTGTAGCCCAGTTCGGCCATGCTGGCCTTGTAGTCCGGGTGCAGGGCGCTGCCGTCCCAGTTGTTCATCCCCAGGCCCTGGATACGCCATTGCGTCGCCTGGCCGGTATCGGAGGCCGCCGCGGCCAGGGCCAAGCAGGCCAGTGTGGCGATTGCAGAGAGGCGCTTCGTCATGTGTGTTCCTCCCGTTCAGGCGGACCTTGGGTCCCCGCGATTGGCTGGGCCAAGGGCTCGCCTACAGCATGGGGTTCCGGTGGTTACAGACGCAGGCCAGGCCGTCGGCGCAAACGACGGCCTGGCGGCCCTGGCAACCGGCAATGTAGGCCGTGTAGGTCGGAAGTGTCAGGATTCGGGGAGACTCCCCATGGCTGTTTCGTTCTTCGGCTCCCCGTGTCTACGTTGACCCCGCACAGACGCCCAAGGGAACGCCCCCGCGGCGGTTCGTCTCGCGGTCTCTCCTCAAGCCGGAGGCAGCGAGTCGAGGATGGACTGCATTCGTGGTTTGAGGGGCGGCACATGGGCGCGGGCCGTCTCGTAGACGCGCGCCCAGTTCACCTCGAAGTAGTCGTGTACGAGGACGTGACGCATGCCGGCCATCTGCCTCCAAGGCACCTCGGGGCACCCCTCTTTGAGCGCCGGGGACAAGCGCCAAGCAGCTTCGCCAATGATCTGCAGATGACGGAGCAAGTGCGAACGCCGGAACTTGTCGGCGTCGAAAGCCTCGCGCGTGGCCGGGGTGGCCTCAATCACCTCGTCCATGGCCTCCAGGATATCCTGCAACAGCAGCCGGTCTGGTCTCATAGCGGCACGGCCTCCCGCATGACGTGAGCCCGGAAGCGTTCGCGCATTCCCTCGTCGTCAATCACGTCAACCTTCACGGCGAGCAAGTCCTGGAGGTCCATGACCAGACCTCCGTGATCAAGGAGTGAGCGCTCCGGGTCGAAGCGCACGATGAGGTCCACGTCCGAGGTCTCGTGGGCGTCGCCGCGTGCCACGGAGCCGAAGATACGGATATCGTGGGCGCCATAGCGGCCGGCTATCTCCAGAATCGCGTTGCGTTTCTGGCGGAGGGTTTCGCGGGTGATCATAACCAAATCGTCTCCGCGGCGGCCACAAGTTCTGCCGCCAGCGCAATGAGCGTAATGCCGCGACGGGCGAAGGTCAAGACCGTGGCGGTCAGGCAGGAGACGGGCAGGTGGAAGCGGACCGGAAACTGCTTCTTCCGGGTCACGAGGCAGAGCATAGTCCAGGTGTGATGGGAGTGAGTTCAAGGGACGGGAAGGATGGCCCGGGCGGGACGAGACGGAGAGAACGCCTTACCAATTTGAGACACTACCGCCGGAAGCTAACACCAGAAATGTAGGACCGAAGGTCTGGGGATCGGAACCGGTGCGTTCAGGCCCAGAGGAGGGCGGAGCGTGCTACACCGATCAGCAATGCACTGGGTATCTCTGCCAACGGCCGCTTCGTAGTCGGTTTTGGGACACATAGCGTCCAAACCGAAGGCTTCCTTGCCGACCTCGGCGCCGTTCCTGAGCCGGGTTCATTGGGTCTGTTGGCCCTGGCTGGCTGCGCAGCGCTGCTGCGTCGCCAGCGCAGAAGCCCCGGAGATCGCGCCTGACTCCTTGCGCGACGGACGGTGGCTCCCTCGCGGTGCCATCACGGGAACGGTGCTTCCCTGCCTCCCGGCCACCCCGCACTGCCTCCCGCGACCTGCCGTCGCAACGGGATCTTCTGGTGCCGCAGCCCGCGCTTCAGAGCGGCGGTCGCAGCGGCGGCCATTCCGCTTCGGGCACCATTTCCACCATGTCAACATAGATGGCCTCGGCGGCGGAATCCGTGGTCGGCCCGAGGTAGAGCGTCATTGCCGAGCGCGGTGCGTCGATCGTCGCCGCCTGCAGCCATTGGTAGCCGTCGCCGGTGAAGTCGGCGACGGTGAAGTCCTTCTGGAAGAGGGTGCCGCGCTCGCCGGAGTAGAGGCCCAGATGGAACACCGGCCCCTGCGGCCGTTTCATTGCGCCGAGCTTCGCCCGCACCCGGACGATGTAGCGCCCCTCGGCCTTCAGGAAGCTGGCCGGGGTGATCGTCCACTGGATGGACCAGTGCGTGATCGGGCAGGGCTGCAGGATGGCGTAGCCGGCCTCGGCCTGCGCTTCCTCGACGATCGAGGCGGTCGCCGGCCCGCAGACTGAGGGCAGGCTCACCGTATCCAGCCAGAACTGGATCGTGTTCGGCGTCGGTAACACCACTGGCGGGCGGTTTGCGCGCAGCTTCCAGCCCATGTACTTGAGGCTCGGGTTGACGGACTCGGCGAAGCTGCTGATCCCGAGGCGTTCGCAGGTCTCGCGCAGCCGCTCGATGTCTGCCAGGTAGGTCTCGCGGTCGGCCGGCGAGCGCACGCCCTGCTCCAGACGCTGGTACAGGAGGCAGGCGGCCTCGCGCTCGACCTCGCGCGAGCGCGCCGGCTCAGCCGCGACGGCGGCGGCGGCCTGCTTCAGCAATGCCTGTGCCTGGGGCAGGAAGGTGTCGCTGACGGCGAACTTCATCTGGTCGGCGGGCCGGTAACGCTCGTGGTAACGCTGCCACTCGGCGCGCAGCAGGTCGTTGTAGGCCTGCATGGCCTCGCCGGCGGCGCCGTAGTAGCCGAATGAGAAATCGCGCTCCAGCGCGGCCACATCCCAGTTCGGGTTCCACAGCAGCTTGGTCAGCAGCCACGTCTTCAGGGCGCCACGGGAATCGCCGACACTGCAGTAGTTGTCCTGGAACAGCACCCCGGACACCCCGGGCTGGCGCAGGAAGAAGCGCAGGTTGTAGGCCAGCACGTCGAAGTTGGGTGATGGGTTCAGCCAGTGGGCGTTGTCGCCGAAGGTGTAGTCCCAGAGGTGGATCTGGGCGCCGCAGTCGTTCCAGGCGCGCAGGGCTTGCTGGAAGGGTTCGGTCTCGTCGATGAAGTGGAACGGGTTGGCCCACATGTGCCGGTCGGTCGCCAGGAAGATGATCACGTTGCTGGCCGGGCGGATCGTGGCCGGCGGCCGGAAGGTCTCCAGGTAGGCGAGTGTCGACAGTTTGACGTGCGGGGACTTCACGGCCACCAGCGCCGCGACCTGGTTGACGAAGTTCAGCACCGGCGCGCTTGCCGAGCCTTCCTTCCCGGTGAGTGCGCGGCAGGTGGGACAGGCGCAGACGGCCCAGGCGCCGTCATTCTGCGAGATGCTGAAGAAGGCGGCGCCGGGGTTAGCGTCAAGGATGGTCAGCACGTTGGCGGCGACGATCTTCACCGTCTCCGGGTGCGAGAGGCAGAGGTCGTTGGGGACGCGCTTGTCGCCCTTCTGCGCGCAGTACTCCGGGTGGGCGGCGAAGGTGGCGGCATCCGGCGCCAGGCGCGCGAAGGTATGCGCAAACCAGCCCCCGGGCGGATAGGACGGCGAGCCGCCCGCGGCCTGGTCCACCGCCGGACCGGTTGGGGTGAACAGCGGCGTCGAGCGGTTCCGCAGGGCCCACTCGGGGTCCCAGGCTTCGCGGATGTGCACCTCGCGCGCTTCCAGCGGCGGGCTGTAGGCACGCGGCACCGCTTGCAGGGCCTTGCCGCGCCAATCCGGGAAGTACTGCGGGACGAAGATCGAGTAGTCCCGCCAGCCCAGGTCCTCTTCCATGAACGCCAGCACGGCGTTGACGGGTCCCCGGCGCTGGCCGCCCTCGAAGTACCAGTTGCCGTCCTGTTCGCGGATCCGGTAGCCGTCGGGCTTCAGTTCCGTGCCGGCACCCAGCCCCGTGGCGGCGCGGGTGGCGCCGAGGCTCACGAAGGGGCCCGGCGGCGCGCCTGGCTCGCGCACGACCGGCAGGCGTACGCCTGTCATCTCCTCGATCGCGTCACCCAACAGCCGCGCCGCGTACTCCTCCTGCACTGCCGGTGTTTCGGGAAGCAGAACCGTATACGCCGCCGTGTCTCGCCAGACACGGGCCTCTCCGGACGGTGCCAGCGCGTTGGGCCCTGCAACCGCGGCGCTGCCTTGGGCACATGTCAACAGACTGACGACCATGGGTACCGCACTCCACTTCATGGTGACACGTTCCTTTCGGCCGTAACGCGATTGCCCGTGCAATCGGGCCCAACGAGACCAGGCGCCAGCGGGCGCGGATGACCGTCGAGATGTCGCCGCAGGAGAAGCTGTCCTGGGCGATGGACGTGCCGGCACACCCGTCCCATGGAGAACCCGGAGGCTGTAGCGGTCTAGGCTGTAGGCTATTAGGTTACACCACTGAGACGCGAATCCGAAAACGCAGAATGCCTCGCTGCAGAACCTAACAGTCTACAGCCTGAGTACCTGACAGCCTTGGCGTCCTGTGGGACGCCTGTGACTTGCCGGCGGCGTCTCCGCGGAGACACAAGGCGTAGAACATAGCCGGCTCAGTGCCGCCGTCCACCAGACGGGCGAACCGCATGAGGACATAGGGCTGGCGGTTGTCGAAGGCCGGCAGCCACGTGCATACCCGATCGCCTCATTCCCATCGGGATCTCCTAGGCAGAGGACTGCCGACGACATGAACCCGCTACCGGACCGCCATCTGTGACCGCCGCGGCGCTGCCTGGCCTACGGCCTGAAGACATTGCGCTCGCGCGGCGGCGTGTCCGGCGGCAGTACCACGGCGGCTTTGACCGCGTCGAGGTAGCCGAACCGGTCCTGCATGTTCGGCTGCAGTCCGGGGCCGCCTTCGGCCCATTCCGCGACGTTGTAGCAGGTGACGATGCGGAGCATGTCGTGGGTCTGGACGTGCGCGACCGCCTTCCGCAACTCCTCACGGAACAACTCGGGCCTGTGCCCTGGGCACAGCCACTTGCTCGGATGCGGCGTATGGCTGTGCGCCGCGGTGACGGTGTTGACGATGCTTCGGGGGTCCGTCGGCGGGGCGTAGTTGGCGACCTGCTCCCCATACGTCGCCCCGGTACTGTGGGACTCCGCATAGCTCCCGCTCAGGCGGATCACCCCATCCGCCTCCAGTGCGGCGAAGTCCGCTTGCTGCTCCGGAAACCCATGCCGGCACAGGAGCGCCATTCCCCCGAATCCCCGTTCGCGGAACAGCCCCGCCATGCGCCGGTAGAACGCCAGCGTCCCCGCGCACCCGTTGTAGTTGTCGAAGACCCCCCCCAGCCCGGCCTCTTCGTAGAGGAAAATCAGCGGGTACTCCTTCCCCCCTCTGCGGATCGAGTAGGAGTTGAGGTGCACGAAGTACGTCCGCGCCAGCAGGTCCCGCCACTGGCGCTCCACTCGGGCCATCACTTCGGGGGTGGACGCGGCGTAGGGGGTTGACGCGGTCATCACGTATCTCAGCCCCTGGAAGTTCGGGGTGTTGGTGAAGAGCTGGTAGGCCCAGTGCGCTTCATGCGTCGGCGCCTCCCAGCCCTCCAGGTTCCCGTCGCCGGTCAGGATCACCCCGGCCACGCCGTACTCCCGCAGCCAGTAGCACTGCCAGTCCAGCACCACGGGGTCGTCGCCGCGGTAGAATCCGAGGAGCGGATGCCGCGCCGGGTCGTAGCCGTCGCCGTCGGCCCCGTGGAAGTTCCACGTCCAGTAGTACCACCCGATCCAGCCGCTCCCCGGCCGCGCTCTTCGCGCCTCCAGTCCGAAGTCGTTGTACCAGTGCGCCAGCAGGTCCACCTTACGCCTGATCTCCCGCCTGGACACCGGCGGCCGAACCAGGCTGCCGCACTCGGTCGGCAACGCCCCGCCCAGCTTTGCCTCGTTCAGCTCCAGGTGGTTCTGCTGCAAGCCCATCAGGTTCCCGGCGTCGTCGAACTGGAGGATGCTCCGCGGCGAGGTATCGTTGCGCACCGTCACGCCCGTCGGCGTCTCGAACTGCACGCCACCGGAGAGGTCGAGTGTCTTGCCGTTGAACCGGTAGGTCCCGTTCGGGTAGTAGACGCGTTGCTGCCGCGCATGGATCTCCTGGAGGAGCCGGGTGCAGTCCTTGGCCCCGGTCGGGTCGGCGCCCATTTCGACGACGTTCAGCCCTTGTGGCCCCGTGGCCCGGGTCATGCCGCCGGGCCGCAGACATCCGCCCAGGGCGGCAACCAGGGCACCCCACGCGAGCACCGTCGGAAGGAACCGTACCGTCCTCATGCGCAAGCATCCTCCGTATCCTCGATCCCCTCGCGCCAGGCTTCCCAGTTGCGGGTGCTCAGGGCGTTCCCCTGCTCGTCGGAAAAGACCACCGCCGCGTCGGGCCAGTCGGTGTAGGGGTCCCGGTCGAAGTCGTCCCAGGGGTCACCGTAGGTGCTGCTCGCGGACCAGACCCCCACGCCCTGCAGGTCATGCTTCAGGGCCTGCCACGGGGCGGTACGGTACCAGCCGCTGGCGGCGCTCTCGTTGCGCGAGTAGGCCAGCCCCACGTTCTGGTAGAACCAGATGGGCTTGCCCGTGGCCTTCATGCAGACCAGCGTGTCGGGGAACTGGTTGATCAGGTTCAGGTGCGGGGCCCAGACGTCCACGTAGGGCGCCATGGGCTGGACCGTCTTGGCCAAGGTGCACGGATGGCCTTCCCAGTCCTCGGGCGGGTTGGCGTAGATCAAGGCGGTGGGATCGTAGGCCTTGATCTCCTTCGCCATCAGCAGCCAACTGTCGATGTTGGCGTCGTTGGGTTCGTCCCAGATCTCGACCAGGATCTGATCCTTGCGGACGGCAGGCAGCCTCACGTTGAGGACGCGGACGGTCAACTCACGGCGCCGCGGTCCAGCGCTGAACTCCAGCTTCACGTCCCCCGGCGGCGCCTCCGCCGCTGTGGTCAGCTTCAGCCATACGTAGGCCGGCTTCCCGGGCAGCAACCTGAGCGTCGGGAAGTCCTGCCAGGCTGCGACATCCGGGAAATGCTTGGGGAAATGGCCGCCGAAGCTGCGGACCTGCTCCGCCGTGAACAGGTTGAGCAGGGCCACATGGCTCTTGCCGACCGCCCACCACTCCGCCGTTGTGCCGCGAGCCTCGACGGCCCCGACGGCGTGGAGTTCGACGCCCAGCCACGCTGGCGCGCCGCTGACGCCGACGGTCACGGACCCGGCGTCCGGTCCTGAGTTCAGCAGGCCGATCAGCGCCTGTTCCGTATCGCGCCGGCAGACCGTCAGAGCCCAAGGCGCCGTGTCCGCCCCCACTGCCGGGGGCTTCGTGCCGCCCTCGGTGTCAGCCCACGGGGTGTCGGACCACAGCCGGATTTGGTTCGCGGTCAGGGGCGGCGGCACGGCCACAACCGGCAGCGTGGCCGTGCTTGCCCAAATGCGCACATCGCCCAGCTCGACCCACTTCTGCTGGTGCCCGACAACGATCCGCAGGCCCTTCGTCAGGTACGGTCGCGTCAGCGCCAGCCGCACCGTCTGCGCCTTCTGCGCGGGTGCCTGGGCATCCTGCCAGCCGACCGCGGGCTGCCAGACGAGGTTCTCGTTGTGGTACAGGCGAACGGTGTACTGACCGTGCGCGTCAAGGGCCAGAACCTTGACGCACACCGGGGCGGCATGGTCTGTGAGTGGTTCCGCCACCAGCAGGTCAATCGCCGCGATGGCCTGGGGCTGCGGCCATTCCCAGCGCGACTCGAAGGCACTCCAGGCGAACTGCAGGTGGAACTCTGCGTTGAGGTTGGCGCTGCCGACCGCCGTCGAGGGTGGTGCCACCGAGCCGTCCCGGAGCACGCTCGGCGCGAACCCCTCCAGGGGCTTGTCCGCGCCCAGCGAGGCGACGACCGTGGCCGCGGCCGTGATCTCCCGCCAGTCCGGCAGCCCCTGACCGGCTTCGCCGGCACGACCCGCCGCCACCCCAAGCACCATGCAAACCGCCAGCCCTCGCAGGGCTCTGCCCATGCCGTGGAACTTGCGGGCGGAGGGGCAGGAGCAGTGGTCCTCGCCCGAGGCCCGCACGAGCGCCGGGAACTCGTCCTGCAGCGCCGAGGCCGCCTTGCCCTCGCCCTGTCGGAACAGGGCCATGGCCCGCACTTCCAGCTCGTGGTCGTCGAGCGCCGTCACTTGCGCCCTTCAGGATGCCCGGTCACCGCGCGCACGATGTCGCACGCTTCCTGCAGTCGCTGCACCATGGCCCCGGTCAGCAGGTTCGTGTCCCGGAACACGAACTCGACGAAGAACCCCTGGCCGAGGTCGAGGGTTTCCTGCAGGTGCGCGCGGAAGATGACGGGATCGAAGGTGGTTCCGCACAGCTTCAGCGGCACCGGTTTGCGGGACCAGATGATGTCTTTGCGGCAGACCGCGGCCAGCGCCTTCTGGTCGCACCACGGGGTGACGCTGACCTTGCGCAGGCTGGGCAGTGTCTGCAGGTGGGACATCAGTGTGTGCACGGGCTCACAGCAGCCGAACTTGAACAGCCGGAACTTCGCGGCCAGCTTGCGGAAGTGCGGCATGAGGAACTCGCCGAACATGTCGGGGGAGAGGCCGGTGGCCTCCTGGGCTTCCAGGTAACCGTAGCGGTCGGTCGACAGCACCTTCGCGCCGGCCGCGAGGGGCCGCCCCGGGATCTCGTCGGAGATCTGCGAACTCCCTGAGCAATAGCCCTGATTCCCGTCGTTGTTGAGGGTAAGGAGGCCCTGTGCCTCCTCCCAGTCTCCCCGCGCCAGGTTCTCTTCCGCGAAGAAGGTCAGGAGGCGGTGTACGGCCGCGGGGTTGGTGATCATCTGCAGGAAGAGTTCCTGCATTCCCATCAGCATCACGGCCTTGTTGGCGACGCCCTCCGAGTAGGTCGATCCAGGCCGGCCGACGACCACCGGCAGCAGCCCGGCGAAGGCCGTCTCGGCCAGTTCGGCCCGGGCCTGGGTGGCGGGACGGTCCAGGGTCATTACCCGCTTCGTGAGCTTGTGAAAGTCGGCATCGATGTCCTGGATGGGCTTGCTCGACTCGAAGCCCAGCGTTCCCCCATGACCGTCGTCCGCGTGCGTGATGCGGAGTTCGTCGCAGTAGCTGCCCTGGGGGGTCACCCAGTCGACCACGAAGCGCTCGGGGATGACGCGGTCATCGTCGATGGTCTCGTAGGAAACCAGCGCGTACAAGAGCCTGAACTCCAGCTCGCGACCGAGCGGCGAGGTGCACTGCAGAGGCGGCATGAGGTCGTGCAGGTAGCTGCCGTTGTCCTCGATGTGAAAGGGGCAGGTGTGTTCCGCCATACGGTTATGCAACCGCCACTTCTCGCGCCGCTGCTGCATGCTGGCGCTGGTTGCGTAGCCGGCGTACTTCCCGGCGAGGTCTCGAAGACGGGCCTGCTCGTTCATCGGGTGGATCCTCTATGTCCGTTTCGGCATGTTGGCGGCCGGCAAAAGATACACGCAACCCACCTGCGGTACCACGAGCCGCAACCGGCGACCAGGGCGGTTTCATCCTGAAGTGGGGGCAGCTCTCCAGAACCGAAGCTGCCGGGGCACAAAGCTGCGTCACGCCGCAGGCACTCCAAGGCTTGGCCTGGCGGCCAGCGCAGTTCGGTATCGAGTCCCGGCAAGGACGGGACTCCTTGGACTGCGGCGGCTGGACGCCGCTTTCGGGCAGGCATCACACGATCACGACGCAGTCCTGACGGTTCAGCGGAACGGGCGCTATCTTATCCCGCGTAGTCGTCGCTGCGAACCACGGGGAGAGCGGGTATGTATCCTGGCAGAGAACCGAGGGGCCGGGGGCGGTCCTGGGCCCCGTTGGTCGTCCGTGCCATGGGCCGTCGGCTGGCGGTAGCCGCCGTCGGACTCTTCGTTCTGGCGGGGACCCTCGCCGGCGCGGCCGACGAGCTCTCTGCCGGACTGACGGTCGTGCCTCCCGGGCCAGTCTCCGACCGCATCGAGGTGGAGGTGCGCGTCGGGCTCCGCAATGCCGGTGCAACGGAGCGGACCTGGCAGGTGAGCATTCGCTGCGATACTCGCGAGTTGCTGACGGAGGCTGTCACCCTGCCGGCCGGCGGATCGCGGCTCGTGCAGGCGTGGTGGAATACGGCGGGACAGGCCGGCGAGCACCGCCTGAGCTTTCGGGTGGAGGGCGATGGCGCCGTTGCCGGCGAAGGCCAGTGGCCGCTGCGGGTGGTGACCGCGGCGACGCCGGCGCTGCCCATGTTCCAGGCCGGCTGGCTGGACCTGCTGGGGTTGCTGAAGAGCGTCTATCCCCGGAACCGTGACGCCACCGCCGAAGACGTGCGTGCCGTTGTCGATACCATGCACGGCCTCGGCATGGACACGGCCATCGTGACCTACGTCGAGTTCCAGGGGCACTTCTTCTACCCCTCCACGCTGCGCTTCCACGACCGCGATCTCGGCAAGGAGGCGTCGGGACAGTGGCTGCCCTACGATGTCGTGGAGACGATCCTCTCCCAGGCCGACCGCCATGGCATGCACGTCATCCTCGGCCTGGGCCGCGGCGGCGACATGGGGCTGACCGGCGAGGGCCTCAAGGACCCGGAGCGCCTGCGCGCGGCCCTCTCGGTCGGTCAGCAGGTGGCGGCAGAACTGTGGGCGCTCTATCGCGGCCACCCGTCCCTCTATGGCTGGTACCTGACCCATGAGACCAACGACCTGGTGTCAGCCGCGGCCTACTACGACCCGCTGGCGGACTTCTGCCACGCTCTGGCGCCCGACAAACCGGTGCTGATCGCCCCTGCCGGCACCCCCGTCGGGGACAGCACGGTCATTGCCCGCAGCCACGTCGATATCTTCGCCTACCAGGATGCGGTTGGCGCCGGCTATGTACCCTATGAGTATACCTATACGCCCGAGCGCCGCCTCGTGAGTCTGGACGCGCTCTACGCCGACTACCAGCGCCGCCACCAGGGCACCCGTAAACACCTCTGGACGGACCTGGAGATCTGGGAAATGGCCGGTCCCGAGTACCGCGAGGCCCATCCCCCGCCCTGGAGCCGCGTCGCCCGACAACTGGCCGCGGAGAGCAAGTACGTGGAGATGGTTACGGCCTATGAGATTCTCGGCTTCATGGAGGCTACGGGGAGTACGTTCCAGTTGCAGGACAGACGCGCCGAGGCGCTCTACCGTGCCTACCAGGCGTACCGTGCTGACCCGGTCAGAGGTGCCCTTGAGCCGGGGGCCGCCGGGAAAGGGGACTGATAGTTGCCCTGAGTTCCCGCACGCCCTGGTGGCTGGCCTTCCTGACGCCGCGCGAGCGCACTCACGGGGCTTGCCGCCAATGCCATTAAGTTACCCGTTCTGCTTGGCCGCGCGGGGCGATTGCCGGTCGCCAGCCAGGCTGGCAACCGGGGTCGGGTACTGGCACCCCCGACCTACTTGCCCGTCTGCAACCGCTGCCGCGGCCGGTAACCTAACGGGATTGGGCGCGCTGCCCCGGCTGTGGCCCTTCAGCGGCGAAGACCTGCAGATCGCTGATCGACATCTGGCGACCGGGCTGGTTCTCGCCGTCCGGGCGCAGGCCGTACACCCGGACGTAGCGGGCGCGGCCGCTGAGGGCGATGACGGCAGCGGCACCGGTGGCGTCGGTGGTATGCGCCACCTCGCGCCAGGCGTTGGCATCCTCGGACACCGCGACCTTGTACTCGGTGGCGAAGCACTCTTTCCCGAAGGCGATCCGGATCACTGCGAGTTCATGCACGGCCTGCAGGTCGACGTGGTACGTCCAGGGCCACTGCATGCTTGCCTGGGCCGCAGTGTCCGGCCGGCCGTCCACTCCCCCTTCGGCGTAGTTGAGTGCCGAGGGGCCCAGTTCCGCCGTGCCGTCGAGGGTTAACAGCTTCGCCGGTTTCCGGTATGCCAGGTTGATCCGGCCATCCACCTCTCGGCCCACGACGTCCTCTCCGACCCCTGCCGGGTGGGCGGCGCTCAGGTCGATGCGGACGATGGTCGCGGCCGGGGCCAGTTGCTCTGGCGCGATCTGTACGGAGAGGCGCTCGCCAATCTGCTCGAAACCGAGCTCGACAGCGGTGTTCATGAGCGTGACTCGCCGGACTGGAACCCTGCAGCCGCTGAGCAGCAGCCCTGCGCGCGCGGGAGCCTGTCCCGTGACCCCGAGAAGCCCGTCCCGGCCGACCCCGTTCTTCAGGATGTAGAGGTAGATGGCCGTGCGCTCGGCATTGATCACGTTGTACCCCCAGCGGCCGTCGTTGCGCAGCGGCCCGGGGGTGACATTGACGTACGCCGGCACGAGCGGTGGCAGGCCCGGCGGGTTGGCCCAGGCTGCAATGCCCTCGTGGACGTGCTGCTGTACGGACGTGTCCTGCCCTTCCGTCCATCTGAGGCTGTGATCCAGGTCGGCGACGTAGCCCTCCGCGATCAGGGAAAGGAACACCGGCACGTAGTCTTGCCACGTCGGACTGCTCTGGGCGGGACCCCAGGTCGTCGGAACGTGGGGGTCGGGGATAAAGCGCCAGGACTCGAGGCGGTGTTTCTTGAACCAGGGCAGCGGTGTCGGCCAGCAGGCGTAGAGGCGCTCACCCCAGGCGGGCCAGCCTTCGCAGCAGAGCATGTCCCAGTCGAAGGCGCCCTTGGTCGGGACCCCGTTCTTGGCGATCACCACGTCCTCGTCGTAGGCGCGCCACATGCTGAAGATGGCATCCATCAAGGGGAAGTTCTGGCCGGCCTGATCAACCCAGATCACTGCCGGCCGGTTCTCCCGATAGGCCTCGTCGCATAGCGTCAGGCAGCCGGCCCGGCCCTGATTCTTTGGCAACTCAAGCTCGCCGAGATAGAGGCCGAAGCGCAGGCCCTGGGATTCGATGGCCCGCTTGCAGTTGGCCAGGACCTGCGCGCGGGGGTTGTCGGGCTGGAACTGTGACGGCCAACGCGGAACGTCATCCGCGGCGCCGTTGCCGTAGCCGATCGGCACGGCCAATCCATAGCCTTGGCGCTGCATCAGCGCGGCCATGGTCTCGATTTGCTCTGCCGTCAGCTTATCGGGGGAATGGATGAGCCCGATCAGGCCGCACTCCTCGACCCAGCGGTTCGGCCGTTCCCGCACGCGGATGGCCAGGTCGGCGCGGGCCACAGTCCCGGCGGCATCTGTCACCTGCACGGTGAACGGGAAGGCCCGCAGCGGGCAGGTCCCCTCGATGACGCCCAGGAGGCGGCCGTCCGGTTCCAGGGTCAGGCCGTCCGGCAGCGCGCCCTGCGCCAGCTCCCAGGAGTAGCCCGGCGTCCCGCCCTGTGCCTGCAGGCGCAGGCTGGGCGCCTTCACCAGGTAGCCTTCGTGCCAGCCCTGGACCTGCATACGCCAGTTCGTGGTCTCCGCGGAGTTCAGGAAGGGAGTGCTGTCCGCCCGGACGTACGGCCATTCCCGATACGCATTCGGTAGGGGGGGCGTGCCGATGTCCGCCATGCCGCGGGTGGCAACCGCCAGGGGACCTTCACCGCCCCGCACGGAACAGGTCAGGTCCGGAATGGGGCGGCCGTCCTGGCCCGTCACGCTCAGGTAGAACCCGAGTGGGCCTTCCGCCCGGTTGGCCACTTTCACCAGCAGCCGATTCCATCCCGGCTGGAGGGTGACGGGAACCACCGTCTGGTCGCGGATGAGGGCCTCGGCTGGATCGTCGCAGACCGGGGCGCCGTTGAGCCAGACCTTGCAGGCACTGTGGTAGGCGAGACCGAGGCGGGCCGCCGCGACCTCGGCGGGCACATGCAGATAGGTATGGGCATACACCACGCGCGCGGCGATCGGGACGCCACGCTTGATCTTGAAGTAGCTGTAGAGGTCGTTGTAGCTGTCGTAGCTGCGGACAAAGAGGCGGTCGTCGAAGTAACGCCAGGTGGCATCGACCTGGGGTCGGACCGTGGTCTCGCCGATCCAATCGCGCCCAAAGCCCGTATTCTGGGCGTCGTTCGCAAACGGGTCGGTGACCAGCCAGGTGCAGACGAACGCGTCCGGGTCGCGCTGCCAGCCGCCGGCATCGGCCCCCAGCCCCGGCAGCGGCGCCAAGGCCAGCAGCGCCAGCCCGATGCTCTTCATGCTCATGTCTCTCTCTTTCCCGTTGGACCGGGCTTGACGCGGTGCGTGGCGCGCCCCGTTCAGTTCGGCCTTGTGTCCTCTCGCCGTGCCTTACATCGACGCAGAAACGGTATGGCGCGATGAAGCTCCCTGCAAGCGGGTTCGGCAGCGGGTGATCACGGGGCGCGCCGTGGGGACTCCGACCCTTCAGCACCGAAAACCTGCAGTTCGCTGATCGACATCGAGTACCCCGGCTGGTTCTCACCGTCGGGGCGCAGAGCGCAGATCCGCACGTAGCGGGCGCGGTCGCCGACGGCAATGACAGCGGCCGCGCCGGTGGCGTCGGCGGCGTGCGCCACCTCACGCCAGGCCTCGGCATCCTCCGAGACCTTCACCGCATACTCGGTGGCGAAGCACTCCTTCCCGAAGACGATCCGGATCATGCTCAGCTCATGCACGGCCTGCAGGTCGACGTGATACGTCCATGGCCATTGCATGCTCGCCTGGGCGGCGGTGTCCGGCCTGCCGTCCACCCCTCCTTCTGCGTAGTTGAGCGCCGATGGGCCCAACTCCGCCGTGCCGTCGAGGGTCAGCAGCTTCGCCGGTTTCCGGTACGCCAGGTTGGTCCTGCCGTCCACGTCCTGGCCCACGACGTCCTCCCCTACCCCCGCCGGGTGGGCGGCTGCCAGGTCGATGCGGATGATCGTCGCAGGCGGAGCGAGCTGCTCCGGCGAGAGCGGCACGGAAAGGCGGTCGCCACTCTGCTCGAAGCCGAGCTCGACAGCGGTGTTCATGAGGGTGACTCGCCGGACGGGAGCCCTGCAACCGCTGAGCAGCAGCCCTGGACGCGCCGGCGTTTGTCCCGTGACCCCGATGACGCCATCCCGACCGACCCCGTTCTTCAGGATGTAGAGGTAGATGACCGTGCGCTCGGCGTTGATCACGTTATACCCCCAACGGCCATCGTTGCGCAGCGGACCGGGGGTGACATTGACGTACGCCGGAAGCAGCGACGGCTTGCCAGCGGGGTTGGCCCAGGCCGCAATGCCCTCGTGGACGCGCTGCTGTGCGGACACGTCCTGCCCTTCGCTCCACCTCAGGCTGTGGTCCAGATCGGCGACGTGCCCCTCCGCGATCAAGGACAGGAACACTGGCACGTAGTCCTGCCACGTCGCAGTGCATTGGGCGGGAGCCCAGGCCGCCGGAACCTGGGGGCCGGGAATGAAGCGCCAGGACTCCAGGCGGTGCTTCTTGAACCAGGGCAGCGGCGTCGGCCAGCAGGCGTAGATCCGTTCGCCCCACGCCGGCCAGCCTTCGCAGCAGAGCATGTCCCAGTCGAAGGCGCCCTTGGTGGGAACTCCGTTCTTGATGATCACCACATCCTCGTCGTAGGCGCGCCACATGCTGAACACGGCATCCATCAGCGGGAAGTTCCGGCCGGCGTGATCGACCCAGATCACCGCGGGCCGGTTCTCGCGGTAAGCCTCGTCGCACAGCGTCAGGCAGCCGGCCTGCCCACGGTTCCTCGGCAGCTCGAGTTCGCCGAGGTAGAGGCCGAAGCGCAGGCCCTGGGCCTCGATGGCCCGTTTGTAGTTGGCGAGAACCTGCGCGCGGGGGTTGTCAGGCTGGAACTCCGAGGGCCAACGCGGGACGTCATCCGCGGCGCCGTTGCCGTAGCCGATCGGTATGGCCAGGCCATAGCCCTGACGCTTCATCAGTGTGGCCATGTCTCCGATCTGAGCCGCACTGAGTTTCTCAGGGGAACAGACGAGTCCGATCAAGCCGCACACCTCGACCCAGCGGTTCGGCCGTTCCCGCACAGTGATGGCCAAATCGGCGTGAGCCGTGGTACCCGCGGCATCGGTCACCTGCACCGTGAACGCAAACGTCTGCAGTGGGCAGTCCGGCGCGATGACGCCGGTGATGCGACCATCCCCTTGCACTGACAGGCCGGCCGGCAGCGGGCCCCGTGCGACGGCCCAGAGGTAGCCTGGGACCCCGCCCTGGGCCTGCAGGCGCAGGGCGGGCGCCTTCACCAGGTAGCCTTCGTACCAGCCCTGAACCTGGGCCTTCCAGTTCGTGATCTCCGCCGGGTTCAGGAAGGGCGTGCTGTCGGCCCGGACGTATGGCCATTCACGGTATGCGTTTGGCAACGAGGGAGTGCCGATGTCCGCCATGCCGCGGGTGGCAACCACCAGGGGACCGTCGCCGCCCAGTACGGAACAGGTCAGTGCCGGGATCGGGCGGCCGTCTCTGTCCGTCACGCTCAGGTAGAAACCGAGCGGCCCTGCCGCCCGGTTGGCCACTTTCACCAGCAGCCGATTCCATCCCGGCTGGAGGGTGACGGGAACCACGGTCTGGTCGCGCACGAGGGCCTCGGCGGGATCGTCGCAGACCGGCACGCCATTGAGCCAGACCTTGCAGGCGCTGTGGTAGGCGAGGCCGAGTCGGGCCTCCGCGACCTCCGCCGGAACATGCAGATAGGTATGGGCATATACCACGCGCGCGGCGATGGACACACCACGCTTGATCTTGAAGTAGCTGTAGAGGTCGTTGTAGCTGTCGTAGCTGCGGACAAAGAGGCGGTCGTCGAAGTACCGCCAGGTGGCATCGACATGGGGCCTGACCGTGGTCTCGCCGATCCAGTCGTGCCCGAATCCCGTATTCTGGGCATCGTTTTCAAACGGGTCGGTGACCAGCCAGGTGCAGACGAATGTATCTGGGTCGGTGTACCAGCCGCGCTCAGCGCCGCCGAGACCCGACAGCGACGCCAGGGCCAGCAGCGCCAGCAGCGCCAGCCCAAGGCTCTTCATGCTCATGTCTCTCTCTTCCGTTGGCTCGGGCATGGCACGGTGGGTGGCACACTACGGCTCGTAGGCGGTCACAAGCGGGACGTTGTCCGACCACTTGAGCCACTCTGCTCCGCGAGGGTAGACATTGGCCTTGGCAAGCTCCCTGGTCTCTCCGGCCCGCATCTCTCGCAGTGTGGGTGTCACGTGCGCGCCGGTATGGGAGATCGTGGCGTAGGATGCGGAGAAGCGACTTCGCCCTTCCACCAGGAAGCGTGGGAAGGAGCCGGGTTTGTACTCATCGGGAGTGCGGTTGTCGTAGGTGAAGAGCCCGAGGATCTCGGTGCTGCCACCCGCGCTGGTTGCGGCATCGGTCGATGGATTCTCGGCCTTCATCCCGAACACCCACACGGTGCCTCCCCGGTTGACCAGATGGGTCGGTCCGAACGCTTCGGGGTTGAGTTGGCGGGCCCATACTTGCTGGGGGAACAGGATATCAAGGCTGGGCATCGCACAGTCCTCGATGAACAGCGACCCGCATCCCGCCGTATTGCGGACACCACTCATCTTCAGCCCACTCAGCATGGCCCCCTTGATGACCAGAGTCCTCGGTGAGGCATGCTCGATGAAGGCCATGCCGGACCCATTCCAGTCCTCGGGGAAGACCTTCAGTTGCTCGATGAAGACGGCATCGCCGGAAGTGTGTTCCACCCGGATCACCGGCTTGTTCGAGGCCTGCCAAGCCCCGGCGGGCGCGTAGAGCTGGGAGCGGAGACAAGCCAGACGCCGCACCTCGCCGCGAACGATCAGCGTATCCTTGACGATGTAGCTTCCGCCGGCAACGGGGGGCAGATAGACCGTTGTCCTGCCGCTGTCGATTGCTGCCTGGATGGCCGCCGTGTCGTCCTCTTTGTCCATGGGATTGGCGCCGAAGCTCATCACGTTCGCCCAGTTGGCGAAGTCGTTGTCGACGTACTCGGGCGTCTCCCGCACGGGCAGTCCCAACGAACGGCCGCCCGAATCGGGGAATGCCTTGAGCACCGGGGCACTGGTCCATTCCTCGATGGTGGCCATGGTCTGTCCGGTGACCGCGGCTCGATAGCCGCCCGTCCTGATGTTGCGGAGGAAGAGCTGCGAAGGGCCGGTTTTCGCGTCCTTGGGCGTGTTCGTGGTGTAGACGATGGCGTCTGTGTCCGCGGTACCGCCCTGCAGATCCGCATCGACCAGAAGCGTGTACGACACATCGTTGGCCCAGAGGTCCTTGGCATTCTCGATGGCGGGACCCTTGTTCGTGCTGCTCAGGCCGCGGATGAAGATGGCATTGCCGCGGTTCTGGATCCCGACCTTCCTCTGGTTCCTCAGGGTGATGAACTCGAAGGTCACGCTCTGGTGCATATTGCCGACGACGATGGCGCTGTCGAAACCCTCGACGGTGACGTTCTTGAACAGCACTGGCCCGATCCACTTGCGGGTGAGATCCACGCCGACGATGCCCGCGCCGTCGCCAGACCGGATGACGACATTCTCGACGATTCCCTGGTTGTGGGCCAGGTAATCGAGGCCCATGGCGCCTGGGTTCCCCTTGCCCGTGTCGAGCGTGAGGTCGCGGAGGCTGGCCGCGAACATGACACCGGCCGAGGTCTCGGGAGTGGCGCCGGCCAGTTCCGAGGAACGCGCTACCGTGCGTCCCGTAGCGACGAGGGGGCGCGGTAGCTTGGGGTCCTCAAAGCCGACGCACTGATCCAGCAGTCTGATGACCGTTCGGTCGCGGTTCTGGCCCTGCAACACCATAAAGCGAAGGAAGTCTATCGTGTTTTGGACGAGATAGGTCCCCTCCGGGAGATAGACGATGCGGTTGTTGGTGTCCTGGCTGCCGTCGTTGGCTCGACACGCCCGCAGGAGCGCCTGCGTGTCATCCGTGACGCCGTCTCCCTTCGCCCCGAAGTCGCGAACGTTGGCAATGCTCGCGTCGGCGGGGTAGATCACCTCGCGGGAGTCGGCATGTGCCGCAGCACCTGCAATGGCCGCAGCGAGAATCGCGACCCCTGCCAACGGAGTATACCGCATACGCCGCACCCCTTTGCTGCGCCTGAAGCCCCGGCGGTTCAGGTGAGCCGCCCAAGTGCCTGAACTGGCACCATCAGCCATGCCTCGCGAACATACTGCACTCATGCAAGAGGTCCACGTCCCAGCCTGGTCAGGCCCCGCGCCTGGTGCTGGCGTGGCCGGCCTGCAACTTGGCCCAGTCTGCGTACCAAGGCGCCGGCGTGAAGCGCCGCGCGAAGATATGACGCTGGGGCGCCAGTCCCCACAGACCCCGGTGGATCCGCTCCTGGTGTCCCAGAACCGCTCGACGGCGGCAAGGCGCTTGGGTCGACCAGTCGCCGCCGCTGCCGATGTCCTGGTTGGCGGCGAACAACGGCTCGCTCGGCTCCCTGACTCCGCAGTTCCTGCCGTACCTGGGTCTGCTCACCTGTCGCTCGCATGCGGTGCGGCGTCTGGCTGGCGACCGCGAGGAAGCGCTATTGTACTCAATTCAAGCACCCATGCAAATGCCCGACGAATGCGAGGAGCGCTCTGTGGACACACGAGGCAACAGGGGCTTGGCCTGCATCGTGGCCGCGGTCGTGCTGGCCTTCCTGGGTTCCTGGGCGGGCGTCAGCGGCCAGCCGGCGGACGCCGGTGTCCTGGTCTCGGAGACGTTCGCCGACGCTGAGGCTGCCCTCGGCCGCTGGGAGTTCCAGGGCGGTCCAAAGGCCACCCTGGCGCTCGGGCCAGCGGGCGAGGGGAGCCAGGCCAAGGCGGTCTATATCGACTACCGCGAACGCGCCGTCTGGCGGCTGCTCTCGCGCCGGGCCTTCGCGTTGCACGCTGGCGGGCAGTACACCCTCACGGCCCGAGTACGCCGTAACCTCGGCTACGGCGAGACCCGCCTGCTCGCGGAAGCCGTGGGCGCGGCGGCACCAACGGTCCTGGCCGAAGCGGAGGTGATCGACCGCAGCAATACGCCCCGCGAGTTGTCGGTTGTCTTCCGGGTGGCCGCGGACACGCAAGCCCGTATTGGCTTCGACGCCGACGGCTATGCGGAACTCTGGATCGAGAGCATCCGGCTGCAGCAGAACGTGCCACCCATCCCCAGTTACACCACCGGCATGCTCCTGCCGGCACGCTCGCCCACCGCCCAGGCGCGCTTCCGCACCGGCGCCTTCCTGGAAGCGGAGGACATCGTCGCAGATCCGGCAGCGTTCACCCCCCAGGACAGCGATGGCGATGGCCGCTGGGCGCTCTGCCGCCTCGAACCTGCCAGCAATCCCTGGCTGTTCTCCGACGAGACGGTCCTGAAGTCGGACACGACCTCAACCGAGGAGGGCGGCGACCCGCCGGCACTACAGTTGACCGCGAAGGGACTGCTGCCGGGTCCTTACGAGGCCATCCTCTCTGACCCGCAGCGCGACGCCGCCGTCTCCCTCGATGGACGGACCTGGCGACGGGTGCAGGGCGGTGCCGGCGAGATCAACCTGGGGCTGCTCGAGGTGAGCGGGGATCTCTCGGTGTGGGTGGCGCACCGCTTCCTGACGGCCGCCAACCCCGGCCCCATCTACATCGACTACCTGCGCCTGATGCCTGTCTACGCCGCCGCGCGTGGCCTCGAGAAGCCGCTCGCTGCCGCGCCGGCGCCCGCTCCGGCGCCCGTGCAACAGGCCACGCTACGGTTGGTACAGAGCGCGCCTGTCCCCCGGCGGGCGGAATGGGTCACTGCAGGGATGCCGTTCGCCCGCGGGGCGTTCCGACCGGGCGACGGCCTCAGCCTCAGCGGCGTGACGCAACTCAGCACGGAGCCGCTTGTGCTCTGGCCCGACGGCAGCGTCAAGTGGCTGCGCCTGCGGTTCCAGGCAGACACCGACGCGGCGTCCAGGGAGTTGCCGGTGACGTATGGGCGCGCGGTGCCGCCGGCTGCGCCTGTCCAGCCTGCCGCCGCGGCGACAGAAGTGCGCGCTCGTGATGGCGGGGTCGCGCTCGCGGGCGGGGCCTGGGACGGTCTGGAGTTCGCGGCGCGCCTGCGCACCGCCGGAGGGGCCTGCTACGACCGTCTCCAGGTAGAACCGAGTAAAAAAGCTGTAAGTTATTTAAGAGAAGATATATACAGCGTTTCCTCCGGACATTTCATGGCGGCCGATGGCAGCCAGGCGCCGCTCGCCTTCCAGGCGGTCGTGACGGCGGTTGCGCCGCGGACGCTGAGCCTGCGCTTCGCGGTGCTTAACGAGTCTGACGAACGCTACGAGCCGGAGAAGGGTTGCAGCCCCGCGCTGGCGTTGACAGAGCTGGCCCTGGTGGTCAACGGCCAGCGCGTGGCCCCGGTCGTGGTGCAGTGGCCCGGGGCCGCGCTGCCATGGGCTGGCGCCGCGCAGGTGCTGCAGCAGGCCGGGACCGGCGGCTGCGTGGCTGAGTTCAAGAGCGCCTGGAGTCTCCGGTCGGGCGCTACGGTGGTGGCCTCTGGCGAACGGACTGAGGGCTGGCTCGATCTTCGCGGTCCCGGCGCCGGGCTGGCCGTGGGGGTGCGCGAGTTCCTCGAGCGTTCTCCCCAGACCCTTGCCGTCCAGAGGGCCGGGGAGGGCGCAGCTGTCGAGGTCGGCATCTGGCCTCTTCTCGCCGAGGGGCGGGTGCTGCGCTTTGCCCAGGGCACGCGCCTGACGACGGAGATCGCCCTGGTCCGGCATGATGGTGACCTTCCGGAGCCCGAGCGCACGGCGCGCCTGGCTGCGGTCCTCGATCCCCTGCAGGCGTGCTTCACGCCGGCATACTACTGCCAGACGGGCGTCTTCGGGCCGCTGAGCGCGACCCGCGACCCACGCTTCGCGGGCTACTACAGCGGCGCTGAACACACGCTCAAGACTATGCGCACCAAGCACATGCGCTATGGACTCGAGGATTGGGGAGATACCTTCGATCGCTGTGGCTACGTGCGCACGGAGAGCATCCTCTGGACAAACATGGAGTGGAACTACGTGGCCACGCTGGTACTGGAGTTCGTGCGCAGCGGCGAGCCAGAGTTCTGGCAGGCAGCGCAGCAGGCGGCACGGCACTTCGTGGACGCCGATGTGGCGCATGTCTCAGCGACGCCAGCCTGGGCCGGTGGCGCCTATGTCCACACCGGCGACACCCGCGAAGGCCACCAGGTCGACCCGCCTGACTTCGCGCATGCCGGCTGGCCGGAGGGACTACTGTGGCTCTACTACATGGCCGGCGATGAACGGTTTCGCGAAACCTCGATTGGCCTGGCGGACTACGTGGTTCGGAACCTGCCCCCCGACGGTCCCTACCAAGGACAACCGCCCTTCAGCATGTGGAACTGCGACCGTCAGGCCGGCAACCCGATCCTTACCCTGGCGGCAGTCTGCGAACTGACCCACGATCCAGTCCATCGCCTGGCCCTGGACCGGCTGGTGGACTTTGCCGTGCGCGTGCAGGACCCGAAGCTGGGGTGCTGGTCCGTCCCGAACTACGAGGAGCCCTCGCGCCACTACCCGAGCCCCGCCTGGGGCGCGGTCCTGCCGCGCGGCCTGTACCGCTACTGGGAAATGACGGGTGACGAGCGCGTCGCCCGCGCCTTCCGCCGCCTGGGGGACTTCCACCTCGCGCAGCATCCGCCCGAGGCGCGGCATTACCTGAAGCCGGGCTCGTACTACCGGACGAACTTCTACTTTGTCACGGAGGCGTGTGCCTTTGCGACGCTGTTTGCGGCGGACCCGCAGGCACTGATCGAGAAGGGCTTGGCGCCCCTGGCCGAGGTGTTCCCACCAGCGTCCGCCAAAGCTCTGGACGCGCGCGGCGCGCCGGGCGCCCTGAGCGGGGCCAGTCGACTGGCCGGCGCCGCTGCCAGGTTCCGAGCGAACTGAGTGCCGGAGGCCCGCACCATGCCCCGCAAGCTGATCTGGCCCACCCACAGTGACCTGGCCATCCGCACCACGCCGACGGTGCTGCGGGACGAGTACCTGGATCACATGACCTTCCGCCGCAACGATCGGCCGCTGTTCACCGAGATCTTCGGGCCGCTGGTCGGCCTCAAAGAGGAGTGGCTGGAACAGGGCGCCACCCCGGAGGAGTTGGACTTCTCCGCCTTCCGCTACCGCTGCCCCGCGACCGGCGGCATCCCGGTGAACACCGGGCAGATGGGGCAGCTCTGCCAGCCCTGCGTGCTGGCGGAAACGGACGAGTTCATCCTCTCACGGGACAGCCTGGGGCGGACCATGCGCCTGTACAAAGGCGTGGCCACGCTGCCGCTGCCCGAGAGCGGCCATCCGGTCAGGACCATGGACGACTGGCGCCGGATCCGCCCCCTCTTCGAGTTCTCGGAAACGCGGCTGGCAGAGGACTGGGAGGCCACGGCGAGAGCGCACCTGGCCGCCGGCCGGGCGACGGTCGTCAGCATCCCCGGCGGCTTTGACCTGCCCCGGCAACTCATGGGCGAGGCGGGCGTCTGCGTGGCGTACTACGACCAGCCCGAGCTGATCCACGACATTCTCCGCACCGTGGGCGACACGGCAGCCCGAGTGCTGGATACGGTATCGCGCGCCGTGACCGTGGATATCCTCAGCGTGCACGAGGACATGGCCGGCAAGTCCGGCCCCCTCGCCGGCCCGAGGCAGGTGCAGGAGTTCATCCGGCCCTACTACCGGCGCCTCTGGGGCCTCCTGGCCGAGCGCGGCGCGCGCCTGTTTGATCAGGACAGTGATGGCGACATGAACGCGGTCATCCCCGCCTTCCTGGACGCTGGCGTGAACTGCATGCACCCCATGGAACCAGCCGCCAATATGGACATCGTCAAGGTGCGCCAGCGCTACGGCGCCCGCCTGGCCTTCTACGGCGGTATCGACAAGCATGTCCTGCGCCGCAGCCCTGCCGAGATCACGGCGGAACTCGAGTACAAGATCCCGCCCCTGGTGGCGACCGGCGGCTGCGTCCTCGCTTTGGACCACCGCATCCCCAACGGCACGCCCCTGGCCAACTACCGCTTCTACCTGCAGAAAGTGTGGGAGATGCTGTCGTGCTGAAGCAGAACTGGAACGAGGTGCAGGATCGCTACCGGGCCTTCTGGCGCGGCGAGCCACTGGACCGCTCGCCGGTGCTTTTCGACACCATCGGTCCCTGTCGGTACCCGATGTACAACGGCGCCGGGTACAACTACACCAAGTAGCAGGTCGCCAAGGAGAGGGAACCCATGACCACGAACACGGCCCTGAGCCTGTCGGGCCCCTGGCGGCTCCAGCACACCTCCCTGGTGGCGATGGGCGGCGAGCAGATTTCGCACCTGGGATTCGCCGCGGACCACTGGCATGTGGCCGACGTGCCCACGACGGTGCTGAACGCCTTGGTGCACGCGGGCGTCTACCCCGATCCACGCTACGGCCTGAACAACTTCCGTATTCCCGATGCCGCCGCCGAGTTCAATGCCCAGCATGACCTGGCCAGGTTCAGCCACCTGCCGGACCAGCGCAACCCTTGGCAGGAGCCGTGGTGGTACCGCCGTGAGTTCAGCGCGCCAGAGGATTGTGGCACCCGACAGCGGCTCGCGTTCGACGCCATCAACTACCGCGCCGATGTCTGGCTCAACGGCCGGTTGGTCGCGGACCACGCCGCCGTCGTCGGCGGCCTGCGCCGCTTCACCTTCGATGTCACCGGCGCGCTGCGGCCGGGGCAGGAGAATGCGCTCGCGGTGTGCGTCTACCCGCCGGACCACTGCGGCATCCCGCAGGCCCAACTGACGCCGTTTCAGACGCCGCGGGCGCATGTCTCGGGGGTCGCCAACGACCTCATGAAGGATGTCACCATCAACCTGGCCGCCGTGGGCTACGACTGCGCCCCGACAGTGCGCGACCGACTTATGGGCATGTGGCAGGACGTGCGCCTCGAATGGGGCGGGCCAGTGCGCATCGTGGACCCGTTCGTCCGCACCAAACTGCCCTTGCCGGCACTGGACCACGCCGCACTGACCGTGAGCGCGGAACTGGTGAACGACTCGGCGACGCTTGTGTCGGGACGATTCCGGGCCACGATCGGCGACCTCGTGGCCGAGAAGGACGTCACCATCCCCGCCGGCGCGAACACCACGCTTGAGCTGTCTGCGGCCGACTACCCCCAGTTTGTCCTGCGGAATCCGCAGCTCTGGTGGCCGCTGGGGCACGGCCCGCAGCATCTCCACGACCTGCACACCGAGTTCCTCACTGCCGACGGGGCCTGCTCCCACCGGCAGACGACCCGTTTCGGCATTCGCGAGGTAACCAAGGTGCTGCACTCCGTCGACGGCGAGGTCGGGCTGCGGGTGACCATCAATGGGCGGCGCATCTTCTGTCGGGGTGGTTACCTGCAGGCCGACACGCTGCTGGACCACGAGATGCTCGGCGCGGCGCGACTCGAGGCGGAGTTCCGCTACCTGGCCGCCGCGGGCATCAACACCATCTCCTACGAAGACCTGCCCAACCCGCCCGGCCTGCTGCTGGACCTCTGCGATCGCTACGGCATCATGCTCTGGCACTGCTTCTTCCAGTGCCACTGGCTGACGACCGATGACCATCCTCTCGACCACGACCTCCTGGAGGCCTCGGCGGCCGACATCGTCCGGCGCTGCCGCAGTCACCCCTCCGTGGTGGTCTACCTGTGCATGAACGAAGGCGAAACGCGCGAGAGCCAGTACCGCCGCTGGCGTCGGCAGGTTCAGGCGCTGGATGGCACGCGCCTGCTCATCCCTTCCGGCTACGGCAGTTGGGACGCGGCCTACACCTGGCCAGCCTGGATACTGCCCGATACGCCGGTGGGCGCCAATGACCGCATGCCCAAGAGCTACGGCTGGCAGGACCCGGCCTGGTACTTCCGCATGGTGCGTGAGGACCGGAGCTGGATGTTCAAAATCGAGAGCGGTTCGGCCTCGCCGCCCATGCCGGAGAGCCTGCGGCGCTTCCTGACGGAGCCCGCCGCCGTTCCCGGGGCGCCCTTGTTCCCGCTCAACCAGGAATGGGCCAACCACGGCGCCAACTCGTACTACAAGCCCTTCCACGAGGCCCTGGTGCGCCGGCACGGCCAGCCCGCCACCCTCGAGGAGTACTGCTGGACTGCCAGCCTGCAGTCGGTGGACCAGCACCGGGCCATGTTCGAGGCCGTGAACCATCGCCTGTGGGACCTCACCAGCGGCTTCCTGGAGTGGAAGCTGAACGCCGCCTGGCCGACCATCCAGTGGCAGCTCTACGACACCTTCCTGCGGCCGACGGCAAGCTACTACGCCATCAAGCGCGCCGCGGCGCCGCGGTCGGTGCTCCTCTGCCCGTTGGACCAGACCGTGAGCGTGGTCAACAACACCCAGGAGCCGCTCACGGAGTACGCGGTCCATATCCGCGTTCTGGACCTCCATTCGGGATTGCGCTGGGAGAGCCGGCAGCGGGTGGACTGCGGCCCCGACTGCGCCGGCGAGGTGCTGGCGATCCCGGCGCTCGCAGGCTTGACGCCGGTGTACGTCGCGCGACTGGACCTGCTGGACGCCGCCGGTGGGCTGGTCGCTGACAACCTCTACTGGCTGGCGAACCGGCCCGTGGGCGCTGATGACAGCGGGGCGCTGAGCGCACTCCGTGAGCTCCCGCGGGTCGTCGTGCAAGGCGCGGCGCGGACTCTCCCGGCAGCGCGGGGAGCGCGTTTCGAGGTCGATGTGTGCAACCGCAGCGCGGTGCTGGCGCTGCTGGTGCGGGCGCGGCTGCTGAGCGGGCCTGGGGGCGAGGAGATCCTGCCGGCGTACTGGAGCGACAACTACCTCTGCCTTCTGCCCGGCGAGCTGCGCCAGCTCACCGTCGATCTGCCAACGGCCGCCCCCGGCATGCCCTGCTGCCTGGCCATGGACGGCTGGAACGTGCACGCCGAAGTCGGCCCCACATTGCCCTATTGAGCGAGGACGACTCCATGGAAACCCTCTTCGGTCACGACCGCATGAGTAAACGCGAGCGCGTGCTGGCGACCCTGCGCCATCAGCCCGTTGACCGCTGTGCCCTGCTCGAGCAACTCAGCTACAATCCGCGCGTCATTGGCGACTGGACCGGCAAGGACATTCAGGGGTTCGACTATACCCTCGACGACGTCTGCGAGGTCTGCCGTAAGACCATGGACGTGGTCATGCCGCCCTCGGTGCTCAAGAACCGCAGCGGCCAGGAGACCGCTGCCGATGGTTTCGTCCATCAGTACGACAACTGGACCGTGTGGACCGTCTCGCGGCCCTTTACTGACGAGGCCGGCGCCCGCGACTGGCTCGGCCAGCGCCTCGCCGCACTCCGTCACCAGGGCGTCGACGCGGAGCAGGAACGACGCGACTGGCACGACTACATGACCGACCTGCAGGCACGGCTCGGCGAGACGCAGATCATGGCCTACCCGATCAACACCGGGCTGTGCTCGGTCTACGGCGACAGCGGCATGGGCCTGGAACTGTTCTCTTACGTCTTCGCCGAGGATGGGGGGATGCTGCGGGAGTTCATGGACCTGTACCTGGCCCGCAGCCTCGCGCGTCTGCACGCCATCGCCGCCGCCTACGCCGCCATCTCGCCCATCGTCCTGGTTGCTGAGGACTTCTCCACCAAGCAAGGCCCCATCTTCTCGCCCGCGTTCCTGGAGGCGTTCCACTACCCCTACGTCAAGGCCATCGTCGCCGCCTGGCACGAGCACGGCCTGCACGTCATCTACCACAGCGATGGCAACTACCGCAAGGCCATTCCGGCGCTGGCCGCCTGCGGCGCCGATGGCTTCTACTGCCTGGAGCCCAACTGCGGCATGGATATCGTCGCGTTGAAGCGGGCCCGACCGGATCTCGTCTGGGCCGGCGGGGTCGATGGCGTCGATCTGCTCGAACGCGGCACCCCGGCACAAGTGCGCGCCGAAGTGCGGCGACACATCCTGGAAACCGGGGCCCTGGAGGCTGGCGGCATGTTCGTCGCCTCCTCCAGCGAGATCAACCCGCCCATTCCCCCGGCGAACTTCCGGGCCATGGTCGAGGCCGTCGGCGCCGAGCGCCGCTGACCGCCTGGCCGCACGGCGCCAAGCGCCGTGGCAGCCGCCCCGGCTGCGTCCTGGGCGCGTCTCGTCGTTCCCCCGCCGTGGCTCCACGGCGGTCAGCGGTTCTCCGCGAAGACGCGGAATTCGGCAATCCGTGCCAGGCCGTCCGCGGGACACCCCTGGGTGATGACCAGGCGGACGAAACGGGCCCGCGCCGCCGGCGTCAACGCCAGGTCTGCCCAGGCGCAGCCGTTGCTGCCCAGCCTTCCGGCCGTCGTGAAGGCCACCCCATCGGCGCTGACCTGCAGCTCGCACAACGGGACATAGAACTCCTTGCCGAACCCGGCCCAGGCTGACGTGAAACCGCAACGGCCGAGGGTGAGCACCGCACCCAGGTCAACCTGCAGCCAACTCCCTGCCGGCCCCTGCCAGAATGTGCGCGGATCGCGGTCGGTGGCGGCGTCCGGGTCCACGCCGGGCGCCGACTCCGGGCCGGAGGTCGCGGGTCTGCCGCTGATCAGTGACACTTCGCCGAAGAACTGGAGTTGCTCCGGACGCACGCCCAGTGGGTGGTGCATGAACGGCGGTTGCACGGTCGGCGCCAGGATCGCCAGGGGGCCGCGAAACTCCGCCGCAACCTCCACCCAGTTGTTGGCGATCCCGGCCCCCTGGTCGCCGCCGGTGGCGAAGACCCCGAGGAAGCGGATGTCCGCTCCCTGGTCGGCCTGGATCACGCTCCGGTGGGCGACGTCGAACATGCAGAGCCAGAATTCGGCGTCCCGACAACTCCCGAGCGGACCCTCGTCACGGAAAAGGACATGTGTTTGGGGCGCAAAGCCGACCAAGCCCCAGGCGCGTTCGCCGCTGCACGCGCCAAAGGTGAAGTTCACCGCGTTCGTCTTCCAGTCAGCGATCAGCGTTGCCTTGTCCTCGGGACGGCTGAGCGGCTTGCCCTGGTCATAGCCCCGGCCGGCCTCAAGCGCCGGACCGTACGACCAGGCGATGTGCTCGAGCCGGCCGTCCTGCGAGCCGCCACCGACCACAAGGCCGCGGCGGAACGCGGTGCCCCAGACCCCGCGTACCAGGTGCCGGTCGCAGCGGTGGGTCGCCAGGTCGATGCCGTTCCAGACGTTGAGCAGCATCAGGTCGATGACCCAGACGCCGGCGCCCTTGCCCCGGATGGTCCAGGGGTACGGTGTGAGATGAGCGGCGCTGCGGCCCTGGTCGGGGTAGACGATGCTCAGGCCGCGGATACCGGCGCCGTCCCCGAGCGTGATGGCGGCGGGGGCCGCCTCAACGTCACCCTCCGTGCTGACGCCAGAGATCGCCAAGGTACAGGTCTCCCGGCCCTGCCGGATGAATCCCCGACCGACGGCCCCGCGCAGTTCCACGCCGGCCGGAACCTGCACCGGCGCCGTCAGCCGGTACTCGCCCGGCGGCAGGTACACGACCCCACCGCCGCGCTGACCGGCGTGATCCAAGGCGCTTTGGAGCGCCCGCGTGTCGTCCGCCTTACCATCGCCCGCGGCACTGAAGGGCGGCGCAGTGACGACGCTGAAATCGTCTGCCGTAAGCCTGGCCGCGGCGGGCGTACCGGCAAAGCGGTAGGTCTTGCCCTGGGCCTCCGGGACGTTGTCGAGGTTGGCGTAGTGCATGGCGTAGTACCAGGGATCGACCTCCTCGCGCCGATCCGGAAACTCCGCCACCACCCCGCCGAAGCCGAACACCCGGTGCGTCTCCTGCTGCGCGTTCTTCTTGATCAGTACCGGCAAGGCGGCGTCCACGGCGGCAAAGCGTTGGATCGCCAGTGCGTCGATCCGCCCGAGTTCCAGCCCGGTGAGGTTGGCGCGGGTGAACGCGTCGAGGGCGGCACCGTCCGCCGGGGAGAGTGGCGCCCCGGTAAACGCCGCCGCCTGCGCTCGCCAGTAGGCGTTGGCGAACTGGATGTCGTGCATCCACGAGAACTCGGTACTGTGCGGGGCGACCAGGCCGCGCTTCAGCACCGTGCCCCGGATGTCCGCAAGCATGCACCCATTGACCAGCTCAATCAGCAGGCCGTTGTAGGAGTTGCAGAGCGTCACGCCGCGGATGGTGGTGGTGCCGCCGACGATCGTGAACGGGTACGGTACAATCTGTCCGGCGCGCTGTTCCGGATAGGCGATAGTCAGACTCAGGAGGCCGGTCTCATGGTGTGGCGGTAGAGTGATGAGCGCCGCTGCGGCTTCGTCGCCACGGCCGGCATAGGCCAGCAGCCAGGTCGCACTGGTGGCGTCCGCGGCGGCCGTCTCGGGGACGGGCTCCCCGGCGAGCGTTACCCCCCAGCCCAGGCGCAACGGCTGGTCGAGCCGGTAACGACCGGCCGGCAGGTAGACCAGGCCGCCGGTCGCCGCCGCCACGGCGTCGATGGCGCGCTGGATCGACGCGGAGGCATCGGTGCCGCCGCTGCTGTCGGCATTCCACGGGGCCTGCGTCGCGACTGCCGACGCCACCAGAGTCTGCCCGGACACCACGACCAGTGTCGGTGGCAGTCCCCCGCCGTCGGCACGTGCCGGTTTCGTGATCAGCGTCGCGGTTACGGTGGCTGCCACGGGTTCCCCTGGTCTTTCCTCGGCGGCCGACCGGCACCCGGCCCAGAGCATGAGCGTGACGGCGGCGACGCTGCCGGAGCGTGTAGGTACCAGCATCTATCTGACCCTCTGCGGGTTGCCATCGACGGAACCGCCCCCAACTCCCAGCCCATCTATAGCACCGGCACCGGCCCGGGGCAAGCCCGAGCGGCTGCCGGGGGTAATGCCTCAGTGAAGTCCACAGCAGCCGGTTCCGCGGGCACGCTTTGGAGGGCGAACCTCCACGGCCTGCCTGCAGGCGGTGAGCCGTTCGGGAGATCCGGCCGGCGGCCGGCGGCTCAGCGGCGCGTCCGCGCCTGGGGAGCTTCGCCCTCCAAGGGTCCCGGCGAACGTCACTGGTATGATACCGGCAACTGCGTGTTGACGGCGGTGTCTTGGGGGGGGGGGCGGTGCTCAGGAACTGCTGGTGCAGGCCACTCTGGGCCAGGTCCGGGACGAGATATGCCGCGCGGGCGGTCTTCTGGATCCGAGCTACATTACCAGCCCCAGCCACGGGGCCATTCCCTCGGATGTCCCTCTGGCCAACGTCAGCGCCAGGGCTGAAGCCGCTCAGGAGCAGCAGCAAAGGTACGAGCATGCGGCCACGATCCTCCCTGCACCCAGCCACCGCCCTGGCCACCCTTTCCGCGGTCATCGCCATTACCGATGGTGGTGCACCCCTGCGCGCCGCCGAGGGCAGGGAGCTCTTCTTCCACAATGACCTCGGCATGACACGCACGGCCGACAACCGCTTGCTGGAGAACCAGCGCAAGGGCTGTCGGCTGTACGCCACGGCCGATGACGGCCTGGCCGTGGAGTGGACAAACCGCGACCCGGGCGCTGCTGAAACCAGCTTCCAGGATTACCTCTACATCGAAGGCCTGGAGTCGGTTACCTTCCGCCTGACCGCTGCCGCCACGAACTCCGCCACGCTGGCGGTGGGCTTCCAGAACCGCTACAGCGATGACTACCGGGCGACCGTCGCTCTCCCCGCCAACGGCCAGAGTGCTGCTGTCGTCCTGCCGCTCGCCGCCTTCGCGCACCTTTCCCGTGCCCTTCCCGGCAAGGACCGCACCGCTCCCGGCGACGAGATCTTCTGGTTCTACGTGCGCTTGGCCGCGCCCGCTGGGGGCGCCGCTGCCTTTACGCTCCACGATGTCACCGTGCATGCCGCCGGTCGGTCGCACCGGCTGTTCGCTAACTCCGCCGCCCTGCCGCAGCCGTTCACGGCTTCCAGGCTCCACCCTGAGGTTCCGCCGAAACGCTTTGTCGATGAGCGTCGTCCTCGCGTCTTCATCGCCGATGCCGCCAACTGGCAGACGTTCAGCGAGACCCAGGAGGCCACTCTGCGGCTGGCCGCGGCCTGGGGCGAGGAGAACTTTGGCGTCGACGTCGCGCTCTTCTTCGCGCACCCCGGCCTGCGTGACGTCGTGCGGCGGTACAACGAGCGCGGCATCAAGACGATTATGGAACTGCACAAGGCCTACCCGTACTTCACGCCCTACCTGGTCAACCAGGGCTGGCACCTGACCCGCAGCGACGGCTTCACCATGGCCGACCCGGCGCACTGGAACCGCCCCGACCTGTTCCCCTGGCCCTGCCACGGCGAAGACCCCACGCGCCCGGAGGTCCTCGCCGCCACCGTCCGCACCCTGACGGAGGAGCTGAGCTATGGCTTCGCGGAGACGCTGCTGATCGACTATGTCTGGCCCTGGAACGGGCGCTGGGGCTTCGGGGCCAGCGAGATCGCCGCTTTTGCCAACGACCTCGAGGGCCGCGACGAGGGGCTGTGGCTGGCTGCGGGCAACGCCGGGGCCTACGCGAAGCACTCCTTCTGGGACTACCTGGCGCTGTTCACTGACGTCCCCTACACGCCCGCCGACCTCGGCCTGCCGGCGTGGGACGCCTACCGCCCGGTGGACGATGCCACCGCCAGCAACGGCGGGCTGGTGGAGAAGAAGAAGCACTTCCTGTTCGTCGCCCTGTACCACTATGAGCACCTCAAGTTCGCCCAGAAGCTCGGTGACGCCGTGGCCGCACAAGGCGGACGCTTCGTCCTGACACCCAACCCGGACGATGTGGCGAACGCCTGCGATCTGCGCCTGTTCGCCAGGACCCGCGGCGTGAGCAAGATCGCCTACGAGTTTTTTGCCGACCCCAACGCCACCCGTGCCTGGCACCACAACATGCGCTGGTTCGCCGGCGGTTTCCGGGCGCTCGGCAAGGACCTCTCGATCTGTGGCGAGATCAACTTCGGCGCCCACGGCCCGGCCCAGCACTCGCCCGAAGCGTCCTACGCCTTCTACTACGACATCACGTCCTGCGCCAAGCCGATCGACTACAACAACCAGTACGTCGAATGGCCCTGGAGCGAGGCCGGGCCGGACAACGAGTACCACTTCCGGCGCTACGGCGAATGGGCCGGGGGCGCCCTTGCCTTCCTGCGCAGCCATGCCGAGCGCGCCGACCTCCAGCCGGCCAAGGAAGTCGTGCTCGTGGCCACGCGCGGCGTGCTCGAGTTTCAGGATGGTTTCACCGACTCCATGACCCAGAGCGGCAGCCTCGCCCGCCACCTCGAGAAGCTCCATTACCCGTACGACAGTTGCGGCAAGGACGGCTTCGCGGAGTTCGCCACGCCCGCCCGCGTCCTCGTCTACTGCGCCTCGCGCTCGAGTCCCTGCCACCTCAAGGCTGTGGAGGAATGGCTGGCCACGGGCACGGGCAAGACGCTGATCACCCATTCCTTCATGCCGTTCGACCGCTTCGACGGCGGCACCAACTTCCGCCCCGCGGTCAACAGCGCAGCCTGGGAGTCCGGGAAATCGTACGCGCGCTACCTTGACGAATCCCGCAAGCTTGGAGCCGGCAGCAGCTTCGGCGAACTGTACGCCACCAGCGTGAACGGGCCGCGCGCCATCCGCGCGACGGTCGCCGGCAGCGACTACGAAGCCACCCTCACTCTCGTCAGCGTCAGGGGCGGCACCACGCTGCTGGCCACCGCCGACGGCACGCCACTGCTCCAGGAGTTCAGGGTTGGCGGCAATCGCGTCGTCTATGTCGCGGCGGACCTCTCCGCAAGCGACGAAGGGCTCAGCCTGGCCCTGGCCGACGCTGCCATGCGGGCCGCCCGCGTCGCTCCCGTCGCCAGCGCGCCGGCCAACGAGGCGATCCACCCGTACGACGTGACCGGGGGCACCGCCTGCGTGGTCTGGAACGTGGACGTGGTGGAGGAGCAGCGGCCGCAGAACTACTACTTCCGCAGGCGGTACGAGACGCCCGTGCCGATCACGTTCCCGGTCGAACCCGGAGCGCGATACGTCACCTACGATTTCTTTGCCGACCGGGAAGACGCCGTCGAGAGCAGCGCCGAGGGGACGCTCACCTGGCGACACGAAGGCAGTTGCGATATCCTGTACTTCGGCAAGGCCGGTGGCGGCATCGAGGCCACCATCGCTGCCGCCCGGCGCGATCGTGTCCGCCTCGCCTCCCATTCCTTGGAGGCCCCGCGCCAGGTCGAGCCGTTCGCCACGCTCAAAGCCAAGGCCGGCCCGCAATCGCGCTTCTTCGTGTTCGCCGGGTCCATGCTACCTGAAAACGCGGGGAAGACGGACGGCGTCGTCCTCACGCTGAGCGCCCGCCTGCCTGGCGCCGCCGAGCCCACCGTGCTGGCCCGCCACACCATCGCCAACAGCACGCCGGAAGCGCTGCAGGCCGTCCTCCTGGATGGCGTCGCGTGCGCTGGCCTGCAGTTGCAGGTGAGCTGCAATGCCAACACCGCCTTTGACATGGCCACGCTGCGCCAGCTTGCCATCGTCGATACCAACGGCGACGTGCTCGTGGACCTGGCCGGCCGGATCACGGCTGGCCAGGTCACCACGGGATTGGCCATCGGCAGGCGCACGGATACCGATCCGGCCACCTTCGCCTCGTCCGGAGCCGCCTGCACGGCCCAGGATGGCGTCGTGTACGTCCACCCCGGCTGGAACAACGCCCTCTCCTATCCGTGCGTCATCCAAGTCCCCGTGACGCTGCCGTGACCCGCCTCCACAGGTCCAGGTGCGACGGTGAAGTCCACCACCAAGTGCACGCCTGTTCCCGTACGACTTCCTCTGCGATGGCACCAACCCCACCGAACAGTCTACAGCCTAAATTCCTAACGGCCTTGGCGTCCTGTGGGACGCCTGTGCATTGCCAACGAGGAACCCCCATGACCTCCCGCGTCAAGATCGCCCGCATCTTCGCCCACGACGCCACCTGCCGTCCCGGCTTCTGGACCGGCGAGCCCGTGGCGGAAACCATGACCCGCTACCTCGCCGAACTCGGGCTCTCTGAGCGTGGCCAGTTGTTCGACTACCTCCACGACGATTGCCGCTGGCTGCCGGTCTGGGGCTATCAGCACCCCGAGGGCAAGGAGGCGTTCGACGTTCTGCGCGGCCAGAAGCGTACCAGCTTCAGCCAGCCGGGCTGCTTTGCGGAGTGCGCTGGCCTGGCCGAGATCGAGGCCTATCCCTGGCCCAATCCCGAGCACACCGACTTCACGGCGGCCGTGGCACAGGTGCGGCAACACCACGACAAAGCCGTCTTCACCGGCATGTGGGCCTGCTTCTTCCACATTGCGGCGGACTACTTCGGCATGGAAAACTACTTCATGAAGATGCACACCGATCCGGCCCAGGTGGAGGCGGTCACCAACCACGTTACCGACTTCTTCGTGGCCGGCAACGAGCGCTACTTCACGCAACTGGGGGACGACGCGGATTACTTCTTCTTCGGCAATGACTTCGGGACGCAGCAGTGCCTCCTGCTCTCGCCGGACTGCTTCCGGCGTTTCATCCTGCCCTCGATGCGGCGCCTGATCACGGGTGCCAAGCGTTTCCACAAGAAGGTCATCGTCCACTCCTGCGGCGCGGTCCGTGAGATCATCCCGATGCTGATCGAGGCGGGGGTTGACGGATTGCACCCCTTGCAGGCCCGCGCCGCCGGTATGGACGCCGTATCGCTGGCGCGCGAGTACAAGCACGACCTGGTCTTCATCGGCGGCGTCGACACCCAGGATCTGCTGGTGCACGCCACGCCCGGCCAGATCCGCGACGAGGTCCGCCGCCTGCGCGACCTTCTCGGGCCCAGCTACATCGTCAGCCCCAGCCACGAAGCCATCCTCCCGGATGTCCCGCTGGCCAACGTCATCGCCATGGCCGAAGCGGCCCGGGAGTAGCCGTGCCGTGGCCGAGGGGGCAGTGGGGAGGCAGGTCAAGTGGGCTCATTCGTCGAAGCGGCTGAACTGCCTCCTGAAGTAGCAGGCGAACCTGGCGATGGTGGTCCGCTTGAACTCCGCGTATGCCTCGGCCGCGGTGATGCATCCAAACGGTATCGACAGCGAGACGCTCCAGTCGATGAAGGGTCCGTTGCCGGCACGTTTGGGGTGGTGTCGGTGGACGAACTGGAAGCATGCGAGGCTCGAGGGTGTTTCATTCAGGATGCGCGTGAGAAACCGGTCAAACTGGCATCTCCTGCCGGGGAGCACCAAGAACGTGACGTAGGGCTCACTCCTGCGCTCCCAGTGCCCTTCACAGGAGAAGATGGGCGTGGCGACGGCATTGTCGAAGGCCCGGACCAAGGGGACGATGCCCGGGTCGAGCGCGCCCAGCACGTCCGTGTAGTGGTCCAGGCGGCCACCACGCTCCCTGCCCACAGCAGCCAGGAATCCTCGGCGCCCTGCCAGGTCGACTCGGGTCACGGCGCTTTCCATGTCCGCCTCAGCAGACGGAGGTAGAGCGCTCACTGCTGCAGCGACTCCAGTGCCAATCGGACCGCTTCGCCGGTGATGGGTCCCATGCCCGTGCCAGAGCGGCTGGCCAGCGCACTACGGATCGCCTCGAGGACCATGTCCCGGCAGCCTACACCGAAGCGGAGGATAGTCCCCTTCGGCTTCGCCAGGCCCACATCCATCCGGTCACCGGTCTCGCGGCAGTTCAGCAACAGCAGCGGAGTCTTGTCCGGCGTCGCGGGTTCGGCGGGGATGCACGGGGCATCGGCCTGGCAAGCCTCCAGATAAGCTCGGAATGCCTCCCAGTCCTCGGCGCGACACACATTGAGGTCGACCACCTGCACCGCCGATGCCAATGCGACCAAGTCGATGGCGGTGTGGCTTTGGTGTAGTTGGAGCCCGTGCTCCTCGGCTAGGTCTCCGAGGCCGGCAGCCAGCTCGATGTCCTCTGCCAGACACAGGAGCAGCGGCCGGTCCACCGGGAAGCGCACTTGCCCGCGAGTGGCGCAACGCCCGAGAGCGGCCCGCGCGAATCGGCGCACCATTGCCGAGCGTCCGGGCATTCCCGGCGCAGACTCAAGACGCAGCAAGTCCGTCAACGGGTTGACGCTGGTCTCGTCGCCGGCATAGAACAGGGCTTGCGCCAGCTACGCCCGCACGGCGGCGCAGCAGTCCATTGAGCACGCGTGGATCACCTCGAGCACGGACGGCGGGAACGGTTCCGGGCACTCCAGCGCGGCGTCTCGAACGCCGTCCGCCGCCTCGATCCGAGGGAACCGCTGCGCGCCCGCCATCGGGTGTTCAGGGTGTGTCGCCTCGAACGCCGGCATGATGAACCCCTTCCCCGGGTCGGCCAGTTCGCCATCGGCCACCCGGCGCAAGTACTCAGGCCACGGCATCGTCCCTGCCCTCAGGCCTTGTAGCAATCCAGCAGTCCCATCCATCGTTACACCCTCCCTGTTCAGTGCGATCGCTTCGCTTGCGGGGGTCTCAATAGCGCGTGGGATCGGACCAGGTTCTCGGCCGGGTCCAGGTCCACAACGCGACCGACCACCTCTGCCCGCAAGGCTTCCTTGACCATCCGCCCGACCTGTTTGTGCAGGTCGGCGCGCCGGCCGGCGTCCACCTCGCCGTTCGGGTTCCTGACCAGCCTCTGGTAACCTTCCCGCAGGGCTGGCGTGTCGCGGATGTGGTGGAAGACGAGCCGCGTTACGTCCTGCGGGAATTCGGTTGGGCTATAGGTGGCCAGCAGCCAGTCACGCACCAATCCCAGCCATTCAATCTCCGGCGCCGCCTGCGTCAGGTGCCCGCGCAGCACCTCCACGACGTAGGCATTGAGCGACATGCCCGCCTCCCGACTCGCCGTGGCCAGATGCTCCCAGAGGTCGGTTGGGAACCGGATACTGCGCAGTCTCGTGCCTGCCGTGTGTCGCGACTCCATGGGTTACTCCTTTTCTTAGTAACACACAATATCAGTATGTACTACATAGTCAAGAAACGACCGACTTCTGGCGCGGTTCCTGGGTTAGGTTCGGGGCCGATGCTTCGCTGCGGCAGCGCACCGGTACCAAGCTGAGCGAGCGCCGAACAGCCAGAAGGGGCAGGCTTGGGGCCGCCATGCGGCAGCGAGGGCCTCGCCCACCTGCTGGCCTGGTAGCTGACGACAGGTATGGTGTTGCCGTCGCGAGGCGAGGTCCGCGGGAGCCCCTCGAGGCGTACCGGCCCGGATGCCTGCATAGGCTGGTTTGAGGGGGCTGGACCCGCTGCCATCCACTGATCAGACGACACCGGAGGTGCCGCTTGTACCGCGGAAGTCGCAGACACGTCCTTGACTGGACCGGCAGCCCCTCGTTCCTGTCGGAACTCGCACGGGTCCTTGAACCAGCGCCGGTGGAGTTCCCGGCAGGCACCATCTTCATGCCCTGCGGCGAGAACGCGCCCGAAGAGGCACGACTGGAGCATTTCGGCCCGAGGTTGCGGCCTGGCCCTGCCGCGTGGCGGGAGATCGCGGACTGGTGGCTGTGCCACAAGAGTGGGGCCAACACGCCGAACTGGGACATCGCGGTGGGCTGCGAGATCGAGGGCCGTCCCGGTCTGGTGCTCGTCGAAGCGAAGGCCAACTGGCCCGAACTCGGCGTTGCCGGCAAGGCGATCGCTGCGGACGCTTCTGAGCGCAGTCGCGAGAACCATGAGCGCATCGGAGCGGCGATCGAGGAGGCGCGCCGCGGGTGGTGCGCACTCGACCCGCGCGTCTCGATCAGCCGTGATTCGCATTACCAGTTGGCCAATCGTCTGGCCTTCACCTGGAAGCTCGCCTCGCTCGGCATCCCCGTCGTGATGTTGTACCTGGGGTTCACCGGCGACGACGGCATATCCGACGCGGGGGCTCCGTTCGTCGACGATGCCGACTGGCAAGGAGCCTTCAGGGGCTACTCGGCTGACGTGGTTCCCCGCGATCTGTTCGAACGCCGGCTGGTGATCTGCTCGACCCCATGTTGGCTGCTCTCTCACAGCCGGCCGGTCCTCGGACTGTCTCCTCGGCGTACCCCTCGGTCAGGGCCAGGGAAGTGACGGACTGCCCACTCCCCCCGCGCGGCGACTGCGCGGCTCGCGAAGGGCCACTACGCGCGGTTCCTCAGTCGCAGGGTTGAATGTAATGCGGCCAAGGACTATGCTTACTTCAGCCAGTTACCACGGAGTGAAGTATGAAGACGGCAACGGTCACAGCGAAGGGGCAGATCACGATTCCTGTTGAAGTCCGCCGGAAGCTGAAGCTTCATCCAGGTAGCCGTGTTGCCTTTGAAGTAAGGACAGATAGCGCCATCCTTACTTCCAGCAGTCCGGGGATCCTGCGTTACGCCGGCAGTGTTCATGCGGCGGCCAACGTTGAGGTAGCCGGCACATGGAAGGCGGAAGAGCGTGCGGCGCACCAGGCTGCCTGTCGGAAGGAGCGGGGTGTATGAGCGCCCGCGCGACGCTGATCTTGGATGCAAATGTGGTGATCCGTCTACTGACCGGACAGCCAGAGGAACAACACACAGCGGCGGTGCGCCTTTTCGAGCGGGCAGCAACGGGCGAGGTCGCTCTGGAGTTGCAGGTGTTGACTCTGGCGGAGATCGCCTGGGTGCTCGACTCCGTCTACGGCTGTTCAAGGGCTGTCATCGCAGAGCACCTCTCAGCGCTGCTGGAGACGCCCGGCGTCGTGGTGCCGATGCGGAACGTGGTCGAGAACGCCATAGAGAGGTTCTCCCGCACCGGCGTCGATCTCGCCGATGCCTGGCTGGCGGCCTGCGCGGTGGCACAGGGGAAGGCCGTAGCCTCCTTCGATCGGGACTTCGGCAAGTTCCCCGATGTTCAGTGGCAGGTACCGAGTTAGCGGCAGGATACCCATGCAGGGCCGTCCGGCCTGGAGCAACATCGTGAATCCCTATTTCGGTCTGACTGCCGCCACTTTGTTCGCCACCCTCACCGCCAGCGCTGCGCCCAACCTGGTGCCGAACGGCTCGTTCGAGGAGGCCGACGCCAAGGGGGCGATCAGCGGCTGGAGCGGCGACGCGGTGGGCATGACGACGGTGAGCTTTGCGCGCGACGCCGAGGTCAAGCGCAGCGGCGCCGCCTCGGCCCGGATCACCATCGCCGCCGACGCCAACCCCTCCTGGCCCGCCTACGTCTTCACCCTGGCCGTGCAGCCGGGGCAGTGCTACAACGTCGACGCCTGGATCCGGACCCGCGAGGCGGCGCGCGTCGCTTACGTGGCCACGGACTTCCTCGATGCCCAGGGCCAGCGGGTGACGTTTGCCTCCAGCGGCACGGTCAGCGGCAGTACGGACGACTGGAAGCCGGTCTCCGTGGTGGCACAGATACCCGTGGGCGCCGTGTCGATGGCGGTGCGCCTGATCCTCTATGGCAGCGGCACGGCCTGGTTCGACGACGTCACCGTGGTCCGCGCTGAGGCTTTCGAAGCCGCCATGGCCAAGCTGCGCCAGCCGCTGCCGGCAGAGTGGGTGACGCGCGGCACCACCAGCGTCGGCGACCTGAGCCGGCTGCAGCGGCTTTTCCAGGCGGCCGCCAAGGGCGGGCGCTATACCTTCGGCGTCATCGGCGGTTCGATTACCGCGGGGGGCTGCGCCTCCAGCGTGGACACACGCTACGCGGCCTACGTCTTCACCTGGCTCAAGGAGCACTTCCCCGCCGCCGAATGGACCTTGGTCAACGCCGGCATCGGGGCCACGGGCACCAACTATGGCTGCCTGCGGGTGCAGCGCGACCTGCTCGCCAAAGCGCCCGACCTGGTGGTGACGGAGTACGCCGTGAATGATGGCAACGACCAGGAGTCCGCCGAGACCTACGAGGGACTGCTGCGCCAAGTCCTGGCCAGCGCCAAACAGCCGCCGGTCCTGATGCTGTTCATGATGAACCAGGCTGGCGGCAACGCCCAGGAGTGGCAGAGCAAGCTCGGCCGGCATTACGGCCTGCCGATGCTCAGCTATCGCGATCTGCTGTGGCCAGAGATCGAGGCCAAGCGCCTGACCTGGGCCGATATCAGCCCCGACTCCGTGCACCCCCACGACGTCGGTCATGGCTATGCCGGCAAGCTGCTCAATACGCTGCTGGACCAGGCCCTGGCGAGCGTTCCGACCGCAGCGGTACCGGCCCCGGCCAGCGCCCTGCCGGCGCCGTTGCTGACCGCGGTCTACCAGTCGACCAACCTGTTCGAGGCCGATGACCTGAAGCCGGTGGCGAACACCGGTTGGACCTTTGACGCGGGCAGCGGCTGGGACAAGGGCTGGAAGGCGACCGTCCCCGGTACGGTGGTGGAGTTCGAGGTCAGCGGCGAACAGCTCTTCGTCAGTTACTGGCGCATTCACGGGCCGATGGGCCGGGCCCAGATCACGATCGACAACGAGCGTGGGAGCATCCAGGAGGCCTGGTTCGACCAGACCTGGGGCGGCTACCGGCACATGATCAGGCTGGCCATGGGCGGCCCCGGCAAGCACCGCGTACGTCTGGAACTGCTCCCCGAGAAGCACGCCGAGAGCCCCGGCACCGAGTTCCGCCTGCTCTGCCTGGGCACGGCGGGCAAATAGGCCTGGCGCCACGCCGGGGCGCGGCCCGGCCCTGCCGGCCGCCGGCACTACTCCTTCGCCTCCCGGCCGGCCAGCGCGATCTCGTAGTATGAGACCGGCCCGCCGGCGTCGGCGACGGCGATTCTCACTGCCGCCGCCTGCATGGTGAACTCGACCGCCTGCCGGCGGCCCTCGTCGAATACTGCCGTTACCTCTGTAACATGTTCATTTACAGGAACATCTACACTTCCATCGGCGATGCTGGCAAGCAACAGGCGGGTGCCGGTACGGACCCATAGTGCCTTCAGTTCCGGCCCTTGCCCGTGCAGCGGCAGGGCCTCGGCGACCACCGTGCCGTCAGGGGCGGTACGGCGCGCCACCTGGCGTGCCGGGTCATAGGTGCAGGAGTCCTCGCGCTGCAGCGGCACCTGCCGGGCGAGCGCGCAGAGCGCGGAGAGGCGTGAGGCCCAGGCCGGCGACAAGGGCACCGGCACGTTGTTCCGGTCGGCGCGGTAGAGGCTGCTCATCAGCGTGAGCGGGCCCCAGATCGGGCGCTCGACGGCCTGTGCGGGCAGGTAGTGCTCGTAGGCGAGCCAGTCGTCGCACTCGGCACGCTCCCCGAAGGCCAACACCGTGGCTGCCCGGCGCCGGAAGGTCTGTGGGTCTGCGCCCCAGTCCTCGTTCAGGCGGCAGACGTCCTGGACACGGCCAAAGAGGGGGTTGGTGTTGCTGCCGGTGACCAGGGCTCCGGGTCGGGCCGTCGTGATCGTCTCATACACGAAGCGCAGCGCCCGCGCTCGGTACTGCTCTCCCGCTCCCCAGGCCGGGTCGCCATGCACCGCCCAGACCGGCGCTGTGGTGTAGGCAAAGTCCAGCTTGATCCCGTCGGCATTCCACCCATCCTGTGCCACGTACGCCCGCATCTGCCTGGCCACGTACTCTCGCGCGCCGGGAACGGTGAAGTCCAGCAGCCCGTTCGTGGCATCGAAACGCAGGGGGGCGCCGGTGCTGTCGTGCATCGTCCACTGGGGGTTATCCGCGATCTCCCGCACTCCGAGGGGCGCCCAATGCGGCTGAGTCCACAGCAGCACATGCCGGCCTTGGTCGTGCAGCCGGGACACCACCTGTGGGGGGAGTTGCCACCAGCCCGCGTCAAGGGTGACGATGGCCGGATCGATCCGCTGCTTCGCCAGAGCCGCCAGCCACAGCTCCACATTGGCCGCGGTGAGGGTGGCGAGGTCGGACACGCCCTGCAGGCGGCCGCTGTAGACCTGGTCACCCCAGGTACAGTACTCCGGACCGCTCCACCAGGTTTCCCAGGCGGTGCGGGGTGGGACGGGCACGGCGGCCAGATAGCCGTCGAGGATGTCCTGCCGCGACCGCCCTACGAACAGTGCCACTCGGGGCCCGATGGTCCAACTGCCGGCGACGCCCGGAGCCTCCGTCGCCAGCAGGAACGGGCAGGCAAAGGTGCTGCCACGCCACTCGACGCGCAGCCCGTCCTCGGCGCGGGGCAGGTCCAGCGTGCCGACCCCCCACCAGCCGTGCGGACTGTCGACCGCGACCAGGTATGGCGGAATCTGGAAGCGGCCCCCGGTCGTGACGTTCCCCGGCACCAGCTCGCGGGTGCGGTCCTGCGACGTCAGCGAGACCGTGAACTGCCCCGGCAGGGCGCGCGGCGCGCCGTCCGCGCACCAGTGCTGCAGGTCGCTGCCTTGCCCCGCTGCCAGGATCCAGCCGGCATTGCCCGCGGTCCCCGCCAACGCGGCCTGCGGGCCCAGGACGCAGGGCCCGCGCCACAGACCTCCCGGTCCGTCGCTGTTGCTCACCCGCACCTCGATGAGGGCGCCATCTTGGCGGTTGAGTACGGACGCGGGCACGCGATAGCGCCGGGGCTTCTCCCAGGAACTCGTGGCCCGGTCCAGCGGCGTCCGGCCGACCTCCTGGCCGTTGATCAGGCAGACGTCCTCGTCGTCCGCGCCGCCCAGGAGGAGTTCGACCTTGCCGCTGAGGGCGTTCACGGAGCGCCGGTAGAGGAAGGCGCCCGGTTCGGTGAACAGGCCCGGCACGGGCGCCGGCAGCCAGGGCGCGCTGTCGTTTCCTGCGGCACGCTTCTCCCAGAGCCCCTCCAGGTCCACACAGCCTGCCTGCAATCGCCCGCCATAGACCAGGCGGGCCAGCCGCGGCGCCGGGCCGCGCCAGCGTACGCGGACCTGCCATTCCACTCGGTCCGCAAGGAAGGTCGCGGTCTCCACCTGTTCCGCAATCGGACAGGGCGATGAGAAGGCGAAGTGCCAGCGCCACTCGGTTACGCCGGCGACGACCACGCAGGCCGGGGTGCCGGGGGTACGGTCTGGCGCTGGACACGCCGGTGTCGCCGGGTCCGCGTCAGCGCCCGCAGCGCCCACTGGCCACCAGGCAAGACGCTCCCCGCCAGGGGTCAGCAGGTCGACGCCGCCCTGTTGCCAGCGTGCACGGTAGGCCCCGGTGCTCACCTCCTGCCCGCTGGCGCTGCCGGCGGCGACGCCGAGGACAAGCCACAGCACGCCACGGCCGAGGCCAAGAGCCCTCACCCAATGCTTGCCGCACTGCCGCTCTGCCGCGCACCGTGTCGCCATGGCCGGTACACCTCCCATGACGAGTACCATACACCGTGACCAGGCGAGTTCGGCAGCCTCCGTTGTGGGGGCACCGCGCCGGGCGGGCGGCGCCCGTCCAGGATGTCGTCCACGGACTACAGTACGGGGGCCGACCTGGGGGCCGTGGGTACGCTGTCCGGGACGGTCAGGTGTGCGGGGAGCCCGGTGTGCCGGGCCAGTGCAAAGGGGCGAGCGATGCGCAGCAGCACGGTCACGTTGGTGATGCTCGGGACGACGGCAGTGGCCTGGTCGCAGGCACTGACGCTGCTGAACCCCGACTTCGCGCGCCTCGGCGCTGACGGCAAACCCAGCGACTGGTCGCTGTCGACCTGGTACGCGAGCCCGGTGCCTGCGGTCGCGGTCAGCGCCGACGCCGGTGGCCCGGTCGTCTCGTTCGCGTTTCCCGCGGACTCGTCGGCGTACACCGTGTCCTTCCACCAGACGCTGCCCCCACTGCCGCCCAGCGCCACGGCTCGGGTGCGCTTCCGCTACCGGGCGGAGTTTGCCGGCGAGCGCCGGACCAGCATCGCGATCTCCGGTGGGCCGGGCTGTGGAGTCCCCTGCAGCCGGGTGTGGTTCAGCGCCGTGCGCGACGCGCAATGGCATACGGCCGACATCGCGGTCTCGGCGCAGTTGCTCAAGCGCAGCGAGAACGTGCTGGAGTTCACGTTCAACGAGACCTTCGGCGCCGGTGACCGCTTTGCCTTGGCTGAGGTCAGCGTTGTGATGGAGCCACTGCCGGCGCTCCGGCTGGGCTTCACCGACCCGGTCAGTGGCGTCGTCTTCACCGACCAGGTAGCACGGGTCGTGCGGGGCGTGTTGCAGGCGGGCCCGGCCGCCGCGGGACGGCGAGCACAGGTGGCGCTGGTCGGCGCCGAGCCGGGCAGCGCGCCTCTGGCGACCCAGGATTGCGGGGTTGGCGAGCGCCGGAGTGAATGGGCCTTCGATTTCGCCGGCCAGCCCCCGGGGCGCTACCGCGTCGTGGCGACGCTGGCCGGTGACGACGGGGCGGAGGTGGCTCGGCAGGAACTCACCACCTGGTTCCTGGCGCCGAACGCCGATACCACGCGCGTGGTGGAGGGTCGTGTCCACCACGGCGCGGCGGCCATCGTGCCCTTCGGTACCTACCATGTCTGCGACAACGCCGTAGCCGCCACCAACCGCGAGAATCGCCGCCTCGGGCTACCGCTTCTGGACCGTGAGGCGATGCTGGCGGGCCTGGGACGCGTCGGCTTGACCGCGGGCTTCTTCAGTTGGGGGATCCCGACGAACGAGTTCCTCGAGGCGGCGGCCCGCCACGGTCACCGGGTGATCCCCGAGGCCTCCGGCCTCGGTCTGGAGTGGGGCGGGAAGCCCCTGGCGGAGCAGGTCGCGCCCTTCGCCGAGGACCCGCGCGTCTGGGCCTGGGGTGGCTGGGACGAGCCCTCGATGGCGACGCTGGAGCGGGCCGTGCAGGTCTATCGCGGCCTGAAGAGCGTCACGCCGCAGAAGCTGGTGGTGAGCTCGTTCTGTGAACCCGCCGTCGTCGATCTGCTCGAGGATGAAGGCGTCTCTGCCGACCTGCTCCTGGTCGACATCTATGCCGTCCGCGCTCCGGATTCGGACCTCAGCGCGGTGGGCACGGCGGTCGCGCACGTGGCCGCGGTGGCGCGGCGGCATGGCGGCTTGGCGGTGGGCGTGACCCCGCAGGCGTTCGTCTACAACGGTCCTGAACCCAGCCCGGCGCAATTGCGCGTGCAGATCTACCTGGGGCTGGTCAACGGCGCGGTGGCTTTCTTCCCGTATGCCTACGTCGAGGACTATGCCGAGGTGGCCTTTGCGGGACGCCTTGGCCAGCCCGACGGCATGAGTGCGAATCCCGGGCGGCAGCGCTGGTGGCTTCCCGACAGTGTCTTGTGGCAGAGCCTGCCGCAGCTCAGTCGCGAACTGGCGCAACTGACGCCGCTGATCCTGCGCGGGCAGCCGCTGCCGGCCACGGCCAGTCCCAGCCCGGTGCAGTTCATGGTGCGGCACGTCGAAGGCGAGGGGTTCCTGATCGCCGCCAACCCGCAGGCCAGCGCGAACTCGGCGACCTTTACCCTGGAACCGCAGTTCCCCGCCCTGACGCCGCTCTTCGAGACGCCCGCGGCGACGGCGACGGGCGCGGCCTTGAGCCTGTCATTCGGTGCCTATGAAGTCAAAGTGTTCCGCTTCCAGGTGCTATAATCTGTGCCGATTGGCGCGGCTCGGGATTGCCATCTGAGGTCTATACCATGTACCACCCATGCCGTTTCCTGCTGGTCGCGTTGGCCCTGCTCCTGGGCAGCGGCTGCGAGCACACGATCTACGAGCTGCTGCTGCAGCCACGCGGCAGCGTCATGAAGCGGACCCTGGAATGCCGGCGCGTTGATAGCGACGGCCCGCAGGGCGAGGTCCTCAGGCCCATGGTCCAGGAGGAGCTCGACCGCCTGACCGCCATCTATGACGTGCCGGCCGGGCCGACCGAGGCGCGGCGTTTCTCTTTTGCCGGCGAGTTCGGCGGCAGCACGCCGGCCGACATCGGCGGCGCGGGTGCCTACCGTTGCTGGTCGTCATCTCTGGGCACGCTCTGCGTCTATGCGGAGCGCTTCCGTGGCAACGACGACCAGGCGGGGGTGCTGGCGCGGCGCCAGCAGGCCGCTGACCGCCTGGTCGAGCTCATCGGCGGGTGGCTGCAGCCCCGCTTGGGCCAGACCCGCGGGTGGAGCCAGTTTCAGGCCTTCCTCAACGGCGCCCTGAGGAGTGATCTCCACAACCTGGCGCTGCTGGCCTGGGCGGGCCGCTTCGCACAGGACGCTGGCTTCGCGGGCGCCGCCGGCAGCGCGGACGCGGCCACCCTGGCCCGCGCCCTGCTCTTCCTGTATGAGCACGGTTACCTGCTGGCGCCGGAGCTGCCGGCCTGGGCGCAGGCGATCCGGGAGCAGGGGGGCGTGCAGGATAACCTGGCGCCGCTGGCGCCACTGCTCGCCGGCGCCGTGGCGCGGCGCAGCGGCATCGCCGCCGACGCTGAGGTGCTCGTGGCACTGCGTCGCGAGCTGGAGCAGAAGACCTTGGTTGACGGGCTCAACGCGGCCCTGCAGACGGCACCGGAGTGGACGACCAAGCTGGCCGACTGGCAGGCCCGGGAGCCGAAGGAGGCTGGGGCGCAAGCGCCAGCCCCGGTCGAGATCCTCGGTGACCTGGCCTTGGCGACCGCCGGGTTCGGCCCCGCTTCCGGCAGCGCTGGCGATGAACTCCGCTTGCGCTTGACCTTGCCGGCCAAGCCCTTCTATACGAATGGGACCTGGGACGTGGCCGCACTGCAGGTGGCGTGGCAGACGGTCCTGCCAGGGACCGAGAACACACCCTATCTGGCGTACGCTTCCTGGGCAGCTCCCGCCGAGGCCGCGCAGAAGCAGCACTTCGGCCGGGTCTTGTTGCGCGATCAGGCGCTGGCCGACTACGTCCTCTGGTTCAATGGCCTGAGCAAGGAGGAGGCAGTCGAGTGGGAGGCCTTGCTTGGGAGCCTGCGCCCGGAGGCAGCTCCCGCCCTGCGCCTGGCCGAGTTCCGCTTCCAGAGCGAGGTGAACGCCGGCCCGGCAACGGCAGCGGCACTGGCCGCGAGTCGGGCCCAACCGGCCCGCACACTGCTGCTCGAAGCCTTGGCGCCGTGAGCTCCCCGCCCGGCCTTCCGCCGCCGGGCGGGCTGACAACCGGCCGGCGCGCGGTACAGTACGAACCGTTGCCGACTGCGCGGTCGGCGTGGTCGGTTCTGTACGCTTCAGGCCCACACGGGTCAGCCTCGACAGGTCCACGGTGACGAACGACACACCACAGCCACAGACTCTGATAGCGCGGCACTTCGAGCCCGTGCGTCACCGCCTGCGCAGCGTGCGCCTGGCGGGGGGCTGCATTGCGGCGCTGGGTGTTTTTGCGGCGGCGGTGCTGTTGGCGGACGGCGTCGAGCGTCTGCACGCTCTGCGCGAGAGTTGGGTTCTCGGGGTTGTGCTCGTGGCGGCGGGGCTGGCACTGGCCGTCCTGGTCCGCGCCGGTATCGGTGCCTTGCTGCGGGGCCCGGCGGCCCGCGATCTGGCCCTCGACGTCGAGCGGGCCCGCCCGGAGTTGATGGACTCGCTGGTCTGCGCGGTGGAGTTGCAGCAACGCCAGGGGGCCGCGCCAAACCTGCTCGAGCAAGCCCTGCTGGACCAGGTCAGTGCTCGCCTGGACGGCAGCGCGCCGCTCGCCAGTGTCTTCCGCGACGCGCTGCGCTGGCGGCGCTTGGCCGTTCCCGCCGCGGTCTTCGCCGCCTGCATGGCGTTGGCCCTGCATTCGCGGGCCTGGCAGAAGGCTGCGGCGCGCCTGGGCGATCTGCGGCGCGGCGTCGACACCGGGCTGGTCCTGCAGGCACCGACAGAACCCGTGCCCGAGCATACCGACGTCCGCCTGGACGCCGACGTCCGCCGCTGGGAAGCGGAGGCCAGCATCGAGGTCATCGATGCCGAGGGGCGGCACCGGTTCCGCATGAACCGCGGTGACGGCGAGCGCTTCTTTTTCACGTTCTATGACGTGGCCCAGACCTTGCGCTACCGGGTGGTCACGCCCTCGCTGGCCAGTCCCTGGCGGCGACTGACCACCTACCGTCCGCCGAGCTTTGTCGCCGTCGCCATCCGGGTCGAGTCGCCGGCCTACACCGGGCGCGCCCCGCAGACGCTCGACGCCTTCCGCGACCTGCAGGCGGTGGTGGGCAGCCGGGTCTTCATCCGCGCGGAGACGCAGCCTGGGGTCAGCGCCGAGTGGCAGGGCGAGGACAGCGCGGCCGCGTTCGCCTGCACGCCCGCCGGCGTCGCGACCCACGAGTTCACGGTCGAGCGCGACGGGCTGTTCCGCGCGGTTCTGCGCAGCCCGGAGGGGTGGGAGACGCGCGGGCCGGAGGTGCGCCTGGTGGCGCAGCCTGATCTGCCGCCGGTGGTCTCGCTCCTCAAGCCAGGTCGCGACGCCCAGGCCGCCAAGGAGGACAACGTGGCTCTGGAAGTGCGCGCCGGCGACGACTTCGGCCTGCGCCGCCTGGTCCTGACCTACGCCATCTCGGGCGGCGAGCGCCAGTCTGTTCTGCTGTTCACGGCCGGCCCCGAGCGCGTGCTGGACCAGACCGTCGAGCACGACTTCGACCTGTCGGCGTTGCAGGTGGAACCCGGCGATGTGATCACCTATACGGTCAGCGCCGCCGACAATCGCGAACCCCAGGCCCAGGAGGCCCGCACCGAGGTGTGCTTCATCGTCGTGCGCCCGCCGCTTGACTCGAAGGAGCAGGATGGCAGCCAGGGGCAGCAGATGAAGCTGGACATCAGCGGGTTGATCGCCGAGAGCAAACGGCTGATCCGCTTCACCTGGGATACTCTCGGCCTGCCGGAAGGCGAACGGGCCAAACCGACCGAGGACCTGCACCGCGACCTCGGGGTGTTGCAGCTCGAGATCCGCAAGATGTTCACCAAGGTGATCGAACAGGCCGGCGACATGGCGGTGTCCGGGGCTCTGCCGGAATTGTTCGGCACGGCCGAGCGCGAGGTTGCCGACGCCGTCATGCAGACTGAGCGTCGCCAGCTCGAAGAGGCCGGCCCGCCCCAGGAGCGCGCCTTGGCGGCACTGACCCGCATCGAGAACGAGTTGTTGCAGAACGCGGCCAAGAGCAAGGGCAAGGGCGAGTCCTCCGAGTCCCAAGAGCCGCCCAAGCCACCCGAGAAGCCGACCGAGACGCGACGTTCGCAAGAGCAGTTGATGCAGGCCCTGCGCGAGGCCCGGCGTCAGGCCCAGGAGCTGGCCGAGCGCCAGGCACGCCTGAACCAGGAGATGCAGCGCTCGCCGACGCCGTCGCCCGAGGCGGCCCAAGGCCTGGCGGCGAAGCAGCGCAGTCTTGAGAAAGACACCGGCGCGGTGGCGCAGAGTCTGCAGAGCCTGCCGCCCGCCCAGCAGGCCGCGGCGACCTTGAGCGCCGGCGCCCGGGAAATGAACCAAGGCGCCGCTCGCCTCGACCAGGCCGACGTCGGCACCGCCGAACGCCATGGGCGGCGTGCGGGAGGGCTGCTCGCCGCCGCCATTAAGGATCTCGATGACGCTCTCCGCAAGGCGGCCTCCGAGCGCATTCAGGCGCTCAGCAAAGCTGCGGAGCAGATGTCGGCCGCCGAACGCCAGGCCGCCGAACAGAGCCGGGAGTTGGCGGCGCAGGCCCAGCCCGACGCCGCCGCGCTGGCGCAGGCCGAAGCGCAGCAGCGCGAGCTGAATCAGGCCGCCGCCGCGCTGCGCCAGGCGGTCAGCGCCACCGCCGGCGAGTTCGAGGAGGCCTACCCCGACGCCAGCCAGGCCCTTGGCGAGGCCCTGCAGAACGCCAACCGCCAAGGCCTCGAGCGCACCCTGAGCCGCGCCGCCAACGCCCTGCTCTACCGCAAACCTGACAAGGCGGTCAAGCCGCAGACGGATGCAGCCAATCAGTTGCTGGAACTCGCCCGCGGTCTGGAGACGGCCGGCGGCAAACTGCCGGCGCTGTCACGCGAAGAGCTCTTGGAGGCCCTGCAGGCCATGCAGCAGCAGGCGCAGGAAGCCGCCGCGGGCATGCAGCAACCTGGCCAGCCGGGCCGGCAGCGCGTACAGGCCGCCCAGGAGCGGGCCGCGCAGGCACTCGACCCGGTGGCCGCGGCCCTGCAGGACAAGCCCTTGCAGGAGATCGCGGACCAGATGGCGGCGGGCATCGGCGAGGGGTCGGCGTCCGAGGTCGGGGCGGAGACCATGCGGCTGTTTCAGGCTGCCATCGGCATCCTTGAGCGCCACGTGATGGCTTCCGAGGTTCGTCGCCGGCTGGATCTGAGCCGCAAGACGGCCGCCCCTCCGGAGAAGTACCGCCGGCAGGTTGAGCAGTACTTCCGCGACCTGGGCCGCGAACCATGAGTCCAACCCCCGATATGCGTCATCTCGCCCCGCAGCGCCGTCGTCTGCCCGCGGCCCAGGACTCAGCATGAGCGGCATCCACACGCCCATCCCCCTGCTGGTGATCGCGCTGTGGAGCGCGGCCGCGGTGCTGCTTGTCCTCGTCCGTCACGGCGCCCAGCAGCCGGCGCTTCAGCGGCGCTCCTGCTGGACGATCACCCTCCTGCGCCTGGCGGCGCTGGCGCTGGTGCTGCTGCTGCTGCTCCAGCCCTACCGGGAAGAGCGCCTTCCCGACCCTGAGGCCTTCCGTACAGCGCTCCTGCTCGACGCCAGCGCCAGCATGACGGTCCAGGACGTCGCCGAGGGTCGTTCCCGCCTCGACGTGGTGCGGTCCGCGGTGGCCAGCGTCCCCGGCACCCAGCTCACTCTTCTGGACCGTCTGCAAGGCAGCGGCCGCATCGAGGTCAGTGCCTTTGCCGAAGCCGTTCGGCCGGTCCGCACGGGGATCCCGCCGCCCATTCTGCCTGGGCGTACGGCGATCGGCAATGCCTTGACGGAGCTACTCGACGCCAGCGGCGGGCCACCCCTGGGGGCGGTGCTATTGCTGTCCGATGGCCACAGCAACCTCGGCGCCGCGCCGACGGAGGTCGGTAAGCTCTTCCGGGCCCGCGGCATTCCGGTCTCCTGCGTCGGCATCGGCGAAACTCGGCAGCCGGGCGACCTGCGTGTCCGCTTTGCTGCGGAGCAACTCAAGGGCCGCAAGGGCGAACCCCTGACGCTTGAGATCCTGCTCGAGAATGGTTTCGAACACGCCGTGAGCACGCGGCTGACCGTCGGCGCGGCGCAGGGGGGCGCGACCGAGCGCGCCGTGACCATCGCCGCCGGGGCGACCCAACGCGAGCGGGTCGAGGTCACCCCGTTGCGGGCTGGCTACATCTCCTACAGCGCCCGCGTGCAGCCGGTTCCTGGCGACCGACTGCCCGATACCGACGTCGACTATGTGGGCATCGAGGTGCGCGAGCCGGACCGTTTCGGTATCCTCTACCTGGGCGCGCACCTGGGCTGGGACTACCGCTTTCTGCGCCTGCTCTGCGACACCCATCCGCAACTCACTCTCGCCACGGTGATCCAGAGCGGCAAAAGCAGCTTCTACCAGAGCGGCGTGCGCGCCGAGAGCGAAGGCCGCCTCGACGGCTTTCCTACCGACCCCGAGACCATCAACCGCTTCGATGCCGTGCTGCTCGATACCCGCGCCCTGCCGGCCCTGGGGGCCAAGGGCATCGAGACGCTGGTGGGGTTTGTGGATCGCCGTGGCGGCGGACTGCTGGTGCTGGGGCCGGCGGCGGACCTCCCGGAGGCGCTGCGCGACCTGCTGCCGCTCCAGCCCGTTGCCGCGGGCAGCCTCCAGGCCCGCGAGCGGCTGGACGTCAGCCCGGACTTCATCTTTGAGCAGGATCCGGCCCGCGCCCTGGATCCGGTGGCGGGTCTGCCCGTGCCGCCCGGTGGCCCGCTGTGGCTGGCCGCGGCGCTGAAACGGGGCGCACGTCCGGCGGCGACCCTGCGTCAGGGCGAACTCACCGTGCTCTCCGCGCAGAGCTATGGCAGTGGCCGTGTGGCCTACCTGGGGATCGAGTCGACCTGGACCTGGCGCCTGGCGAGCGGCAGCGGCGAAAGCAGTCACACGGCGTTTTGGAATGGACTGCTGGTCTGGTTGTCGAGCACCGGCAAGCCCCGGCTGCGCGTGGTCTCCGATGGCGCCAAGACCGGGCTTGGGGACGCCCTGCCCCTGGATATCCACGTGCTGGGCAGCGACTTCCTGCCCGCGCCCGACGCCCGCGTCACGGCGACGGTCACCACCCCGGCGGGCCAGTCGAGCGAGATCGCCTTGGATGCCACCGCCGAGACCGCGGGCCATTACACGGCCCTGTTCTTCCCCGAAGAGGCCGGCGAGCACCGCGTCACCTACCGGGTGGAATCACCCGCCGGCAGCCTCAACGGCGAAGCGCATTTTCTGGCCCGCCGGACCGGGATCGAGACCGAAGACACCGGCTATCGCGAGGACGTGCTGCGCGACCTGGCCCGCGTCACCGGCGGTGCGTTCTACACCTACCGGGACATGGACCGCATCGAGCGGTTGCCGCTCAGCAGCAGCGTCCCCATGAAGACCACCCGGCTCTATTGGACTCGCCACGGCGCGCTGCTGGCCGCCCTGGCGCTGGTTCTCGGGGCGGAATGGTTCCTGCGCCGCCGCCTGGGTCTGAAGTGAGACGCGGTTGTTTCCGCCGCCTGTGGCGACACATTACCGCTGCGCGGCCAACCGCCGCTAGCCGCCGCCCTCTGGTCGGCGGCGGGCAGCGCCAGCAAGGATGGAAGAACGTGGCACAGCGACCCGATCTGGCGCACGTGGATGTGCGTTACATAGCCGACCTCGCCCGCCTCGAACTGACGGACGCGGAAGTGGCACGCTTTCAGTCCGAGCTAGGCGATATCCTGGGTTATGTGGACCAACTCCGTGAGCTCGACGTGACCGGGGTGGAGCCGCTGGCGCACGCCATCACGCGCACCAACGTCATGCGCGACGACGTGGCGTCTGGACCGTCCCTGGCGCGCGAGCGGGTTCTGGCCAATGCGCCCGCCGTGGTCGGTGGTACCAGCGTGCGCGTGCCGGTGGTGCTCGAGGAGGCGTCCTGACGATGGTCGCGCCGACCGATCTGACCCTATCTGCCGCCGCGGCGTCCCTGAGTCGGGGCGAGCTGACGTCCGTTGAGCTTTGCGCCGCCCTCAGCGCCCGGCGCCAGCGCCTGGATGGTGTCGTCCAGGCCTTCCTGCACACGGACGACGAGGCGGTTCAGCGCGCCGCCGCGGCCTCCGATCAGCGCCGTCGCGAGGGTCGTCCGCTCAGCCGTTTCGACGGCATTCCCATGGCGCTCAAAGACAACCTCAGCGTGGAGGGGCAGCCCTGCACCTGCGCCTCGCGCATCCTGGCCGGCTATACTGCGGTCTACGATGCGACCGTGGTGGCGCGCTTGCGGGCAGCGGGGATCATCCCGGCGGGCCGCACCAACATGGACGAGTTTGCCATGGGCTCGTCCACGGAGAACAGCGGCTTCCAGCGCACCGCCAACCCCTGGAACCTGGCCCACGTGCCGGGTGGCTCCAGCGGCGGCTCGGCGGCGGCCGTCGCCGCCCGTGAAGCCCTGGCTGCCCTGGGCTCGGACACCGGCGGCTCAATCCGGCAGCCAGCCGGCTTCTGCGGCGTCGTCGGGCTGAAGCCAACCTATGGCCGCGTCTCACGCTACGGGCTGGTCGCCTACGCCTCCTCACTGGACCAGATCGGTCCGCTTACCCGCGACGTCCGCGATGCCGCCATCGTGCTCGATCTCATCGCCGGTCCGGACGAGCGCGACGCCACCTCCATCCCGGAGGCCCCGCCGGCCTACGAGGCCAGCCTGGAGCAGGCCACCGCCCGCGGCCTGCGCGTGGGTCTCCCGGTCGAGTATTTCGAGGTCGACGGCCTCGCTGCCGAGGTCCGGGACGCCGTCGAAACCGCGGCGGCGCGGCTGCGGGAGTTGGGGGCGACCGTGGTCGAGGTCTCGTTGCCGCGGACGCGTTACGCCATCGCCTCGTACTACATCATCGCCACGGCCGAGGCCAGCGCCAACCTGGCGCGTTTCGACGGCATCCGCTACGGTTTCCGTGATGCCCAGGCCGAAGCGGCCGGACTGCCGGAGCTGTACCGCCGCAGCCGCGCAGGTGGCTTCGGTGCCGAGGTCAAACGCCGTATCATCCTGGGCACGTATGTTCTGAGCGGCGGCTACTACGATGCCTACTACCGTCGGGCACAGCAGGTACGGACCCTGATCCGCGACGATTTCGTGCGGGCCTTTGCGTCGTGCGACGTGCTGCTGGCGCCGGTGGCACCGACGCCGGCCTTCCGGGCCGGCCAGATGAGTTCGCCCCTGGAGATGTACCTCTCCGACATCTACACTATCTCGGCCAACCTGGCCGGGATCCCTGGCATCAGCGTGCCCTGCGGTCGCTCGGCCGCCGGCCTGCCCATTGGCGTGCAGATCCTGGGGCCGGCCCTGGGTGAGGTGAGCGTGCTGCAGAGCGCGGCCCTGCTCGAGCAGGCCATGGGCGGCACGCGCTTCCCGGAACTCTGAGGCGAAGGGGCCGCAGCCCCCGCAGGACGGACAGTGCGACGGCGGGCGCGGCACCACCGACTCGGCGTTGGCAGCAGATCCGGGCTACGGCGTGGGCGCCGACTTTGCCGCTGCCTCCAGGGCCCGCGCGCGCAGCGCCGCCGCCAACAACGCCGGCAGCCGTGAGATCGGCTCCAGCGCCGCCGTGGGACGCCCTTCGCGGAGCAGGGCCAGGGCGAGGACGATATCGCCCACCGGTTTGCCCGCAAAGCGCTGCAGTCGCCCGAGCCCTTCGGCGCTGCTCAGGTCACCGATGCCGAGGCGCAAGGGGCCCATGGGCGTGTCCCCGGTGGGGTGTAGTCGGAGCGCGACCACCACCTCGCCCTCCAGGCGGAGCACCTTCACCCGCAGTACGTCCGTGCGCGTCTTCAGCGTCACGGCCAGGCCGATGTCGTCGGTCAGGGATTGGACCAGGAGACTGCGCTCACGCTGGCCCTCCGCCGCCACCGCGGCGGCGCGTGCGATCTCGTAGGCGACCGCGGCCAGGGCAGCGTCGCGCGTGGCCCGCTGCAGCGTGTCAGCGGCCAGGTCGCAGCGTCCCTCCAGCAGGTCGTCGGTGGCACGCTTGAGGATGGCTGCAAGGTGCCGTTCCCCGGCCTCGTCCAGAGCCGCCCGGGGACTGCGGGCGCCCTCGCCGGCCTCAACGGGTACAGCCTCGGGGCCAGGCGATACCGCCGGCGGTGCGGGGGGTGTTTCCGGGCGAGGCGGTAACGGCTGCACCTGTGGCGGCCGCGACGCCCCCCTCGATCCGGCCGGAAGCCGGGGCATGAGGATGGCGGCCCGCTCGCGCAGATTCAGGTCCGCCAGGCGGTGGCGCAGGACGGCGAAGGCCACCGCGGACAGCAGCACCAGCACCCCCACCACGGCCAACCGCCAGAGCACAGAGCGCCGCAGCCAGCGCAGGCGCCGTTGGCGCAGATCGATTCGCGGTGGCGTGCGGAACTCCGCCGTCTCGGCCAGCGCGGCGGCCCGACTGGCGGCGGGCGGCTCCCGGATGGGCGGCAGCGCGGTCGTGGGTCCACGGGCCGCCGCGGCCGCCGCCGCCGTGGGCCCCTTGCCAGCGGCGCTGGTCTCGGCGGCGCTGTCGCTCAACGTCAGGAGCGGGTCGCGACCGGCCAGCACGCGATCGATGTCGACCAGCACGGAGTCCCAGCCAGGGTGCCGCTGCTCGCGGTTCGGAGCCATCATTTTCTGGACTAGCTTGGCGCAGGGGTCCGAGATGGTGGGGTTCAGTTCGCGCACGGGCACGACGGGCACCAGCCCGATCTGGCGCAGGACCTCGGTGGTGGTCTTGCCCGCGAAGGGCGTGGCCCCGGTCAGCAGGTGGTACAGGGTGGCGCCAAGCGAGTAGATGTCGGCACGGCAGTCAACGTCGGCCCCCGCGGAGGCTTGTTCGGGGCTCATGTAGTGGGGCGTTCCCACCAACATTCCGGACACCGTCAACTCGGCATCCTCGCCCTCGGCCAGGCTCTTGGAGATGCCGAGATCCATGATCCGGGCCTTGCCGTTGTGGTCGACCATGACGTTGGCCGGCTTGACGTCCCGGTGCAGCATGCGGAAATTGGCCCAGGCGTAGGCCAGTGCATCGGCGATATGCCGCCCGTAGGTCAGGACCTCCTTCTCGGGCATCACGCCGTCGCGCCGGATCCGGGTGCGCAGATCCTCGCCGTCGACAAAGGACATCGCCAGGTAGTGGTAACCGAAGTCCTCGCCGGCCTCGAAGGCGGTGATCACATGGGGGTGCTCGAGGCGCGCCGACATGCGGACTTCGTTGCGGAAGCGCTCCACCACGCCGGGTTTACGCGTCAGCGCTTGCGGCAGGACCTTCAGCGCCACCAGCCGGTCCATGCTGAGCTGGCGAGCCAGGAAGACGTCGCCCATGCCGCCGCTGCCGATCTTGCGCTCGATCGCGAAGTTGCCCAGCGTGGTTCCCGGACCGACGCGCGGCACCGGCGTGCGCACTTCCGTCGAACAGGCCGGGCAGCCGACCCGCGTGCCGGACTCGGCTGCGTCGACCTCGAGTTCGCTGTCGCACTGCGGGCACTTGAAGGTGATCAGCACGATGGCCTGTTCCCTGCGGGACCCACGGGCGCCGCCAGTCGCTGGCAGCACCGCTCGCCCCGAGTTCGCAATATACTGCCCGCTGGACCCTTGTGCCTAGCCACCTGGGCGGGGCGAGGAGACCTGGACGAACTGAACGAACTGGACGAACTGGACGAGGGCGGCGACGAGACTTCCTGGGCTGCGCGGGTCCAGTAGGTCCAGTAGGTCCAGGTCGCTGCTTCCCGCCCTCAGCCGATCGTGGCACCTGGGGGCAGGTCGCCGTCGACGGTGACCAGTCGGAGGTCCTTCTTCGTCTTGGCGGCGAGCAGCATGCCGTTGGACTCCACGCCGCGGATCACGGCGGGCTGCAGGTTGCTGACCACGACGACGGTCTTGCCGACGATCTGTTCGGGCGTGTAGAAGAGGGCGATGCCGGCCACGATCTGGCGCTGCTCGCTACCGAGGTCGATCTGCAGGCGCAGGAGTTTGTCCGCCGCGGGGACACGCTCCGCCGCCAACACCTTCGCCGTCTTCAGCGCCAGGCGCGAGAAGTCCTCGATGCCGATCAGGGCTACGCCGGCCGGGGCGGCCTCGACGGCCGGCTTGGGCGAGGTCGCTTTGGCGGCCGGCTTGCCGGCCTCCTTCTTCTCGATCTTCGCCCAGGTGTCGCGCAGGGGCACGGTGCGGTTGAACACCCGTGCCTCCGGGCGCGAATCGCGGCAGTCCACGCAGAAGTAGCCCAGGCGCTCGAACTGGACGGTGACCCCGGCGCCGACGTCGCCCAGGGCCGGTTCCAGTTTGCAGCCCCGCAGTACGGCCAGGGAATCGGGGTTGAGGGTGGACATGAAATCCTGTCCGGCCGCAACGTCTTCGGGGTTCTCCTGGAGGAAGAGTCGGTCATACAGGCGGACCTCGGCGTCCAGCGCCTGCGGGGCGCTGACCCAGTGGATGGTACCCTTGACCTTGCGGCCGTCCGGGGCGTTGCCGCCGCGGGTGGCGGGGTCGTAGGTACAGCGCAGTTCGACGACGTTTCCCTGGGCGTCTTTGACCGCCTCGCGGCAGGTGATGAAGTAGGCCCAGCGCAGGCGCACTTCGCGGCCCGGAGCCAGGCGGAAGAACTGTGCCGAGGGCTCCTCGCGGAAGTCATCCGCCTCGATATAGATCTCGCGCGTCAAGGGCACCCGGCGGGTGCCGGCGTCCGGGTTCTCGGGGTTGTTGACCGCGTCGAGCCATTCGACCGTGCCCTCGGGCAGATTCTCGATGACGACCTTCAGCGGGTGCAGGACACCCATGTAACGTGGGGCGCGCCGGTTGAGGTCGTCCCGCAGGCAGTGTTCGAGCAGGGCCACGTCGGTGATGCCGGAGAACTTGGTGATGCCGATGGTCTCGCAGAAGGTGCGGATGGCCTCCGGGGTGTAACCGCGACGGCGCAGGCCGCTGAGGGTCGGCATCCGGGGGTCGTCCCAGCCGGTGACGCGGCCATCCTGGACCAGTTTCAGGAGTTTGCGCTTGCTCATCACCGTGTAGGTCAGGCTCAGCCGGGCAAACTCGATCTGGCGCGGGTGGTAGATGCCCAACTGGTCAAGGAACCAGTCATACAGGGGCCGGTGATTCTCGTACTCCAGCGAGCAGAGGGAATGGGTGATGCCCTCGATGGAGTCCTCCAGGCCATGCGCCCAGTCGTACATCGGGTAGATGCACCAGGCCGTGCCCTGACGGTGGTGCTCGCTGTGCAGGATGCGGTACATAACCGGGTCGCGCAGGTTCAGGTTCGGCGACGCCATATCGATCTTGGCCCGCAGGGTGCGCGAACCATCCGGGAATTCGCCGGCGCGCATGCGCCGGAAGAGATCGAGGTTCTCCTCCACCGAGCGCTCGCGGCAGGGGCTGTCCTGACCCGGTTCGGTCAGGGTGCCGCGCAGGCGGCTGACCTCGTCCGGCGGCAGATCGCAGACGTAGGCCTTGCCCTGGCGGATCAGGTCCTCGGCCCAGGCGTAGGTCGGCTCGAAGTAGTCGGAGGCAAAGAACAGCCGGTCCTCCCAGTCGAAGCCCAGCCACGTGACGTCCGCGATGATGCTATCGACGTATTCCTGATCCTCTTTGGTCGGGTTGGTGTCGTCAAAGCGCAGGTTGCACTGGCCGCCGAACTCGGCCGCCATGCCGAAGTCGATGCAGATGGCCTTGGCGTGACCGATGTGCAGGTAGCCATTCGGTTCAGGGGGGAAGCGGGTGTGGACGCGCCCCTGGAAGCGACCGCTCCGGTTGTCCTCGAGGATCGCGGCGTGAATGAAATCCTGCGCGGCCCCGTCCTTGGCGGGAGGCGCCTCAACTCGGCTCTCCGGCGTGCCGGCCATGGTCTGTGCTCCTTGCGTCCTGTCCGTACTCCAACACCGTCCCCGCCAGCGCCCTGCAGCCTGGCCGCACGGCGGAGTCTGCAAGCGGGTACTATAGGCCCTGCGGGATGGGTAACCAGCGCGGGGGCGGCGGGTGGACTCAGGTCAGACTCTGCAGCAGCGACGCGCTGCGCCGCTCGATGATGCCAGCCACCCGTTCGAACATGGCCTCGTTCCCGGTCGCCTGGCGCAGGCCGGGTTCCCGCAACTCGCCCAGCACCGCGCGGCAAAGGTGCACGATGCGTTCGCGCACCAGGGGCCAGCCGAGGCGAGTTTCCTGCGTCATCGCGCGCCAGTGAGCCGGCGCGATGGTATCCAGCGAAGCGCACTGGCCGATCTTCATGGCCGGGGTCGTCGACAGTTCGGGCCATGCCAGGGTGCAAACGAGGTCGTAGAGCGGGGCGAACCGGCGTTCGCTTTGGCGGTAGAGCAGCGAGTAGTTCTTGCCGTGGGCGTCCGCATTCCCGATCAGCATGCTGAAGATCAAGCCGGCGAGAAAGTCGCGAATGTCGAGCACCGGGGCGGTGGACCATTCGCGGAGCATGGCAATGCAGTCCCGCAGCAGCGGTCCGCCTTCCTGCTGGTACTTCCGTTCCGGAGGAAACCCCATGGCCTGGCAAAAATCCTCCTGGTGCAGCCGTCGAACCGTGCCATCCGCGCCGATCATCCGGTCGTAACGCTCGATGACGCTACACGGCGTGTCTCCGACCCGCCGAATGGAAACCGGGGGAACGTTCAAGCCAACCGCTCTCGCCAGCGTCATGCAGAGGACCTCGGCGGCGACCAGTCCGGGGAAACGCTCTGGCTCCGGCTTGATGATGTGCGTACTCGGCGTGTTACCCAAGGGCAAGGCGATGGCGCCTCCCTCGATGACGACCGGCAACTTGCCCTGCGCCCCGGCCAGCGACAGCCGCACCCCCTCGCGTCCCGCCAGCAGCGGGCGGCGCGGCAATTCGGCAACGATCTCCCGAAGCTCGGCCTCGTTGAGCGTCCGCACCTGTCGCTCAGCGGCGCCCGGTAGCGGTGTTCCTTCCGGCAGCAGGCTCACGGCTCCCGCACACTCGCCGCCGATCCGCTCCAGGATGGCGAAGTCGTTACGCTCGCTGACCCCCAGGATCGCGGCGATCTGCTGCCTCGGTCCCTCGTCCGGCAGGATACCTGCAAAGAACGGGCGGGCATGCTTGCCGTGGAACGGTTCGAGCCGCAGCGGCAACGACCGCGACAGCGGCACCGCACCCGGCTGGTTCAGCCACTCGGAACTGTAGCGGAATCCGAGCAGCCCACTGGCGTCTTGGGTGAGCGTGCCAACGGCCCCGCCGTGCAGATGGACGATCAGCCGTTTCATCGCGCTTCGCCCCCCGGCGTGCCCGTAGCGCCGCGCCCGATCTCAAGGTCGAGCCCCAGCGTTTGCAGTACCTGCAGCATCTTCCCGACCTGGCAGGTGGCCTTGCCCCGCTCCAGGTCGACGATGAACCGCAGACCGGTGCCGCAGGTCATCGCCAGATACCTCTGGGTGACTCCGAGCTCCCGCCGTCGCGCGCGGATCGCTGCCCCAATGTGCTCAGGCGTTGTAGCGTTCATAGTTACCGAACGGGAATATCGTCCTATAACCCAGGGAATTCAAGCAAAAAGTTCCCGAACGGGAATCTACCCCGCAATTATCGTCTCTGGAAGGCCCTGTGTTCCCGATCGGTGCATGGCGACACGTATCACTGGCTGAGCTGACGAAGGTCCGGGTCGCCGCAAGGGACGGCGCCAACCCGAGTCGGCCAGGCGCAGTCCAGCCACTTGCCCCATTGCCCCCCGGCGTCGTCGGTCTGGGGGAATTGGGCGAGTCGGCCGTGCGCGGCGAGCCGAAAACCGTCAAAGTGAGGCTGGAAGTCGAGGGTTGGCCCCATTGTCCGCCTGGCCGCACCCGCGGCTGCAGACGGCAGAGTAGGTCGGGGGTGCCATTACCCGACCCCGGCCGCACGCTCGGCGCGCGACCGGAAGCCGCCCCGCGCCGCCAAGCAGACGGGAAAGTCAACAGCATTGTGGGGTGCAGAAATCACCTGTCCACAGCTTGCCCTTTCCTTCTCAGCAAGGGGGCCACAAGCTCCCGGATCTCGAGGGGAAGCTCGAAGAGTGGGCGGTCGGATCCTGTCTTGATCGCTCGAACCGCGCAGTCCAGGCTCCGCAGCGCGATCTCCAGCTCGTCAATCCCTCGGCCTGCCTCTTGCCATGCATCGTTCCAGGCATCCAGTTGGGTCGGCGAGAAGTCCCCTTCGTCGAGGAAGGCGATGGCACGCGTCAAGCCATTGCCGAGCTTCGCACCCGCCCCGTGGCTTTGGTAGATCGGCACGAGGTCGGACACATAGTCCGCCCATTCCCGGTGGCCTTTCCGGAGAACGACCTTCAGCACGTCATGTGGCGTTCCACCATAGTACTCGGCAGCGGGATCCCCTTCATCGAAGGCGCGGCTCAGAGCGGCCATCGCGTCCGTCCGGGACGCAAGCGGGATCATCGCCTCGGGCAGGAAGAATGCGGCCCTCCGCCGGGCAGTTGCGGGGAAGTCTGTGTTCCCGATAAGAGCGATGTAGTCCGCCCGTGACCGCTCGTAGTCCTCTCTCTCCCAATGCGTGGTGCCGCGACTGTCCAGCGCCATGGCGCGTACTTCGGCCGGCGCGTCGGGCATCTCGACGACGGCCGTGAAGTCGGCCAGCGTCAGCTCGGTCCGCCCCTGTTGGTGGTATGCAGAGCCACGACTGCCCAGCGCTCTGGCGCGTTGGTCGGCCGGTGCGTCGGGCATCTCGACGACGGCGGTGTAGTCGGCGATTTCCAGTTCGACGTGCCCCTGTTGGCGGTATGCAGAGCCACGACTGCCCAGCGCTCTGGCGCGTTGGTCGGCCGGTGCGTCGGGCATCTCGACGACGGCGGTGTAGTCGGCGATCTCCAGTTCGACGTGCCCCTGCTGGCGGTGTGTCAGGCCGCGAATGATCAGCGCTCTGGCGCGTTGCTCGGCCGGTGCGTTGGGCATCTTGACGGCGGCGGTGTAGTCGGCCAGCTCGAGCTCGACTTGTCCCTCTTGGCCGTATGTCAGACCGCGATTGACCAGCGCCCTGGCGCGTACGTCGGCGGGTGTGTCCGCCAGCCCGATCAAGTCCGTCAGGGTGGATAGCGCGGCCTCATGATCGCCTGCCAGATGCTCGATCTCAGCTTTCTTGAAGAGGCCCCGAACACGGTCCGTACAAACCAGTTCTCCCGCCATGGCCATGGCTTCACCGAAACGCTTGCTGTCAAGCCGGTTCTGTATCTCACGCTCAAGCTCTTGTCGGATCTCCTTCTCGAATCCGTTGCCGAGCTTGATGGCATAGGCTCGGTACTGGTCGCCTCGCGTTTCGAGGGCTGACGCCTGCTTCACGGTCTGAAGCGTGTCCAAGGGGAACCAGGCACGCAGGAACATAGCGATGAGACGCAGCGGGCGGCCACGCTGGTTCTTAACCTCCAGGCAGAGGCGCATGAGGGGTTCGGCCATCTCGTAGTAGGACTCTTTGCCGCGCCTCTCCGTCTTGACGTAGCACTTCTGCTTCAATTCACCCAACTGCTTCGAGCAGCTCCGTTCCGGTATGAACGTGGTCTCCGCAAGCGCTTTCACGGTCAAGGCCCCATCGGCGTTGCACAGGCTTTGCACAATGCGTGCCTGTTGGGGGGAAAGGGACCGTATGCGCTCCTGGAAGTAGGGGGTCAGTTCTTCGGCCAGTTGCTCGAAAGCGGAGACGAGATCGTCGAGAGAGTCCCGGGTCAGGAACTCCGAGAGCAGGATGTACAGGCGGTGGTTGCCGCCCGCCAGATGCCGCAGGGCGCGAACCCGGTAGCGCCCCTCGTTGCTGCCCAGGAACGCCACTAGGTCGCGGTTCCCATGCTCGGTCGCCACCTTGGCGATGAGCTTCAATGCATGGTCCACCGAAAGCGGTTCGAGATGATGGATGTCGAAAAAGCCGAAGAACGCCTCATCCCGGGAGAGCCCGGCGAACAACTGCTGCGCTGTGCTCAGCGTGGAGATCCGGCTGGTCTCCTGCAGGAAGGCCCGCCACTTCCGCTGCCCCATCTCACCCAACCCCTGAAAGGCACGATCAAGGTTCTCCATCATGATCAACAGGTTGCGCCCATCGAGGCTCTCCATGGTGCGTTTGAGAATGGCTTCCGCCGCATCGTCGGGGGGCAAAGCCTGCACTCGCGACCGGAAATCAACGCCGAACTCGTCCGGGTACTCGCTCGCCAACTGACTCGCCACCTCCAGCGCCAGATCGATCAAGCCCGTGATGACCGTGTCTTCCCCCAACCAGGCAACGCGCATATGCTCAGTCAGCGTGCGGTTCCGGGCCAGGCGGAAGTGGGCGAGGGTGAGAAGATGGGTTTTGCCACTGCCCCGTGGTCCGATCAGCAGGATGTGGTGCCGGTCGCCCGAGGACATGCCGCGTTCGAGCCGCTGCACCAGCGTGTCGAGCAGCTTCTCCCGCTGGACGAAGATGCGCTCGAGGACCTCGGGGTCCGTGTTGCTCGGTGTATAGGAGGAGATCAACGGCTTCGGTTTCATCTGGCCAGCCCCCGCGCAAGCACCCACCACTTCCGGATCAGCGGGAAGCGGAACGAGTACCGTTTCTGATCATCGCAGATGAGGTAGTGATCCTGGGACAGCTTGCGCAGCAACCCGATGACCACGTTTCGGTCTTCCACCGGCCACGACGCCTTGACCGCCGCATGAACCTCGTCGATGCTCTGGGCCGCCTCACGGGTCGCCACTACGTCCAGTACGGTCATCACGATCTCTGCTCGGGTGAGCACGCGTCGGTCCCCCAGGTCGAGGTTGCCAGGGTAGTAGATGCGTATCCGCGTCCGGAAATGCTCCATCTCCCAAGGATCGTTGTCGTCCGTCAGGTGCCGCGCGACTCGCTGCCGTACGGTCTCGGGTGTGACCGTGGATTCCTCGTAGAGATGCGTCACCAGCCGCTCGATGTAGAAGGGCACTCGGTCCGTCAACGCGACGAGCGCCGCGGCGACGTCTTCAACCGAACTGCACCTGATCTTCTCTTCAGCGAGCAAGCGCTTCGCCAGATCCTGCGCGTCGGCGGGTGCAAGGGGACCAATCTCAACCGTCTCCATCTCGTTTGTGGGCTGGCTCGCGTACTCGTCGCCGCGCAGGGAATCAATGACGTGATGGAGGCCGATGGACCCGGTGTAGACCATTCTCAGGTTGCCGTGCTCCAGACGCATGGCACGCAACGAGTCCAGGATGGCCAGAGCCGCGTTCTCGTTACTGCCTTGGTCCCTTTCCCTGACCATGATCTTCTGCAGCATGTACGGCAGTTCATCGAACAGGAATAGCAGGGTGGATTCTGAGTGATTCCCGCAAATGCAGGCAATGGTCTTCTCCAGAGCGGGTTGCCATCCCTTCTTGCCGCACTCCGGGAGCTTGACCACCCCACCGAGCTCTGTGCCGCCAACCGCCGCCATTAGGGACTTGAACCCGTCCTTGGCACGCTCTGTCGTGGGGAGCAGCTCGCGCACCTCGCCAAGCATGACCTCGACAAAGCGGAGCGGCGAGTCAACTTTCTCAAGGTCGAGGTACCGAACGATGATGCCGGCCGGCGCCTCTGCCTGCATCTTCCGCATAACGGTGGTCTTGCCAATGCGGCGCTCAGCCGTGAAGACGACCGAGTAGCGCTTCAGCAGTCGCCAGATCGTGGCAATCAGTTCGTCCCGCCCCACCACATTCTCGGGTGCCCGTTGAGTAGCCATTGCGTTCCTCGTTGTGTTGTACGACATATCTATCGTACGTCAGTTGCGTCGTATGTCAAGAGGGAAATCACAGAAAGTGGGGTGACGAGCGCGCGGGACCGTAGCGCCGCGTGCCCCCGGGCGTCCCGTATCGGCCGGGCGCGGCGCGTGAAGGCACGCGTCGGAAACTGGTGAATGGCGCAAAGGCGCAGGAGAAGGCGATTCCGTACTGCGTGGGCTGGGTACAGCGCTTCATTGCCAGTCACCCGGGGCGTCGGCGGCGGGATTTGGGGCGGGGCGAGATCGAGGCGTTTCTAGCCGAGGTGGCGCGGCATCCGGGCATGTCGAACTGGCAGGTTCAGCAGGGTCGTGATGCATTGGAGCTATACTACGAGCAATTCCGCGGCATCGCCTTGGCGCCACGACCCGACGGGTCTGAGTCGGCCAGATCCTCATCTCCGGCATCTCCCAGGCCGAACCGCGAACCCCCAGACGAACGCCCAACCCCGAAGCTCGCTTCCCGCCCCCCGCCCCGAGTTCGCCGCGGGGAAGCGACCCTGCGGGGGCTGTGTCGGCGGCCGATGTGGCGACCGTGCGCGAAAGGAACGCGGGCTATGATACGGTGGTGCGGGAGGATGTCAAGGGTCCGTCGGTATGGGTCAGGGCTGTTTCGTTATCTCGACTCGCAGCGTGCGGTGTCGCGCGGCGGCAGCCTGGACCTGGAAAGGGCTGAAGCCCTCACTACGAGCCTTGCGCGCGCACCGTCTCAGGCTCGTAGTGAGGCCTGCAGGCCTTTTCCACCAATGGGGCCATTGGGGCCGGGCGCAGACGCGACCGAGCCGAGAATGAAACAGCCCTGCCGCGCGCGCGCCCCTCATTGGCATTTGGGGGCAGCGGGCGATATTAGCCGGGTCAGGCGGAAGCATCCGAACCGGCGCCCGGCGACTGCGGCCAGAGGCCACACGGAGGAGCGGAAGATGGCAGTGCCCTTCAAGATCGATCTGCGCACCAAGACGGCCGTGATCACGGGCGGTGGCGGTGTGCTCTGCGGCTGCATGGCCATGGCCCTGGCCGAATGCGGCGCGCAGGTGGCCATCCTCGACCTGCGCAAAGAGGCCGCCGACAAGGTGGCGGACCAGGTCAAGGCTGCTGGCGGTCAGGCCATCGGCGTCGCCTGCAACGTGCTCGACCGCGCCAGTCTCGAGGCCGCCCGCGAGACCATTCGCACCGCCTTCGGCCCGTGTGACATCCTGATCAACGGTGCCGGCGGCAACCACCCGATGGGAACCACCTCGAAGGAGCGCCTCTACAAAGAGGACCTGGACAAGGTGCAGGAAGGGTTCAAGACCTTCTACGACCTCGACCCCAAGGGCATCGAGTTCGTGTTCGGCCTGAACTTCCTGGGCACGCTGGTGCCGACCCAGGTCTTCACCAAGGACATGGCCCGGGCGGGCAAGGGCACCGTCATCAACATCTCGAGCATGAACGCCTTCAAGCCCCTGACCAAGATCCCGGCCTACAGCGCCGCCAAGGCCGCTGTCAGCAACTTCACCCAGTGGTTGGCGGTGCACATGAGCACCGTCGGCATCCGCGTCAACGCCATCGCGCCGGGCTTCTTCCTGACCGACCAGAACCGCGGCCTGCTGACCCAGCCCGACGGCTCCATGACCGAGCGCGGCAAGACCATCATCGGGCATACGCCGATGGGCCGTTACGGCAAGCCCGAGGACCTGGTCGGCGCCCTGCTCTGGCTGTGCAGCGACGAGGGCGCGGCGTTTGTCACCGGTACGGTCGTGGCCATCGACGGCGGCTTCAGCGCCTTCAGCGGGGTCTGAGACGCCACCGGGGATGGACGCTGCAGGAGGACGACGAAGAGCGCAGGCAGGGCGGGAATGCCCACGAATCACACGAAGAACACGAATGGGGATGGAAGGGAGCCGTCGATGGGGTCCACATTGCTGCGGCCGAGCCGGATGCTCAGGAAATGGCGCGCTGGCAAGCCGGCCTTCTCCACGAAGACCAACTTCGGCGATCCGCGCCTGATCGAACTCATCGGTCTGATCGGCTTTGACTGCATCTGGCTGTGCATGGAGCACGTCCCCGCCGACTGGCTGACCATCGATAACCAGATCCGGGCGGCCAAGTTGCACGGGATGGATGCACTGGTGCGGGTAGCAAAGGGCTGCTATTCTGACACCATCCGGCCGCTCGAAGCCGACGCGACCGGGGTCATGGTGCCGCACCTGATGAGTGCCGAGGAGGCACGGCAGGTCGTGCGTACGACGCGTTTCCAGCCCCTGGGCCGCCGGCCCGTCGACGGCGGCAACACCGATGGCGCCTTCTGCCTGCTGTCACCCGACGAGTACATGGCGGCCGCCAACCGCGAACGCTTCGTCATCTGCCAGATCGAGGATCCGGAGCCGATGGAGCAGATCGACGAGATCGCCGCCGTCGCGGGTATCGACATGCTCTTCTTCGGCCCCGGCGACTTCAGTCATGGCATCGGTAAACCGGGCCAGTATGGCGCCCCGGAAGTGGTCGAGGCCCGCCGCCGCATGGTCGCCGCCTGCCAGCGCCATGGGCGCCTCGCCGGGACCGTTGCCAGCGTCGAGACCGTGCCCCAACTGCTGGCCGAGGGCTTCCTCTTCCTCAACGTCGGCAGCGACGTGGGGCTGCTGGGCAAAGGCTTCACCGACATCCACAATGCCTTGGTGCCATTCGGCATCGAGGAGTGAGGCAGCTCAGCGCGAGCGGCTCCGCAGCAGCACAGCCAGGGTCCCGGCCAGGACCGCCGCCAGGGCTGCGCCGATCACGGCCAGAGCCCGAGAGGTGAGGGGCGGTGAGCGCGGGACGAGGGCCGCGGCCGGCGCGACGACGGGCTCCGGGGGCGGAGCGACCGTGCCCGCGGGGCTGGAAGCGCTCAGCCCGGTCAGGGGCGGCAGTTCGGTGAAACCCGAGTCGTCCGTGCCCGCAACCCGGCTCCAGTCGGCCCGCAACAGCAGGTCCACGCCCGGGTTCTGGGCCTTCACCTCGCACGAACACGCCCCGGTCAGAAAGGCGCAGGCCTCGGCCAGCACCTCGCGGTTGATCCCGGCCCCGGCGATGGCGTAGAGCAGTCGCCCGCGCCCGAACACGGGGAAGGCCAGCGGTTCGCGCAAGCCCGCCAGGTCCGCTTCGCTGGCCAGAAGCAGGGCCCGGAGAAACGCCTCGTCGGGATCCTCGCGCGACACCTCCAGAATGGGGAAGCGGAACGCTGCCGGGGCTCCCGCGGCGGCGCCTGGCGTGTCGTCGGCGACGGCTGGCGGCACCAGGGTGCGCGACACCTCGGCCAAGGCTGTCTGCAGCCGGGCGCGGGCGGCCGCGTCCACCGCCGTGTCGCCGCCCGGCAGGAAGAGGAAGACCGCGGCGGCCCCGCCCAGCAGTTCGGTCGCGAGTTGGGCGCGCACCGGCGAGTCTACGATCGCCCGCAACCGCTCTGCCGAGAGCGCTCCGGCCCACAACGGCGGCCGGTCGCTGGCGTGGTTGGGGAAGCGTAACGCCACCTGTGCCGTCAGGGCCGGAAGTGCGGCATCCGCGCGGAAGCGTAAGGCCGCATTGGCTTCGGTCCCGCCGACCGTGCTCCAGGTCAACGCACAGCTCTTCCGCAGTGCGTCCAGATCCCCGGCGTTGGCCGAAATCTGGACATCATAGGTGTCGGCCGGCCAGTTCGCGAGAGCATACTGGCACACCGGGGTCGAACACGCCAGCAGGCGCCCAGCGGCGACCAGCAGCACCGCCATCAGCCCGAGAACGGCCCGAGCAGGGAAGGTGTTCATGGGACGAATATAGCCGCCGCGCTGGGATGGGGCGAACGCTCTGCGAGGAGCCGGTAGGGCTGTCCCGTTCTGCGGCAGGGGCCGGTTGGCTGTCTGGGGGACACGCTCAAGCGTGCACTCTGAACCCGTAACCCCTGCAGTCTCGCCTCGCCATGTCCGGAGCGAGCCGGGGGCGGGGCTGGAGGGTGAACCTCCCCAGGTGCGGCGCGCGGCGGGGATGCGGTGAGCCGCTTCATCCCCACACGGCCGCGGGGCGCGGCCTCGGCTCAGCGGGCGCTTCGCCCTCCAGAACAACACAGGAACCGCGGAGTGCTTCCTTGGCGAAGCACAGGGGCGGTTGCACCGACCCGGCGCGCCGCCGTCTGACCCCCGCTGCCAGGGTTCAGCGCGCGGCGGCCGCGGCCAGGTCCTGACTGAGGCTCAGCAGAGCGCGACTGAGCGCTTCGGCCAGGGTCTCGATCTGCCCGGCGGCGGGTTCGCGCCAGACGCCGGCGCCGGAGTCGAGCCGAACCCCGTGGGCGTCGCGCAGTTCCCAGCGCGCGGCCAACTCGGCCTGACCAGCCGCGGCCAACTCGAAGGCCGTGATCTCGAGGCTGAACTGGCGGTCGGGGGCCTCGCCAACCCGCCAGGGGTGGCGCAACACGCGCGGGGCTCCGCTGAGGCGCGCCAGGTTCTCTATCAGCACCTCCACCACCTGGTCCTCCACCGGGTCAGCCCAGATGTCGAAATCGCCATAGGTCACGCGGTAGGGACCGGTACGGCGGACCAGCGCCGCCTGCCGGAGATGCTGCGGCAGCCGCAGCGGCCCCACGCCCAGGCTGCAGTCGCTCGTCGGCCCGGCCGCTCGCGGCGGCGCCAGCGCTAGCAGCGTGTAGTGTCGCGTCGGCGCCGACTTCATGCACCCGGCCAGCAGGAGGGCAACGGCACACCCCACCAGTCTCCGGCCAGCCCTTCGTGGGTAAAGGTTCATCACTCGCCCTCTTTCACGCCAGCCTTGCCCCGCACCAGGGCCGCGGGGTGCCGCTGCAGGTAGTCGGTAAGAACGCGCAGAGAGCGCGCCGCATCACGCAGTTCCGCCACCATCGCCGCCACCTCGGTCTGCAGTGGCGACTCGGGGCCAGCCGCCGCCTCCAGGGTTGCCATCGTCTGTTGGATCGCGCGGTCAGCGGCGGCGCTGGTGCGGGTCAGATTGGCGACCAACGCCGCCGCGGGCCCGTTCTCCAGATCCAACTGCTGCCCCGCGTGCTCGAGCACCCGCGTTGCCGTCTCGACGCCCTGCTCCACCCTGGGCGAGAGGCGCTCCACGGCGGTGTTGACGTTCGCTGCCAGCCGCTGCGTTTCGGCCGTGGCGGCCTCGACTCCGGCCAGGAGTGGCCCGACGCGCTGGTTGAGTTGCTCAATCAGCACCCGCAGCGCCGTACCGGTCTGGTCGAGCTCTTCCGATAACGGCCCCACTCTGGCCTTGATCTCGGCCACGATCTCGCGCAGATCCCGCAGCATGGCGGCCGTGTCCGCCACGCCTTCCTGCGTCTGCCGGGAGTTCACGATCCGGTCAATCCCTTCCAGCGCGTTCAGCATGCGCTGGGCAATCTCGTCGACCTTGATCTGCTGCATGGACTCGGTCAGGCGCTGCAGCCCGGACTGCTTCGTCGGCAACTCCGGCACGCTCAGATCACCTCCCACCAGCCGCGGTGGTTCCTCGGGGAAGAAGTCCAGGCGCACGACCAGCATGCCCGTGAGCAGACTCTGCAGTTGCAGTTGCGCGCGCAGACCGTCCCCCACCAGTTCGTCCATCTGGGCATAGGTATCGGCCAGACTGCGGCCACGCTGGCCCCGCACACTCGCCGGATAGAGCTCGATGTAGACCGGGATCCGGACCTGCCCATCGCCGCTGATGGCGACGGCGATCCCGGTCACGGTGCCCACCTTCACCCCTCGGAACGTCACCGGCGCCCCCTCCTGCAGGCCACTGACCGCGCCTTCGAAGAACATCACGAAGGGAACGGTCTCCCGGAACAGCCGGCCGCTGCCGAAGACCAACGTGGCGGCAACCCCGAGCACCAGGCCTGTCAGAACAAACAACCCGACCCAGAAGGCGCTGAACTTACCCTTCATCGTCTCTTCTATCCTTGTGTCGTCGATGGCGCGCGGGCACCCATCATCCGGCCGCCGCCCCGCGTGAGGAAAGCCTGTACCTTGGGGTCGTCGGAATGCGTCAGCAACTCACGCGGATCGCCCCTGGCGATGGCGGTTCTGGCCTCAGGATCGAGGAAGACCGAGTCCGTCGCGATGGCGAAGATGCTCGCGAGTTCGTGGGACACCACCACGATCGTGGTCCCCAGGCTGGCGCGCAACTCCAGGATCAGGTCATCCAGACGGCGCGCGCTCACCGGATCCAGGCCGGACGACGGTTCGTCCAGGAAGAGGGTCTCGGGGTCGAGGGCCATCGCCCGTGCCAGTCCGGCGCGCTTCTGCATGCCGCCGCTGATCTCGGCAGGGTAGAAGTCCTCGAAGCCGGCCAGCCCCACCAGCGCCAGCTTGGTCGCCACGATGTCGCGGATGTCTCTCCTGCCCAACTGGGTGTACTCGCGCAGCGGCAGGGCGACGTTCTCGGCCAGAGTCATGGAACTCCACAGCCCCCCGCTCTGGTAGAGCACGCCGCCGCGGCGCATCATGGTATCGCGCTCTGCCTGGCTGGTATCCCAGAAGCTCACGCCCCGATGGCAGACCTGTCCGGCGGCCGGCTCCCGGAGGCCGATCAAGTGCCGCAACAGCGTGCTCTTGCCGCAGCCGCTGCTGCCCATGATCACGAATATAGCTCCTGCCTCGACCGCGAAACTCAGATCGCGCTGGATGACGCGACCGTCGTAGGCCATGGTCAGCCCTTCCACCGCGATCTGGGGTACGGAGACGGTCTGCATCGTTGTCAGCCTCGCTGGCGCCTCAGACGCCAAGGACATGGCAGATCACGGTCATGATCGCGGTCGCCACCACAATCCAGACGATCCCCGTGACCACGGCGCGGGTCGTCGCCCGTCCGACCTCAAGACTGCTGCGCCCGCACTGCATTCCGCACTGACAGCCGGCCAGCGCGACCAGGACGCCGAAGACGGTCCCCATGGTGACACCGACCGCCAGGTGGTTCAGCTTCACTGCCGCCCGCGTCTGCTGCCAGTAGCGCACCAGATCAAGGTCAAGCATCCCCACCCCCACCACGCCGCCACCCAGCAGCCCCATGACGTCGGCGTAGAGGCACAGCAGCGGCATCATCAGCGTCAATGCCAGCAGGCGCGGCAGGACGAGGAACTCGACCGGGTTGATCCCCATGGTCCGCAGCGCGTCGACCTCGTCGTTGGCCTGCATGGTGCCGATCTGCGCCGCAAAGGCCGCCCCTGACCGCCCCGCCATCACCACGCCGGTCATCACCGCCGCCAGCTCGCGCACCATGCCGATGCCCACCATGTCCGCCACGTAGATCTGGGCCCCCAGCACGCGCAACTGGATGGCGCCGACAAAGGCCAGGATGAGGCCGACCAGGAAGGAAATGAGCGTGACGATACCCAGCGCCTCGGGGCCGCAGGCGTAGAGCACCTGCAAGACATCCACCCCCCGGAACTGGGCCCGGCCACGGCAGGCACGGGCAAGCGCCTGCGCACACTCCCCGACAAAGCTCACGGTGGCGGCCAGTTGCCGCCCTCTCGAGATCGTCAGCCGTCCCAGTTGGTGGACCGGTGTGCTGGCATCCGGCTCCTGCCGTTGCGGATCCCGCTCCGGCACCGCCGTCGCCAGCCGCAGCAGCGTCTGCAGGCCCTGTCGCAAGCCGCTGAAGTCGACCTCCAGGTCAGCGCGCCGGCAGGCCGCCTGGAGGCGTAGCAGAAAGGCCAGGAGGGTGCTGTCCCACTGCGTCAGAGCCGAGTCATCGAAGCCCACGCGGCGTGCCGGGGCGGCGCACACCCCCGCGCTCACCGCATCCGCTTCGGGCCGCTCGGCCGCCCTGACCCAGGCCCCGGCGATGGCTACGACAGGAGAGCCGTCGCCGGCTGCCGTGAGCGTGGCGCGACACACGGGACCAACCGGGGGCAGGGGAGCGCCGCGAGGAACTGAGGATCGATTCGTCATGAACGCGCGGGCAGCCGTCGCCGTCGTACACGCCATCGCGGGCCCCGGCCGGATGCAGAACCGCCCCCGCCCCCAAGGCGGCTGGGGGCGCCTGGTGGCCGCGGGCGACGCGGAGCGTCCTTCACCTGCCTGCGGCCGTCAGGGGGCGGGCGGGAACTTACTGATCAACTCCCGCGCGCCGTCGTCGAACCACTTCTGGTCAATCTTGGATTCCTGCCCCTTGGGCACGTAGGCGTGAACGGTGCCCCGCCAGATCAGCCGCCCGTCGACCGGCGCCGCAACGTCCACGACCACCGAGCCGTAATCCTCAAGCGTCAGGTTGGGCTGCTCGGTCTCCCTGGGATCCAGCTCGCGGCCATGCCGGTAGTGATCCCAGGCCCAGCCGGGCGGGTAGTTGTAGTGCGCATTCATCGAGCGGACATCGAGCCGATCGCTCAAGCCGATGTGGTAGCCGACCAGGAAGTCCGCCTGGCCAGCACCGGCCGGCACGAACCCCTTTGCCGCCAAGGCACCATCCACCGCCTGCACCACCCGCTTGCTGACGTCCGGGGCTGGCTGTCTGCGGTCCGCCGTCACCCGCCCGCTGTCGTCCATCCAACGATAGGTCTTCAGGGCCGTGAAGCTCGCCTTGCCGTCATACTCCGCACTGGTCCGCGCCTGCTCCTTGCAGCCGCCCAGGACAAGGACGACGGCCAATACTCCGCATCTGCTCCAGTTCTTCATCTCCAGTGCTCCTCTCAGTGCCCACACCAGAACACCCGTCATTCGCCGCCCGCTCACACGATCCGGCCCATCAGACAGCACGCTTGGCACGCCGCGAGTATCATGACGTGTGCCGGACCGTAGCCACACACAGCGGCTGACTTCGAGTCCTGCATTTCTCCGAAGCCATATATTTACAGTAGTCCCACCTGGCGCTGTCGTCAAGCGGGCGACCGGGCTAGTCACAGGTTGGATTGAGTGCCAGCCATGGACAGTTCGGCAAGGGCCTCTATGGTATGAATAGGTTCCTGAGACGACGCGGCGAGGCCAGGCGTTCGCTGGGCACGCCCGTGACGGGTTGAGCGGTGGAGGAGAGCGACACGTGGCAACAGACGCCCAAGGCGACGGCATCCCCGCCCTGACCCAGTCTCCCCGCCTGACCCAGCGCCTCTGGCAGGTAGTGCGCGCCAAGCGCCGTTTCTTTACCGCACGGGCCCTGGTTCTCGCCAGCCTGGCCTGTCTGCTGCTTGCCGCTGTCATTATCGGTGCCGATATCGCCTTTGCGTTTGGCCCTGCCGGCCGCTGGCTCACTTTCGTCCTGGTGGTCCTGGCCATGCTCTTGATCCTGACGGTGCGCCTGGTGCTGCCTTGGAGGCGCTATCACGAGCACCAGGCCGTCCGTGACCTCGAGTCTGCCTGCGCCGGCGTCGGGCAACTCCTGCGCACGTCTGCTGAGATTGCTCGCGAAGGCGATGCCAAGGCCTTCTCACCGGCCCTCTCCCGCGCCCTGATTCGGCAGGCGGAGGAGACGCTGGCTACCGCCCCCATGGCGCGGGTCATCCCCTGGCCGACCTTGCGCCGTTGGGGACTGGCCCTGGCCGCTCTGGCCCTGGCCTTCGCCCTCGCCGTTCTTCTGTGGCCGGATTTCCGCCGCGGCGCGATTCGCCTCGCCCTGCCGGCGGCCCAGGTCACCTTCACTCACCTCGACGTCGCCGTGAGCCCCGCAGCCTTCGAACGCGGCCAGACCGTACGCGTCGACGCCCGCCTCTCCGGCCGTCCCACGGCTGGCGTCGGGCTGGATCTGCGCCTGCCCCGCAGCGGCTGGGTGGCGACGCCCATGACCCAGGCCAGCGACGGCACCTGGTCGGCGGAGTTCGCCGGCCTCACCCAGAGTTTCGAGATCCGTCTGCGCGCCGGTGACGCACGGTGTCGGCAGCGCATCCGTTTCATCGATCCCCCGGCCGTGCAAAGCGCCGCCGTGCAGGTCGACTATCCGGCCTATACGCGCCTGCCGGCCACCCAGGGGCCGCTCCAGGATCTGCGACTCCCCGAGGGCGCCAAAGCCCGCTTCACCTTCGCGCTCAACCACCCCCTGACGCGCGCCGCCGTAATCCTTCCCGATGGCGAGCGCCAGGCCCTCGAAACCGGCGGCGTTGCCCTCGTTTGGGAGTGGACCGCGACCCCCGGGCCGCAGGCGTTCAGCCTCGCCGGGGAAGACGCCGAGGGCCTGCCGCTGAAGGCCTTCGGTTGGGAGGTGCGGGGGACGCCTGACCAACGGCCCCAGGTGACCCTCCTGGAGCCCGCCGAGGACATCTCCCTGACGCCGATCGGCGAAACGCCGATCGTGGCCCGTATCCAGGATGACTTCGGGATCGCGCAGGCCGAGATCATCCTGACCGTGGATGGGAAGGAGCAGCGTCTTGCCGGTCAGGAGCCCGCTGAGGCCCCACGCCAACTGCGTCTGACCCATGACCTGCGCCTCGAGGATCTTGCCCTTGCCCCTGGCAGTTCGGTTCGCCTCCACGCCCGCGCCCGAGACCTCCTTCCCGAGCGCCCCGGCTGGAGCGTCAGTGACATCCGGGTGATCACCATCCGACCGCTTAAGATCCTGCGTCGTCCGGGCGAACCCAAGCCCCCCGAGTCAGGTCGGAAAGAGGACGAACTGAAGCAGGATATCGCCACCCTGCAGCAGGCCATCGAACGCCAGAAAGACGCCGTCCAGGAGACTCTGCAGCGCCGCGAGGAGCAGCCCGACTCGCGCCAACCGCTGCCCGAGACCGCCGCCGCCGAGCGCGAACTGGCCCAGGTCGTCAACGACCTCGCCGACCGCGCTGCCGCCGCCGCCCCGCCCCCGCCCGCCGCAACCCCGGCAACCCCGCCGCCGAGTGCCCCGGCGCCCGCCCTTGAACAGGCCGAGCAGCAGTTGCAGGCGGCCGCCGCGGCCCTCACCAAGCCCGACCTGAATACGGCGCTGCGGCGCGAGGATCAGGCCCTGAGCGCCATGGTACAGGCGCGCGACCTGCTCCAGCAGCAGCTCGAGGAACAGCAGGCCGCCGCGGCCCAGCAGCAACCCAATGCCCCCCAGGCAGCCCAGGCGCAACCCCCGCCAACGGAGACCCTCGAGCAGTTGGCCGAGCGCGCCGAGGCCCTGGCCCGTACCGAGCAGGCCGTGCGCAACGCGGTGGCGCCCACTCCCGCCCCGGCCCCCGCGAACCCGCCACCCGCCGGAGCCCCGCCGCCCGCGCCTGACGCCCCGGCTCAGCCTGTGCCCACCCCCGCCGACGCTCAGCCCGCGGCCCCGGCCCAGGACCAGGTGGCGCAGACGGCACCGCCGCCCGCCACCCAGACCCCGGCGGCGCCGCCGCCGGCCCCCACCCCCGCCCCGGCAACCCCGCAGCAGCAGGCCGCGGTGCAGCAGGCCGCGGAGCTGGCGGCGGACATCCGCCAGAACCCGCGCACCACCACCCTGGCCAGTCAGCGCATGGCGGCTGCCGGCGAGACCATGGACAAGGCTCTCCGTGATCTCCGCGCCGCCGATCCCCAGGCCGCAGCCCAGGAGCTGGCGCAGGCGCAGGAGCAACTCGAGACCATCGCTACGCATCTGCGCGGCCTCGATCCGGCCCGCGCCGCCGAGACCCTCGAGCGCGCCGCGCGCCTGGCCGAGGAGGCGGCACGCCAGCTCAGCCCCCCGCCGGCCGACCCCGCCGCCGACCCCGCCACCGACCCCGCCACCGACCCCGCCACCGACCCCGCCACGGCGGCGACGGTGCCCCCGACCCCCACACCTGCGCCCGCTGAACCTGCGGCGACGCCCCCCGATGCCCCGGCCTCCGAGCAGGTGGCGCGCACTGCCGAGACGGTTGACGACTGGCTCAAACGGCTCGCCACCGAGCCTGCCAAAGACCCTGAGACCACCCAGAACCCGCTCCGCGAACTGCGCCGGACGCTGCGCACCGACAGCCTCGCCGATCAGGTGGCGCAGGCCGCGCAGGACCGGCAGGAGGGCCGCACGGAACAGGCCCGCCAGGCCGAACAGGATGCCGCCGAACGCTTCGAGCAGATGGCCAAAGGCCTCACGCAGGAACGCCAGCGCCTCGTGCGCGGCCGCCTCGAGCAACTCGCGGCCGCCGAGGCCACGGCCAAAGCCCTGCAGAATGAACTCAGCGGCGCCGAGAAGCCGGCGCCGGCCGAGGCCAAGGACACGGCGGCGAAGCTGCGCGAGTTCGCCGGCCAACTCCAAGAGCTCCGCGATACCCCCCTCGATCGCGCCGCCCGCGAACTCCGGGACCAGGTCCCACCCCCGAACCAGCCCGGCCCGGCCCCGCAGGGCGGAAAGATCCCGGAGCGGGTGCGACAGGAGGTCCTCCCCGGCGCCGTGGTCCGCTTGCGGACGCTGATCGACGAGATGGTGCAGAGGGAACTGCTCGTGGACCGGGATGCCCGTATCCCCGAGCAGTATAATGGCTTGGTCGAGAGCTACTTCAAAGCGATCTCAGACGAGCAGAAGTAAGCGCCAGCTCGCGCTGGGACCGCCGACCGTCGGGTCGGCTCCGGCCGCTCCCCGGGACCGCCGACCGTCGGGTCGGCAGCCCTTACTCGACCATGATGTCTTTGTGGCTGCCGCCCGCCGGGATCATGGGCAGCACGTGCTCCTGGTATTCCACATGCACGTCGAGCAGGAAGGGCTCCTTGCTCGCCAGCATTTCCCGCAGAGCCGGTTCGAGTTCGGCGAGGGTCCACACATCCCGCCCGGGAATCATGTATCCTTCCGCGATCAGCGGGAAGTTCGGGTAGGGCCGGTCCGTCTTGTCGCTGCTCAGCACCGTGTTGCCGCGGCGGCTATGGTAGAAGCGGTCCTCCCACTGCGCCACCATGCCCAGGTGCTGGTTGTTGAGGATGATCATCTTCACGTCGACATCCTCGCAGTGCACCGTGCCCAGTTCCTGGATGTTCATCTGGAAACTGCCATCGCCGTCGATCAACACCACCAGATCCTCGGGTCGGGCGATCTTGGCGCCGATGGCAGAGGGCAGGCCGAAGCCCATGGTCCCCAGTCCGCCCGAGGTCAGCAACTGCCGCGGCCGCTCAAAGGTGTAGAACTGGGCGGCCCACATCTGGTGCTGGCCCACGCCGGTCACGATGGTCGCCTTGCCGTCCGTCAAGCGGCACAGCGCCTCGACCACGGCCTGCGGTTGGATCTTGTCGCTGGCGCGGTAGGCCAGCGGGTGTTCGGACTTCCAGCGCCGGATCTGCTCGTGCCAGGCCGCGTACTCCTTGCGGATCGGGTTCGGGATGAGCTTGCTCAGCAGGCTGCGCGCGTCGCAGACGATGCCGATGTCGGCGTGCTTATTCTTGTTGATCTCCGAGGGATCGATGTCGGCGTGCACGATGGTGGCATGCTGAGCGAAGGTGGCGACGTTGCCGGTCACACGGTCGTCGTAGCGCACGCCGATGCCGATCAGCAGGTCGCACTCGTTGAGCGCGTAGCTGGCATAGTAGGTGCCATGCATGCCCGGCCACTTCAGGCTCAGCGGGTGGCGTTCCGGGAAGGCGCCCACGCCCATCAGGCTGGTCACCACCGGCAGGTTGTAGCTCTCCGCCACCTGCAGCAACTCCTGGTGAGCGCCGGCCGTGATCACGCCGCCACCCACGTACAGGCACGGCCGTTCCGCCGCGCTGATCGCCTGCCGCAAGCGCTCCACATCCACGTCCGGGGCCTCGCAGTGCACCCGGTAGGAGCGCGGGCTCGGCGCCTCCTCGGGATAGGTGGGCACGCACAGCTTCTGTTGCACGTCCTTCGGAATATCCAGCACCACCGGTCCCGGACGCCCGGAGGCGGCCAGGTAGAAGGCCTCTGCGATCACCGCCGGTAACTCCTGCGGGTCCAGCACCAGGTAGCTGTGCTTCACGATCGGCCGGGTCATGCCGATGATGTCGATCTCCTGAAACGCATTCTTGCCGATGAAACGCTGTGACACCTGGCCCGTGATCACCACCAACGGGATGGAGTCCATGTACGCATCCGCGATCGCGGTCACCAGGTTCGTCGCCCCTGGGCCGCTGGTGGCCATGCAGACGCCCGTGCGGCCCGTGGCCCGCGCATACCCCGCGGCCGCAAAGGCGCCGCCCTGCTCGTGCCGGGGCAGGATCACGCGCAACGAGGAATCGCGCAGGGCCTGATGCATCTCCATCGAGGCGCCGCCCGGATAGGCGAAGATCACCTCGACGCCATGCAACTCCAGGCAGCGGACCACGATCTCGGCCCCCTTGATGCCCGTCTGCGTACGGCGCGTCTGGCCGGTGGTTGGTTTTGCTTCTGCCATCGCTCGGTTTCCTTTCCGCATCATTGTCTGCCTGCCTGCCTGCGCACCCCCTGACGCCGAGGTCGCCTATGCAAAAGCGCCCTCGCCGTCGTTTCGGCGGCGAGGGCGCTGTTTTCTAACTCTTGGGGATCCGGTCCAGACGCTTCCGACAACCCGTTGTCTCAGCAGGAGGATACCCCGACAGCGACCGCCGCCGGGCTTCCTACAATGACGAGTTGAAGTCGGAGTGATGTCATGACGGAATCCATACTCAGGTGACGCCAATGGGGCGCACGACAATTAGTATACCGGCGCGCGCGGACGTTGTCAAGATTCCGGGTTACGGCACCGTCAGCGCAAAGGCCACTTCCGCCTGGGTCTCGCGCTGGATGCGCTCGACCACCTCCGGCGGCACCGGGCCGTTGGTCTTCAGCACCGCGATCGCCTTCTCGTTGTTGCTGTCCCGCGGCGCCCGGATGTCCTCGATGTTCAGATTGGCTGCGGCGCAGGCGCTGGTGATGCGGGCCAGCACCCCCGGCCGGTCCACGTACTGCACGACCAGCGCATGCCCCTTGGGCACGAAGTAAAGCCGGTCGAAGTCGTTGATCCGGGAGATCATGATATTGCCTTCGGCGATCGTCCCGCGCACGCTGACCCGGCCGATGGCATTGCCGCCCTCGGCCAGATCGATGGTCATGCTGTTGCCGTAGTGCTTGGCTTCGTCCGCGCCGCGCACCTCGACCTCGATCCCGCGGTCGGCCAGGAACATGCGCGCCTCCTCCGGGTCCTGCAGGGGGTCGAACTCCGGCGAGAGAGCGGCGCAGATCGGCGGCAGGAACCACTTGGCGAAGGGTTCGAGGGTGCCATAGAAACTGCACTTGATCTGGTGTACTGGCCGGCCGCCGCCCAGGTAGCTGCGGGCCACCAGGGCCACGTAGTAGGCCAGTTGCTGATAGCTCTCGTCCAGGCCGTCCGGCACCCCCTTGTTGACCACGTACGTCGTGATCCCTCTTTCGACGTAGGCGATGAGCTGCTCGGCGGCGCGCCGGGCGGCCGTCGAGTTGGCCTCGTGGGTGTTCGCGCCCAGGTGCGGCAGCATCACGTCGGCGATGTCGGCGACACTCTTCGGACCGGCTTCGTCAGCCTCGTAGACGTCATTGCAGAAACCGAGGTTCTTATCCTTCTTCGCCGCCCGCAGATCAGCCTCGTTGATGATCCCGGCGCGCGCGCAGTTGATCAGCACCGCCCCCTTCTTCATCCGGGCCAGGAGCTTGCTGTTCACCATGCCGCGGGTCTCGTTGTTCTCCGGAACGTGCAGGGTGACCAGGTCGGACTCAGCAAACAGCGTCTCGAGATCGACCAGCTTCACTCCCAGGTCCTCGGCCTTGGCGGCGCTGATCACCGGGTCGAAGGCGAGCAAACGCATCTCGAAGCCGGCGCTGCGCTTGGCCACCAGCTGACCGATGTTGCCCAGGCCGACGATCCCCAGCGTCTTGCGGTGCAGCTCCCGGCCCATGAACTTCTTCTTCTCCCACTTGCCGGCGCGCGTGGTCACATCACCCGCCACTACGTGCCGGTAGTACCCCAGCGCCAGCGCAAAGACCTCCTCGGCAACCGCGTTGGCGTTGGCCCCCGGCGTGTTCATCACGTCCACCCCGCGCCGGCGCGCGTGCTTGGTGTCGATGGTGTCGTAGCCGGCGCCGGCCCGGATGACGACCTTCAACTTCGGCAATGCGTCGATGACCGCCGCCGTCACCTCTTCGCTGCGGACGATCAACGCCTCGGTCTCCGGGTAGCGCTGCGCTAGCTCCGGCAGCGCCGTATCCGCGTCCTGGACCACGGTGAAACCCTTCGGCGTCAACAGCTCACGGGCGATGGCGTCCAGCTTGGTCGGGATCAGCACCTGTTGCATGGGTTTCTCTCCAACCTTAGTACGCCCCGGCGAACCGTTGCCGCGGGCCCCCCCCGCCGGCACGCGCCCAGAGCTCTTTTTCCGCGCTTCGCGTCCGGCGCCAATATCGCGCCGGCCGGTGGGCCTGTCAACGCTCTGAGTCCGGGTGGGGTAACCGGTCACTGAATGGGGGATAGGGGAGCCGGTTGACCGTTGTCGCCGTCGGCGGCGTATGCCAACGGGTTTGGTCGCGAGCGGAGCAACCCGGCGGTCAGCCGGCCATGGGCGCGGGCTCGTCGAAGAGGATGGTGC
>CAILUI010000241.1 GCA_903837355.1 uncultured Victivallales bacterium
CATGGCGACGGGTGTGATCCGTGCCCTCCAAGTCATCCGTGGTGGACTCCCCCGTGTTGTTTCCGCTCCGGATACCTGGATTGACCACGGATGGCGCGGATTCCACGGATGGGCTAGAGACCGCGAGTATAGGCGTCTATACAGCCCGTCGGCGCGATTCCCCTCGGGGTTCGTCCTTCCGACAATCTGGTCATGCACCCCCCCAGGCCGGAGACGTTGCACGGTCACGCCAGCGAGCCTATATTTTCCGTTTAGGCTTCATCACTGCGACCGTACACCAGCGAGGAAAGGGACAGACAGCCGATGAACCCGCTTGCTCATGACCTCAACAGCGCCATTGCCGCCGTCAACCCGCAGGTTCTGGAGATGCTCTCGCCGCTGGGCCGGGAGCTGTACTTCCCCAAGGGCATCCTGACTCAGTCGGCCGAGGCCAAGCAACTGGCGCGGCGCTACAACGCCACCATCGGCACGGCGATGGAAAACGGGGTGGCGATGAACCTCCCGAGCGTGATGATGCACCTCGGCGATGTGTCGGCCAACGACGCCCTGCTCTACGCCCCCTCGCCCGGGATGCAGGCGTTGCGCGACGAGTGGACCAAGAAGCTCCTGATCGACAACCCGGATCTGCGGGGCGTCGGCATCAGCGTGCCGGTAGTCACCACCGGGCTGACGCATGGCCTGAGTGTCATCGGCGATCTCTTCATGGAAGCCGGAGACGTCCTGCTCCTCCCCGACATGATGTGGGAGAACTACAACCTGATCTTCGCCTTGCGGCGCCAGGTAGAGATCCGCCAGTACAACGGACTGCGCGACGGTGGCCTTGACCTGGACGCCTTCCGGCAGGCGCTGACGGCGGCCTGCGCAGAGCGGAAGAAGGTCGTAGTGCTGCTGAATTTCCCCAACAATCCGACCGGCTACTCCGCCACCGAGGCCGAGGGGCAAGCCCTGGCGGCGGCCCTGACCGCGGCGGCCGCGGGGGGCACGAACATCGTCGTGCTCATCGACGACGCCTACTACGGCCTCTTCTTCGACGAACGCATCATGAAGCAGTCGATCTTCACCAAGCTGGCGACGGCTCACCCGCGACTGCTGGCGATCAAGGCGGACGCCGCCACCAAGGAGGTCTACGTCTGGGGGCTGCAGTCGGCTTCCTGACCTTCGGCAGCGCTGGCGCGCCGGCCCAGAGCCCCCTCTACGTCGCCCTCGAGAAGAAGGCGGCGGGCTGCATCCGCAGCGTCATCAGCAACAGCTCCCAACTCTCGCAGCAAATCGTCCTCGAGGCCCTGCGCCACCCGGACTTCTACGCCCAGCGCGCGGCCAAAGTAGCGTTGATGCGGACACGAGCCTTGAAGGTCAAGGAGGTGCTGGCGGACCCGAAGTACGCTGAGGCCTGGACGGTATACCCCTTCAACAGCGGCTACTTCATGTGCATTCGCGTCAAGCACGTCAACGCCGAGGCCCTGCGCGTGCATCTACTGAAGCAGTACGGCGTGGGCACGATCGCCAACAACGACACCGACCTGCGCATCGCCTTCAGTTGCCTCGAAGTCGAGCAGATCCAGGATGTGTTCGATCTGCTGCTACAAGGCTGGAGTGACCTCGCCAAGGCGGCACCGGCCTCGGCCTGAGGCGCGGGGCGACGTCCCCCCCAACCCGGGGGTCGGAACCTCAGCCAGGACAGCGGCGCTGCAGCACCAGTGCGGTGCGGGCTGGCAGGTACAGGTGCAGGCGATCGTGGCGTACACTGCCGGCGCAATGCGCCGTAGTGGTATGGCGTTGGCCAGTCCGCAGCCGCGCAAAGCCGCCGAACTCTGGCTGATCGGTGTCCAGCACCAGCACGTAGTCGCCGGGGAGAGTCTCCACGGCATAGTCCGAGTAGGACTGCGTGGGGTGCAGGTTCACAAAGACGTAGAGCCCAGCGCGCTCGAAGGCCAGAACCCGGTCCGCCTCGCTGATGTAGAGGCGCTGCGGGCGGGCGCGCCAGATCAGCCCCGTCTCCCGAAGCAGGGTCAGCAGGGCCACGTCAAACGCGGCCAGAGCCGCGTAGCGTAGATGCGTGTCGTCGCGCAGCGACCACTGCCGGCGAGCATGCTGCAGCGACCACTGGTTACCTTCCCTGGGGAAGTCGATCCACTCGGGGTGTCCGAACTCGTTGCCCATGAAGTTCAGATAGCCGTCTCCGGCGGTCACGGCCGTGGCCAGCCGGATGATCTTGTGCAGCGCCATGCCGCGGTCCACCACCAGGCTGGTGCTGCCCCGGTGCATGGCGTCGTACATACCCTCGCGGATCAGGCGAAAGATGAGCGTCTGGCCGCCGACGATGGCCTGGTCGTGGCACTCGGCGTAGCTGATCACGCGTTCGTCCCGTCGTCGATTGGCCAGCTCATGCCAGACCTGCCCGAGAGACCAGGCCTCGTCGGGTTCATCAAGCAGGCGGAACCACATGTCGGTAACCCCCATCGCCAGGCGGTAGTCGAAACCCACGCCCCCGCCGCTCTGCGGGGCGGCCAGGCCCGGCATGCCACTGACGTCCTCGGCGATCGTCGTGGCGTCCGGACGGACGCTGTGGATGACCGCATTGGCCAGGGTCAGATAGGCCACGGCGTCATCGTCCACCTGATCGCCGAAGTACTCCGCGTAGCTGCCGAAGGCCTGTCCCAGACCGTGATGGTGGTAGAGCATGCTCGTGACGCCGTCAAAACGGAACCCGTCGACGCGGAACTCGTCGAGCCAGAAACGGCAGTTCGACAGGAGGAAATGCAGCACGCCGGGTTTGGCGTAATCGAAACAGCAGGAGCCCCAGGCCGGGTGCTCGCCGCGGGCGCCGGCGTGGAAGTACTGGGTGGCGGTGCCGTCAAACCGGGCCAGCCCCTCGGTCTCGTTACGCACCGTATGGCTGTGCACCAGGTCAATGACGACGCGCAACCCCAGCCCGTGCGCCGCATCGACCAGGCTCTTCAACTCCTCTGGCGTGCCAAAGCGGCTGGAGGCAGCGAAGTAACTCGACACATGGTACCCAAACGAGCCGTAGTACGGGTGCTCAAGAACCGCCATGAGCTGCACGGTGTTGTAGCCGGCGGCGTGGATGCGCGGCAGCATCTGCGCCTGGAATTCCCGGTAGGTACCGACCCGCGCCTCCTCCAGGGCCATGCCGACATGACTCTCGTAGATCAGCACGGCGGGCGGTGGCGGTGGCGTGGCGTGCCGCCAAGCGTACGGCTGCTCAGGCTCCCAGACCTGCGCGTTGAAGATGCCGGTATGCGGATCCTGAACCACCCGCCGCGCATAGGCCGGAATACGATCTCCCTGACCGCCGTCCCAGTGCAGGCGCAACCGGTACAGCGCGCCATGGCCAAACTGCGCCGCCGCAAAACGCCCCTCCCACTGCCCGTCGGCGAGGGGACGTAGGCGCAGCGCCGCCGTCTCCTGCCAGCCGCTGCGCTCGCAAAGAACAGTGACCGCGGTGGCGTTGGGAGCCCACTCCCGAAAGACCCAGTCCGCCCCGTCGCGGTGCAGGCCGAAGTACTCATGGCCGCTGGCAAAGTCGGCAAGGGACTGACGGCCACCGGTCAGGCGCCGCCCCAAGGCCTCCACCTGCAGGCCACGACGACGCAGAACCGGCCAGTACGGCTGCAGCCAGACGTCCGCCGCTAAACTCGCGGGAGCATTCGGGATGAAGCCGAACGACATGCTATTCCCCTCGTCGCTGCAACCCCGCCCAGGCACGGTCGCGGCGCTGGCTAGTTCACCAAAGGCCGCTGGAGCATGCGCTCATAGACGTCGATGTAGGCCCGCGCCGTGACGTTGTGCGTAAAGCGCGCGCGCGCCTCGGTCATCACCCGCGCCACCTGCAGCTCCTTCAACGCCTCCGCCTGACCGTGGAAGGCCACCGCCTGCTCCACGGCCCAGCGCAGCCCCTGCGCATCGTAGGTCTCGAACACAAAGCCGTTGCCACGATTCGCCGCCGGATCCAGATGCGACACCGTGTCCCGCAGCCCCCCGGTGCAGTGGACCACCGGCAGCGCCCCGTACATCGGACCGATCATCTGCGGCAACCCGCAGGGCTCAAACCGTGAGGGCATCAGCACGAAGTCGGACGCCGCATAGGCAAGCCTGGACAGGTCCTCGTCGAAGTCACACACGGCCACACGGTCATACAGGTTATGGCGCTCCACGACCTCATGGAAGTGCCGCTGGAACGAGCCGTTGGCCACGACGACCACCTGCAGCCCTTTCTGCCAGTGGGTCGCTACCGTATCGTACAGAATGCTGGTCAGGAGCTGACAGCCCTTCTGCACCGGGTCCAGGCGCGACGGCCAGAAGAACAGGGGCGCAGCACCGTCGACGCGCAAGCCCAGCCGCTCCTGCAGAATTTCCTTGTTGCGCCGTTTCCCGGCCGCGTGGTCATCCGGACCATAGCGCACGGACAAGGCCGGGTCCTGCACGGGATCGTAATCCGGATCGGGTGCGTTCAGGATGCCCACCGCGCAGCCGGCACTATACTTGGCCCCCATCTCCCGGCGGATGGGATCCGCCACGAAATGGTGCCGGCCCTCGACGACCTCGCGCAGGAAGGAGGGGCTGACGGTGTTGATGAAATGGGCCGAGAAGATGCCGCTGGTCAGCAGGTCCACCGGGTTCGTGGCGCGCGTCTCTTCGTAGGTACTGGGCTGCCGGTCGTAATACAGGTAGGGCCAGAAGTCGGCCGCATCGATGCCGCTGCCCTCGATCCGCTCCAAGGTCAGTTTCTGCGTGTGGATGTTATGCACCGTGAACAGGCACGGGATGTTCAGGCGCCGCGACATGGCTGGAATCAGCCCCGTCATCCAGTCGTTGCAGTGAATCAGGTCCGGGTCCACCCGCGGCAGGATGTTGTTGATCACCTCACGCTGAAACGCGAGGCTGACCTGGATGCCGTCCTCGATGTAGTTGCCGTAGACGCGGTCGCGGTAGTAGAACACCCGGTCCTGCGCCAGGTGGATACGCTGGTTCGACAGGTTCGTCAGATAGATGCGCAATTCGTCGCTGATCAGACGGTCCACATCCACGTGGAACATGCGCCGGTAGTGCGGCAGGGCCACATGAACGTCCGCGCCGAGCTGGTACAGGGCCGACACCAGCGAGGCCGAAACGTCCGCCAGGCCGCCGGCCTTGGCGCGCATCTGATGCGCCATGTTGCCCATGCCCGCCGGCAGGTAGGTGATCTCGGGAGTGACCACCAACACGCGGGGCTTACGCCGACCGCTACGCAACGTGATTCCAACCGCCATTTCGGCCGCCCCCCCCCATTCCCCGCGGCAAGCCCACGACCGACAGGCTGCCGGCCGCAGGAACACCACCCGCCGCGGACGGCGCTTCAGGAAACCTGAACGACGCTGTTCAACGTCCCCAGCGCGTTGACCACGAAGTTCGGGTTGGCCGGGTCCACGGTCCACTCGCCGTTCACCACGAACTTGTACTCGTAGCTTCCCGGGGCCAACATGCAGGTCGCGGTAAAGACCCCCGCGCCCGCCGCGTCGACCATCGCCTTCGCCAGCGGACTCCAGTCGTTGAACGAGGCCGCGAGGAAGACCGTCGAGCCCGCGGCGCAGCGCACCTCGAAGGCCACCCGCTTCTTTGCGCCCGCCACCGCCTTGACCTCTTTGACGGCCTTGACGGCCTTGACGGTCTGGACTGTTTTCTTGGTTGCCATAGACCACGTACCCCTTTTCCTGCCGCCATAGGCTCCTGGCAGCACGCTCTGCAGCGTGCCCAGTCCCCCTGGCGATATTGTCCATCACGACACACGACCGTCCAACTGCTGGTATGCTAAGACACCGGCGCGACCTCTGGCGTTTCATCGCGCAGCATCGTAAGTACGCGCAAGAGCTCAGACACCCCCCAGGCCTGGGCGACGCAACCGCGCTGCGTGTGGGGCGCATCACCGTCGACAATCTCCGGCACGTGCCCAAGGCAGCCGGCCTCGAGCACCGGCCCCAGGCTATAGAGCAACTGCCTTGCCACCGGCCGCGCCGTGACCCCATGGGCCAGCACCAGCGCCTCGGCAAACGAGGGGAAGAGCCAGCTCCACGCGGTCCCGTTGTGATACGCCGGCTTGCGCCGGGTATCCTCGTCACCCTCATACCGCCCCCAGTAGGGCCGGGTCGGATCATTCAGCAACTGCCCGCGATGACGAACCGCCAACGGCTGAACCACGGGCTGGTCAGCCAGACTGCGGATGCCGCCGGGAACCAGCAGCGGCCAGCAGGCCTCGACACTGCGCCGCGCGGCCTCACCCTCGATCAAACCCAGAGTGACCGCCAGGAGCTGGTTGGGCCGGCAGGCGTCATCCGCCCGCGCCTGGCGGGCACTGACGCCCGGCCCGGCGTGCAGGCAGTCGCTGAGGCCGTCGACCGCGGCGCCGGCGTACAGCGCGGTGACGGCAGCACGCACCCCGACGGCGATCTCTCCCCACGGCTTGCCCGCCACGCCCAACTCGTCCAAGAGGGCGAGAGCCCGGTACCATAGCGCTTGAATCTCAATAGGATAACCCTGCCGCGGGGTTCCGGCCGGGTGGTTGGTGTCCATCCAGGTGAAATGGGCCGGGCTGTACACCAGTCCGGTCTCGGGATCGGCCCGGATCCCGTTCGGCGTCCCCGCCAACACCGCCGTGGCCAGGTCGCCCAGGACGCGGTGCAGCGGCCGGCCCCCGCAGTCGACATCCAGCACCTGCCGCTCCCCGGTGACCCGCAGATAATCGGCGACCGCGGTGAATAGCCACAGCGGCGCATCCGAGGTCTCCCGGTCACTGGCGTCGTCGCCACGGATCATGTTCGGCAACGTCCCGCGGCTCTCAAAGCGGGCGAACTGAGCGATGATCTCGCGTGCCTCCACCGTCATGCCGGCAGCGATGATGCCGCGCAGGCAGATCAGGGTGTCCCGCCCCCAATCCAGGAACCACGGATAACCGGCGATCACCGTGCGCGAGGCGCCGCGCCGGACGACGAACCGGCGCAGCGCCCGCCGGGCAGCTTCATCCAACCCAACCTCCGTCGGGCCCTCCCCCGTGCTCAGCGGCCACACCGCCTCGCCGCTACCGCTGCCGGCAGCGGCCGTCAGGACCGCGGCCTCACCCCCCGTCAGGACGCTGCGGAAGTAGCCCGGGCTGAACAGGTCGCCGGCCGGGTTCAACCCTCGCGCGGCTTCCACCGGATGCGGTACCAGGTACAGCCATTCGGGCTCCGCCACGAACTGCCCCGGCGCCATGCGGCAGGTGAGACTATGCCCCGGCGAGGGACTGAAACGAAAGCCGTCGGCAGTGGGGTGCACGGCCTGCCGGAAGCTGTGCTCCGGACCAAGGAAGGCCTGCGTGATCTCGTGGCAAGAGCGATCCTCGACATCGGGTCGGACAATCAACGCGACCGGACTGTCGTCAGCCAGCGCCTCCGCCACCCCTGCCGCCAGGTGTCGCTCGAAGCGCAGGCGAATGGCATTGCCCGCGGTGGCCATCTCCAGCACGATGCGCAGGGGAATCTGGCGGCCCATCCCCACCGGCGCATGGAAGTCCCAGCACACCCGATTGCACAGGTCGGTCGAGAAGCCGGTCTGACAACCGAAACTGATCTCCTGGGAGTAGTCCCGGTAGACCACCCAGACCCGACAGCGCGTCAGTAACACCCGGCGGTCCACCGGGCAGTCGGGGTGCAGGTTCGCGGCCAGCAGGGCCTCGTACTGACTCTGCACCTCGCCCCAGCGACCACGCACCAGCGCCATGGCGCCGAGCGCGTCCGCGCAGAGCGCGGTCACGTCCGTCGCGGTCAGTTGACCCACCTCCGCCCACAGGCGCACCCGCGGCATGGGCCCCGCCGGCAGTGCCAGCAGTGCGGAGCGCACCTGGCTCACCGCACCGCCGAAAACGCGCAGGACCAGCTCGCAGCGCACCGGCCGCGCCCGGTCAGGCAGCGGCAGGACCACGCCGAACTCGCCGGACGCTGGCCACGGCAGCGACCGCCCACGCTGCAGGCAACGCTCACCTTCGACCACCTCGAAGCGGAAAGGCGCACCGGCATGGACCAGCAGGACATGCCCGGGCGGCACCAGCACCTCGCGGCGCTCGTCACGGCCCAGATGCCAGTGCAGCACCGGCACATACCCCGGCTCCGACTGCAGGCGCGCCAGACAGCCCAGCGGGTCCTGACGCAGGTCGTCCCCCAGTTTCTCGGCCGCCGCCGGCGCGATATCGCCCAGCCCGTGCCAGAGCGCCCGCAACTGAAGAGCCAGAACCCTGAACTGCTGCCGCAACACGGCCGCGGGGATCCCGGCCACGCTGCGGGGCGCGGCCGCCGGCAGGGCCACCTCGCCCCCCGGCCCCCGGCCGCCCTCCAGGCAGACGACGGTCTGCGGCCCCAGCCGACAGCGCGCCCGCCCGGAAGCGTGGATCACTTCGACGGCGCGCCCGGAGACCAGATCGCGCGGATGCCCGTCGCTGACCGGCCAGGCTGCCGTCGGCCAGGTGACCTCCAGCGTCTCCTGATCGTGCGGATTGGCCAGGACCAGGACCGGCGACCCTACCAGCGGGCGACGGACGAACCCCACCACGTCTGCCGGTAACGTCTCCACCGCCTCCACCTCCGCACCGGCGCGGAAAGCGGGGTGATCCCGCAGAACCCCCAGCAGGTGCCGCAACACGTCCACCTGGTTCTCGTGAGCGCCCCAGTTCAGCGGGCTCGCCCCATGCACGTCCACCTTCGCCTGGGCGAACCACTCGACCCCATTAGTGATGCCGAAAGCACCATCGTGCGACAGCATCGCACAGAGCGCACAGCGGAACTGCGCAAAGCGCGTCGAGGTGGCCGCCAGGCGCGCGTTGTCATGCGTCTCGGCGAAGTGCACCAGGGTGCCCTGCTCGCGGCTCAGGCGGGTACTGACCGCCAGACAGGAGCGGATGTCGGCCGCCGACAGGCTCTGGAACAGCTCCGAGTAGGCCCAGTCCAGGCCACCGTCTGCCAACAGTTCTTCCGTGACCGCGGGCGGGCCCCCCAGGCCCTCCAGCAGGAACACGGTGTCGGGAAACTCGTCACGCACCTTCGCGGTGATGTAGCGCCATGCCGCCAGCGGCACCATGTACCCGGCGTCGCAACGAAACCCGTCCACCCCCTTCCGACACCAGTGCCGGAACACCTCGGCCATGTACCGGCACAACCCCTCGTGCCGGAAATCGAGCTGGCAGAGGTCCTCCCAGACCACCCCCCAGGCCCCGGGGTTGACATACGAACCATCCGGGTTGCGGCAGAACCACTCGGGATGATGCAACTGCAGCCACGAGGCCCAGCCGGTGTGATTGGCCGGCAGGTCCAGGAACAAGTAGCCCCCGCGCGCGTGCACCGCGTCCAGTAACTCCTCGAACTGCGCCATCGGCGTCGCCTTGCGGTCGAACTCGGCCATCCCCGGGTCAACCCCAAAAAAGTCGCAGGCAGCAAACGGACTCCCATAACGGCCCAAGCGCGCAAAGGTGGTCGGCACCGGGTGCACGGGCAGCAACTGCACAATGCGGAACCCCATCTGTACCATGATCACGTCCAAGTGCCGAATGAGGTCCCGAAACGTACCCGAGGGCGGGATCGCCGCGTAGCCCCGCGCGTCCAGCAGCGCCGCGGCCTGCGCCTCCCCGAGCGGCGGCGCCGCCCCGCGCAGCGCCGGCCCGAACTGCCGGGGAAAGGCGGTGTAGATGCCGTTGTCGCAGAGGGTGTGCGCCGGCAGCACCTTGACCCGCAGATTGCCCCCGACGGGCCAGGCCGGCAGGCCACCCTCGGGAACAAAGAACGCCTTCGCCTCGAAGGCGCCCACATCCAACACCGGCAAGCGCAACCGGTAGTTTCCCGCACCGCGGCGCACCATGGGCAGGTCATGCCAGTCCCGCGCCAGCAGCGGCCGCTGCCGTTCGGTATGCTCGATCACCTCGCGGCGACGGACCGCGGCGCGGCCAAGGTTCGTGCGCAACCAGGCGACGCCATCGCCGCCGCCGTCGACCTCGAGACGCACCTCCAGCAGGTCGCCGCGACGCAGCACCCGCGACGTACCGCACACCGGCCACTGGGACACCGTCATCGCTACCCTCCTATGGACTGCATCGCTAAGTATACTGCCTGCAGGCGCCAGCCGCCCAGGCGGGCCCCCGCGAATGCCCCCGACGACCCGGCCCCGCGCGCCTCTCCCGCAGGCCGGGGGTCTCGTCAGACCGTGAGCCTGCCGAACGGCCAGTACCCGGCCCGCGCCTACCCCGGATGCCCCGTCCGTACTCATCGGCGAGGGGAAGTTCCTCGGAACCTGAGCCTGCCGCTGCCCAAATCAGCATTCCTGCAGCAGGACAGGTTGCTATTACCGCAGGTATGAACTAACGTCCGCAACGTGGTTCTATTGGGTGTGCCCGTGTGGACGCGATCCGGGGACGGCGGCACGAAGCCCGTTCTGTCCTGAGTTCGATGCGCCGCGTGGGGACGTACGGACCAGGAACAGGACAGGATCGGCCAAGCAGTCAACCGGAGAAAGCGCATGGCAAGAAAGCAGTTCACCCTCATCGAGCTCCTCGTGGTCATCGCCATCATCGCCATCCTCGCCGCCATGTTGCTGCCGGCCCTGGCGAAGGCCAGGGACAAAGCACAGCAGACGAGTTGCCTCAACAACCTGAAGCAGTTGACCCTCGGGATAGCGATGTATAGCGATGACTACAAGGGCTGCTACCCCTACACGAAGCTCTCCTGCGGCGGCGGCACACTGACAGAATGCAACGTCGCCTACGTGATGTTCTCCTACATCAACAACGCTCCGGTTTTCGACTGTCCGGTTCGGCAGGAGAACAACTGCGGTACGGCGGCGGGCGCCCAGTGCGGCGTGTGGGCACAACGGACGGACCAGGTTATTAACGCCGGTTTGCTTCCTGCCGACTTCGCCTTGGGGTATGCCTGGAATGAGCTCTGGACGACACAGGGACGCAAGATCAGCAGCGCGCTCGAGCCTTCGATGACGGTGAGCGTTCAGGATTCCACCGCGGGACTGATTTCCCCCTGGGCGCTCGATCGCTTCAGCCGCCGTCACAACGATGGCAGCAACATCGGTTTCCTTGATGGTCATGTATCCTGGGCCAAGTACGCACAGAATACGATGTTCAAGTACGACCGTTGAGGGACTCATCCTCCTCCCGCCCACACGCCTACCGCGAGGCGGACCCGTCCGACCTCGCGGCAGGCGAGCGCAGGTCTCAGAGGGGGATGTGAGCCTGGAGCCGGCGGTCCGCACCGGCTCTGCCGGGGCTCCCGCCGTACGGCGGTCTTGCTGACGGCGGTCTTGCTGACGGCGGTCTTGCTGACGGCGGTCTCCTGTGAAACTCGACCTCAGTCGCGCGGGGGGCTCTGAGGTAGTGGCGGGTGCCCCCACCCGCCAGCCGCGTGAGGGCACGCGGCAGTACTCCCAAGCAGAGTTTCATCCTGACATGATCGGGAGGCACTGCGCCCGCTTGGTGCTCAAGGCTGAACTCTGAACGAAGATCGCCGCGAAGTCTCATACAAGGGGGCGCCCGAGGACCTTGCGGCAGACTGCGAGAGCCTGCGGGAGGCGCTTCTCAAAACCGCCCGTACCCCGCGTCCCCTCCCCGATTGCGCCGCGCGGCGGCGCCGTGTATGGTGGCGGCCGCAACCGCAGGCCGGCCGGACCAGGCTCAGGCTCCCCTCTGCCTGAGCGCCGCCTGGCCGGCAACACCTTGGGAGACGTGACGCCATGCGTGGCCTGGACCCCCAGCGCGAACAGGCTTTCTTCAAGCTGTTCACGCGCTACTACGACCTGGAGCACAACACCGCCCGCCGTTACGACCCGACGGAGTACTCGCTGGACCGGATGCTCCCGTTGGCCGCCGCCTGCGGCCACCCTGAGGCGCACCTGCAGGTCCTGCACGTGGCCGGCACCAAAGGCAAGGGCTCGACCTGCCACTTTACCGCCGCCCTGCTCGCCTCGGCCGGACACTCCTGCGGCCTGTTTGCCAGCCCGCATCTGGTCACCGTCCGCGAGCGCTTTCAGCTCAACGGCGAACTCATCGACTACGACCTGCTGCTGCAGCACGCCGCCGCCTGCGAGGCGGAGGTCCAACGCCATGGCCTGACGCCGACGCTGTTCGAGATCATGACCCTGCTGGCGCTGCGCATCTTCGCGGCCGAAAAGTGCGAGGTCGCCGTCCTCGAGACCGGCATCGGCGGGCGCCTGGACGCCACCAACTACGTCGCCCATCCCCTCGCCTGCGCCATCACCCCGGTCAGCCTCGACCACATGGAACTGCTCGGCAACACGGTCGACGCCATCGCCGGGGAGAAGGCCGGCATCATCAAACCGGGCGTCCCCGTGGTGCTGGCCACCCAGCCCTTCCCCAGCGCCGCCCAGGTCATCCGCGAACGCGCCACCGCCTGCGGCGCCCCCCTCCACGGCCCGGCGCCGGACGGCGATGTGCAGCCCTTCGATCCCGCTGCCAGCCTGGTGCCCTTCCTGCGCCAGAACCTCGGCGTCGCCCTGGCCCTCTGTCGCGTCGCCGGCATCGAGCCCGAGCCGGCGCGCTTCCGGATGCCGGAACTGCGGGCGCGCTGCGAAGTCATCTGCACCGCGCCGCTGGTCGTCCTCGACGCAGCCCATAACGCCGACTCCGCACGGCGCCTGGTCGAAGCCCTGCGCCAGCGCTGGCCCAGCACCCGCTGGACCGTGGTGCTGGGGGTCGTGAAGGGCAAGGACAGCGCCGGTATCGTGCGCGAACTCGCCGCCCTGAACGCCCGCTTCGTCCTCACCCGCCCGCACACCTCCCGCGATGCCGACCTGGCCGACCTCGAGACCCAGGCGCGCGCCGCTGGCCTCGAGGTCGAGGTCATTCCCGACCTGCAGCGGGCCGCTCAACTCAGCCAGCGCCCTGCCCTTGTCTTCACGGGCTCCTTCTTCACCGCGCTCATCGGCGAAAAGCTCTTTGGAGCCTGAGCCGGCCGCTGCCCCACGCAACATTTTGGCTGCAGGATGGGTTGCTATTGCCGGGGGTATGAACTAACGTCCGCACCGTTGTTCTATGGGTGTGCCCGTGTGGACGCGAGCCGGGGACGGCGGCAGGAAGCCAGTTCTGTCCTGAGTTCGGAGCGCCGCGTGCGGGGAGTACAGACCAAGAACGGGACAGGACCAGGCAAGCAGTCAACCGGAGAACGCGCATGGCAAGAAAACAGTTCACCCTCATCGAGCTCCTCGTGGTCATCGCCATCATCGCCATCCTGGCAGCCATGCTGCTGCCGGCCCTGGCCCAGGCGCGGGCCAAAGCCCAGGCCATCAGTTGCACCTCAAATCACAAGCAGGTCGGTCTGGCCTACACCATGTACGCCGGCGACAACAAGGACCAATGCGCGCCCACCTACACCTACTGGGGCCCCGTCGTCTGGACCGCGTCGGTACTGATGCCCTACACCAGCGACCGTAAGGTGTTCGCCTGCCCCAGCTACGATGGCGGCACCCAGGAGCCAAGCCAGGCCGGGAACTGCCAGGAGCGCACGCGCCTGGGCATCGGCTTCAACTGGGCCTGGACCCCGGCCGAACCGGGCCAGGGCGGCGACAAGGGCTGGCTGCCCGCCCAGCGCCTGACCGGGATCACCCGCCCCAGTGAGTTCATCGTCGCCTGCGACGCCGCCTGCATGGGCGCCGGCATCTACGGCAACGCCATCACCTTCAGCCAGTGGCAGGCCAATGTCGGCACCGGCCAGCCCGGCGGCGCCTACAGCTTCCCGCACTCCTCCCAGACCGCCGGCAACTGCCTCTTCCTCGATGGCCACGTCAGCCAGTACAAGAAGGCCAACCTCAAAGAGAACCAGTTCTGCGTGGTCGCCGGCCTCCCGCGTCCCTGATCTGACCCCTAACTCTTGCGCCAACCCCAGCCCGCTGTAGCGCACCCCGCGTGCCGCTACAGCGGGCTGACTGTTTTTCCCCCCAGGGAGGGTTGATTCCTGACCTGATTTGTGATAACGTCTAAGGAACGTGTTTATTGGGTCCGCCCGCGCGAATACGCTGACAGCGGCAGCATCCTGAGCGCAGTCTGGTTTCCGGCGGGCGGGGAACGAGGCAAGGCTGGGGAAAGTTTGTCGAGCAACAGGAGGCAGCGCATGGCAAGACGTCGGTTCACCCTCATCGAACTCCTGGTGGTCATCGCCATCATCGCCATTCTGGCAGCCATGCTGCTGCCGGCATTGGCCAAAGCGCGGGAGAAGGCTCAGACCATCAGTTGCGCCTCGAATCACAAGCAAGTGATGCTCGGCTACCTGCAGTACACCATTGATAACAAGGACCACTGCTCCCCCTCGAACGGTCCGCACGCATCCTACCCTGGCGTGCGGGTGTGGGTCGTCACCTTCATCCTCCCCTACGTGGGCGACCGCCAGGCCATCGCCTGCCCGAACTACGAGTCGCCGGCCATCAACCCAGGCGGGTGTGGCGAGGAGCGCACGCGCTATGGCATCGGCTTCACCTGGGCCTGGACACCCATCGAAGGCCCCGGCGGCGACCAGGGCTGGATCTCCGGCCGGAAGTCACTGCGCATCAACCGCCCCAGCGAGTTCGTCATCGCCTCGGACTCCATCTGCATCGGGGCCGGCGTCTACAACAATGGCGTGGGTATGGCCCCGAATTTCGCGGCCTGGCAGGCGGGCGGTGCGCCCAGCGGCTTCCGCCACACCGGCAATACCATGGGCAACTGCGGCTTCCTGGATGGCCACGTCGCGACCTCCAAGGCCGCAAACCTCAAAGAGAACCAGTTCTGCCGCGTCTCCGGTCTGCCCGACCCGTGATCTGACCTGCGTCTCGTGACGCGCCAGGCGTAGAGAGACACCCCAAGGCCCGCCGGATACCCCTTCCGGCGGGCCTTAAGTTATGGTCTGTGCCAGGGGTGGCCGGGCAGAGCGGCGTTCTCATCACGATTCCAGCAACAGGAGTCAGGCTCCGTGCGCGTCTTCCAGGTTGTCATCCCGCTCGGCATCGTTGCCTCCTGCACTCTCGGCGCGCCGTTGGACGACTGGCTGCGGGCGCTGCCGGATTTCACGCTGCGAGCGGAGTACACGCCGCTGGTGCAACGCCCCCTGCAGTATGTCGGCTTCTCGTTCGGCGGACCCGACAGCGAGTTGCGGGAGATGCGCGAGGCGGGGGCGAACGTCGCCGGCCTCGGCGAGATGTGGACGCCGCAGACCGATCCGACCGCCCCCTTTGGCGTGGGCCTGCAGCCCCCGCCCGGCAGCGAGATGCTGGCGCAGTCGTTCACGGCCGCAGCCCCCTTCGACGCGGTGGCGCCCTGCCTGCCTACCATGAACTCCGACGACAGCGGCTGCGCCTGGAAGCTGGAGCGCGAGGCGGCGGGGGGCGGCTTCACGCCGGTCGCCGACGGCCGCTGGGACGTGGTCGTCAACAACTCCTGGCCCGAGGCCCGCTTCCCCGAGCAACCCGCCGGACGCTATCGCTTCGTCATCCAGCAACCGACAGGCACCATGATCGGCTGGTGGGCCGGCAGCGAAGCGCTCTATCGCGACGGTCAGGCCGCCATTGGCCAGGAGCCATTCCCCACCCACAGTTTCGAGGTGCGCCTGCACGGCGGCGGGCGCTGGCTCGATCTGGTGCCGGCGACGCCGACCCACATCGCCGTCCCGCTCGGCCCGACCGAGTGGTCGCGCTTGCGGCGTTTCGGCATGAGCGGCAGCTTCCAGGTGGGCAACTGGAACAACCCCGGCTTCAACTACTACCCGCAGTGGTTTGTGGACAGGTTCCCCGAGACGGTCGCGCTCGACAGCAACGGCCAGCCCTTCCTGGGCGGCAGCACGCTCGGTCGCGAGATCGTCTCGCCCAACATCGAGAGTGCCGTCATCGCGGACGGCACCCGCCGCTTCCTGCTCTCCCGCGGACGCTGGTTGCGGGACGAACCGAACCTGCTCTTCTACGTCCTCGGCGGGGAGTCGATGTACGCCACCTATGGCAACGGGCGCTGGGCGGACTACTGCACCGACTCCCTGGATCACTTCCGGGCCTGGCTCACCGCGGTGCGTTACCGCGATCTCGCGGCTCTCAACGCCGCCTGGGGCACGGCCTACCCGGACGTCGCCGCCATCGCGGCGCCGCGCACCGCGGCAGCCGACGCGCGCTGGCTGGACTGGCTGGACTTCCGCTTTGAGTCGATGGGCGAGCGCGTCGGCTGGATGTACCAGGCCCTGCGCGAGGCCGACCCGCGCCACCCCGCCCTCACCTGCAACCATGGCACGATGTACAACGGCAACTCCTACGCTGAACTCGGCGCCCGCCCGGAGCTCTTCGCCGCCCAGTCCGACGGCTTCGAGACCGGACAGATCATGACCGACAGCGACCCCGAATACTACAATCTCGAGTACATCGAAAGCCTCATCGGCCTGGGCAAGCCCTACTGCCCCGTCCGCCTCGCCTATAAGAAGACGGACGCCAAGGCCCGCGGCGGCGGCACCAGCTACACGCCCGCAGCCGCGCGCCGCTACGGCTACGAGACCCTCGGCGCGGGGGCCTGGAACCTGGGCTTCATCCAGTGGTCGGGATCCCTGCCGGATGGCGAGTGGGGCGTGAAGGGCACCGCTGGGGAGAAGGCGATCGCGCAGTTCATGCGGGAGATCCAGGGGCTGGCACCGATCCTCGCCGACCTGCGTGCGGTCCGGCCGGCAGTCGGGGTCTTCCTCTCGCATCCCACCTGGGCCCTGCAGGGCTTTCTGCCCTCCTGGCACGCCCTGCACAACGCGGCCGTCGAGCGTCAGATCCCCAAATGCTATGTCTACGACGGGCAGATCCGCGCCGGCTTCGCAACCGACTACCCGACCCTCGTCAGCCTCGACAATGGCCTGGTCGACCCGCGCGTCGGCAAGGCCCTGCTCGAGTATGCCCGCCAGGGCGGACGGCTGATCGTGGCCGGCCAGTGGGGCGGCGAGGCGCTGGCCAGCGGCGCCGTGGGGCGGGGCGAGATCGTCCGCCTCGATCCGGCCGACGCCGAGACGCTCTGCGACCACCTGGGGCCCGCGGCCCGACCCGTCGACGTCCGTTCCGCAGACACCGTCACGCGGCCGCTGGAGGAGGAAACCCTCTCCTGGCACGACACGCCCGCCGACCTTCGCGAGTTCGCCAGCCTCGGCCAAACCGTGACCGTCGCCCGCGACGGCCTGCAGTCCATCGCGCTGCTGATGCCAACCTACACGCAGCAACCGCCGTGCGGCTTCCGCCTCGAGGTGCGCCAGGACGGCCCGACGGGGGCACTCCTGGCCGCGCGTGATGTCCCCAGCGACATCGCCGACAACGCCTGGGTGGAGTGCGCCCTGCCCCAACCGCCAGCCCGGAACAGCGTCCTCTACATCGCCGCCCTGGCACCGCCGGAACTGCCCCGTACCCGTATCGGTTGGTGGTCGACCGCCAAGGACGCCTACGCCGGCGGCTGCGCCTTCGCCGCTGGCGAAGCACTGGCCGGCGACCGCCGCGTGCAGATGCGCTACCAGGTGCCCTGTCCAGCCGCGCGCTGCATCGAGAGTTTCGTGCTCGCGGACGGGGTCAACACTGCCGTAGTACTGGTCAATACGGCGCCGTTCGCCATTGCCACCGCGGTCGATCTGTCGCGACTGCTGCCACCGGCCCAGGCCTCGGCCTACACGGTCCGTAGCTGCCTGCAGCCCAACTCCTGGACCGGCAACGGCCCACGCAGCGAACTCCGGCTGGGCGCCAACGACGCCGCGGTGCTGTACGCGCAGTGGAACGGGGATACGGACGCTGTCGGCGCCCTGGTCGCCGAGGCCCGACGGCGCGCCGACGCCTGGGCCCCCCTGAACGCCCTGACACCGGCGGCGGCCTACGCGCTGCAGAACGCCACGACGCGGCTGGCGGCGCCGGCCATGGCCCCGAAGGCCGCCGCCAGCGCCCTCGCCGTCTGCCGGGAAATCGGCCTGGCCGTGGACTGCCCGCCCACGCTGGGAGCGCCGCCGCAATCCCTCACGGCCCGCTGCTACGACGCCGCCGGCCGCCCGCTCGACGTCGACCGCGCCTGGGCCGAGTTCACCCCGACCCAGGGACTGACGCTGGACCTGGAACGAACCGCCGTCGGGGTCTACCAGCTCCGGCTCGCGTCCGCCGACTTGCCCCGGCTCTACGACTACGGTCGTAAGGCCTACGGCCCCTTCGCCGGACCGCTACGCATCCGGGTTGCGGCCAAGCTGGGCCGGCTGGGGTCCGCGCTCCTGGTCGATGTGGTGGTGAAGTGAGGCGGGGCGAGCCACCGACAGTCCAAAGCTCCGCCTGGCGGCCGGCGCGGTGGAGTACTGAGTCCCGGCAGCAGCGGAAAGCGGTGTCGAGCCACCGACAGTCCAAAGCTTGGCCTGGCGGCCGGCGCGGTGGGGCACTGAGTCCCGGCAGCAGCGGAAAGCGGTGTCGAGCCACCGACAGTCCAAAGCTTAGCCTGGCGGCCGGCGCGGTGGGGCACTGAGTCCCGGCAGCGGCGGAAAGCGGTGTCGAGCCACCGACAGTCCAAAGCTTGGCCTGGCGGCCGGCGCGGTGGAGTACTGAGTCCCGGCAGCGGCGGGACTCTTTGGACTGCGGCGGCTTGACGCCGCTTTCGGGCGGGCAGAAGCAGACCGTCAGCCGACGGTCATAGCGCCGCCGGCGCAACCGCCTCAGTGCGGCAGCCCTCACTCAGGCCGGGACATGAGGTCGACCAGGGGCTCGCCAGCGAGGCCGGTAAAGCGCAAGGCCAGCCCCCACTCACCCCCGTATTGGCTGACCTTGACCAGCAGCGGATTCCAGCCCTGCCGCAGGTGCGCCTTGACCGTGTCGTCGCCGAGGTGCGTCGGGCGCCGGGCGTCGTTGGCATGAACCACGGCCCCATTCAGCCAGACCTTCACCCCGTCGTCGCTGCCCAGTTCGAGCCTGACGTCCTGCTCGGCGGCGCTGTAGACGGCGGCGCGCAGGTAGCCGGCCCCGGTCTCGGCGCCCAGAAGCGCGCCGAGGTTGATGTCGCCCGCTGTGATGAAGGGAGTCCACGGCCCGTCCAGCGCACCCACCGGCTGCCAGCGCACGGCGGCCTCGGCCTGCTCGGGCGGCCAGGCGGTGGCGAAGGGGTCCTGGCCAGCGCCGGCGAACGGCCCGGACAGGTTCCACAGGGCAACGCGACCACGCAGACCGGCCGCCCCGTCGAGGACCTGCTGCAACTCCTGGCGGAAGGCCTCGTCGGCCGCTGCCAGGCCCTGCTGCACGGCCACGATGGTGTCGCGCACTCCCGGCTGGTTGGTGCCGACCAGCCAGCGTGCCAGGCGCACGAAGGCGGTCCGGGCCTCCTGCTGCGACACCGGGTCGGCCAGGAACTCGCTGACGAGGGTCAGCGCCTGGGGATCCGGCAGGGTGGGCAGAATGGCCAGCACCTGCCGGCGCTCGTCCGGCTGGGGCGCCGCCACCAAAGCGGCGCGGCAACGCCGCAGGCGTTCCTCAAGAGGGAGCTGGCTGGCCAGTCCGAGCAGGCGCACGCTGCCGCGCCAGGCCAGGGTCTTACGTACGGGATCCGTCTCCGCGGCGGCGATCTCAGCGAGGGTCTCCAGAGGCGTTGGGTCCGGCCACTGAGCCAGGGCGCGGATGGCTGGCTCGCGCACGGCGGCATCCTGACTGCGGGCCGCGGCCGTCAGCGTCTCGAGCGCCTTCGCCCCCCCGAAACGGCCCAGGAGACGAAGCAACGACGGCTGGGCTGCCGCCGGCGCCCGCGCCAGGGCCGCCAGCAGGTGTTCCCCGACCGCGGCACGGTCGGGGGCCCGCTCGGCGACCGTCTGCAGAGCCTGCGCCGCCGCCTCACGGCTCTCGGCGTCCGGCAGCGCGAGCCAGACCTCGATCAGCGCCGGCAACTGTTCCGGGCCGCTGACCGCGGCCAGTCCGCGCCAGGCCTCGCGCCGAACCCCGGCATCGGCATCCGCGCTCGCCCCGCGCAGGCTGGCCGCGGCAGTCGGCGAACGGCGCTCGGCGAGCACCCGGCACGCCAATGCACGCACGGCGGGCTCACCGTCACCGAGCAACGCCTCCAGGGCCGCGTCTGCCCCTGCGCCCGAGAGCCGCTCGAGCGCCTGCGTCGCTGCCGCCGCGTCCGCCGTGTCCAGAGTCGTCGCCAGCCGGGCGAGAGCCGGAACCTGGGCGCCATCGCCCAAGGTCTCGAGAGCCACGCACGCCGCCTGGCGGACCGCCGGCGACGCTGACGCCATGGCCTCGCCCACCGCGGCGGCCGCGGTACGGTCGCCGCGCTCGGCCAGGGCGTACAGCAGAGCGCTCTGCGTATCCTCTTCCAGCTCAGATAGAACCGCAACGAGAGCTGAGGTCACAGCGGGACCGGGAAGGCTCAGGCTGGCGCGCGCGGCAGCCTGGCGCAAGGACGGTTCCGGCGCCCGCAGAGCGGCCAGCACGGCCGGCAACGCGGCCTCGCCGGCGGCGCGGGCGAGGCCGGTCAGGGCAGCCACCCGGAGCGCGCCGGTGGGGGCGGCAGCGTACAGCTCCTGGAAGGCGCGGGCGGCGGTGCCGGCACGGCCGGCGGCGAGGTCAGCCTCGGCGCAGCGCAGGAGGGCATCGTCTCGCAGCGGGATCAGCTCCACCGGCAACGACGCCGTCCGCAATGCCTCGGCCGCAGCGGGCGAGGCCAACAGGCCCAACGCCGCCACGGCAGCCCGGCGCACGGCCGGCGCCGGGTCGCTGAGACGGGCGGCCACCGCGGGCACGGCACCGACGTCGCCACGGCGGCCGAGCGCGGCCACCACCAGCGCTGCCGAGTCGCCCTCCAGGGTCGGCAGGGCGGCGGTCAGCGCCGCGCCGGCCGCGGGCGCCTCGAGCCCACCCAGGGCCGTCGCCGCCAGGTGCGCAAACTCCGGGACACGGAGGAGCTCAGCCAAGGCGGGGACGGCGCGGGCCGACCCCCAGGTGCGCAGGATGCGACAGAGCTCGTGCCGGGCGTCGGCGCTCGTCGACTCGTCCTGCAGCAGGGCGAGGAGCCGGCACTCCAACAGGGCGCGCTGGTCCGGCGGCACCGCCCGCAAGCGGTCCGTCAGACGGGTCCAGACCAGCCGGCTCGCGCCGGCACGGAAAGCACGCAGCTCCTGCACGGCGGCCTCTGGGAGCAGCGCCGCGAGCCAGGCGGCGGCACTGGTCTGCAGGGGCCGCACGCGCAGGGCCCGGTAGGCCACGGGACCATGATCGCCCTGCAGGCTCAGCGGCCCAACCGGGCGCTCATCGCTAAAGGCGGCGGCGCGGCTGGGACCCGTCACCTCAACGTCCGCGTGGATCAGGACCCCGTTATGCCAGACTCTGACGAAGCGCGCGTTGGCCAGCTTGGCGCCGTCCGGGGCGAAGCGCGGCGCGCGAAAGATGACGTCGAAGGTCTGCCACTCGCCCGCCGGGCGGCTGGCGTTGAGGCGCGGCGCCCTGCCCTCGTAGCCGGGCGGTTGACGGCCCTCGTCCCAGCGTTCGTAGACGCCGCCACAATCGCCGGAGGTGGGCGCTGCCACCCCGAAGCTGTCGAGGACCTGGATCTCGTAGCGGCCCTGGAAGTAGACGCCCGAGTTGGAGCCCTTGGGCACCATGAACTCGACGTGGGCCTCGAGGTCGCCGTACTCCGTCGCACTGAACAGGTCCGTGGTCCGTCCAGTCGGGCCGTTGACCATGACGCCCTTGCCAGCCTGCCAACGCAGCGTCGCCGGCGCGGCGGGATCCATGACGGCCGCGGCGGCCTCGACCCACTCGCCGCGGGGCTCGCGCCAGTCGCTCAGACCGGCGGCGCCCAGGGAGATCCACTCGCCGGCATAGCGCGCAGCGAAGGCGCGCCAGGTCGCCATGGAACGGCGCAGGTTGTCCGCCACGTCGCCGCCGATGCCGTAGCCTTGCAGGCCCAGCGGACCGGCGTACCCGAACTCGTGCAGGGCGATCAGCACGTTGTAGGCATCGAGCGTGCCCCGGTCGAGGGTCTGGATGAGCCCCGGCCAGTCGCTGGCGCCCTGGTCGGCGCCATTGACCGTGGCCAGGAACAACCGCGGCGCCGCGGCCGAAATGGCGGCGTAGAGGTCCTGGTCGCCTGACACCCGCAGAAAGTGGCAGAGATTGAAGGTGGCGCCGACGTTGGGCAGATCCACCTTCGCCGCCACCCGCACCGCGTCCTCGACGCGCTCCACCCAGAAACCGGTGTGCGGGTAGATGGCGATGCGAACCCCGCACGCCGCGGCCTTGGCGCCCAGTTCCCGCAGCAGCGGCACCGCCAGCGCATCACCGGCCGCTGAGGACGGCGGGAAGCTGCGGCTCGTCAGCGGCAGCCACAGGCAGACGCCCCGATCCTTCAGCGCCTGCAGCGCCGTATCGTGGGCGGCCGGATCGGCGTCGCCATCAATGGCCAGACCGGAGTACACGGCGAACAGCTTGAGTTCATTCTGGTCGAGCGTGTTGCAGAACTCTGGTAGGCCCGCCAGGCCGGAATGGTCGACGCCCGCATAGCCCAGGGAGCGCAGCATAGCCGCCTGCGACTCGGGGGTGCCGTGCGCCGAGTCACGGGTGCCGGTATCCATAGCGAAAAAGGCAAACGGCAGTGCCGCTTCGGCGGGCTGGGCCAAGGCGCCTGGAATGCACGCCGCCAGAAGCAGCGCCAGCAGCGCCGCACCGGCGAAAACGGGCAGCCGTCGGTGCGCCCGCACAGGCAGAGTACAGCAGTCCATAGGGCAGTCCATCCCACGCTTCGTCCAGTACGTCCAGTGTGCCCAGCCCAGCCGGTGCTTCCACCTGCGCATGCCGCCCATCACAGCACCCACGGCGCGCGCATGGTGCGGCTCAGCAGGCGATTGGCCTGGTCGTCGCCGGCAAAGCGCTCGGCGGCCGGGTCCCAGCGCAGTTTGCGGCCGAGGAACATGGCGATGTTGCCGATGTGGCTGAGCGTGATGCTGCGATGTCCGATCTCGGCCGGCGCATAGGTCGGCCGGCGACTGTGGATGCAATCCAGGAACTCACGCTGTTCACGACCGCGATTAGTGCGCAGACGGATCTCGCCGGGGAGAATCGGGGCCGCCAGCAGATCGGCGTTTGAGGCCCGCAGCGGCGCGCCCCAGTCGGACACTTCCAGCCAGCCGTCCGTACCCTCGAAACGGATGGACGGGGTGCCGCTGGCGCAGACCAGAGTCACGCCATTGGCATACTCGTAGGTGATCTCCCACTGCGTCGCGGTGTTGTACAGCCCATCGGGCGGGAAGTAGCCCCGGCCTTCGACGCTGATCGGTCCACTGAGCTCGCTGTCGTTGCCCCACTGCGCAATGTCGTTGAGGTGGGCGCCCCAGTCCGTCAGCATGCCGCCCGAGTAGTCGAGGATCCAGCGGAAGTTGAAGTGGCAGCGCGCCGGCGTGTAGTAGGCCTCCGGGGCTTGCCCCAGCCACATGTCGAAGTCGAAGCCCGGCGGCACCGGTTCGGGCGCGTGGTTCGCGCCCGGCGTCCCGGCGATGCCGCGGCCACCGGGCAACTCGGTGCGGATGCGCAGCAGACGGCCAATGCGGCCATTGCGCACCAACTCGGCGGCCCGGTGGAAGCTGGCCATCGAGCGGTTCTCGGAAGCGGTCTGGAAGACACGAGCGTAGCGCCGCATGGTGTCGCTCAGGATACGGCCTTCGCACACCGTCAAGGTCAGCGGCTTCTCGCAGAAGACGTCCTTGCCAGCCCGCGCCGCCGCCACCGCCGGGAGCACGTGCCAGTGGTCCGGCGTCGAGATGACCACCGCATCGACGTCATCACGGGCCACCACCTCGCGCCAGTCCGGCGTGGTGAAGATACCAGCGGTGCTCGCCGGCGCGCCGCCCTGGGCGTACTGCTTGGCGACCCGCTCCGCGGCGCCCTGCAGCCGCCCGGCATCGACATCGCAGAGGGCCACGATCTGGGCGTCGGGCTGCCCGAGGAAGGTCGCGAGGTTGACCCCGACGCCGTGATCGCCGAGACCGATGAACCCCAGCGCCACCCGCCCGCTGGCCGGGGGGCGCGCCGCCGCCGCGCTCGCGCCACGCAGCAGCGTGACGCCGGCAGCGGCGCCGGCCAGATCGCAGAGGAAGCGTCGTCGATTGAGTCTCATAGGTTACCGCCGTAGTGTCCAGTCCCTGACCCAGGACATCCCTGCGCCAGTGGCCAGGTTCGCTGCCACACCGTCAACTCTGCCCGTTCGGGCGAAAGCCGTCACCAGTAGCGCACGTAGAAGTAGAGCACGGCGAGGGTCACCGCCGCCCACCAGAGCGCCGGGTTCCTGAATCCGCGCATCTCGTGCCGCATGGATTCCGGCAAGCGCATACTGTCGCGGCTCCAGATCAGTCCTTCCAGTTCCCGGTCCGACTTGGGCGTCGTGAACACGCTCACGATCGCGCAGGTTGCCATACAGGTCCAGAAGACGATGCCGGTGCGATTCCAGAAGGGCGTGATGTACTTCGCGATCCCCGGCGTCAACAGCGGCGCCAGCTTCTCCACGGCCACGGACAGCGGAATGGTCAGCAGTCCCGCCGTCAGCGCGCCAGCGTGCGTCGTCCGTTTCCAGAGGATGCCGAGCAGGAACATCGCGGCGATGCCGGGCGTGACGTAGCCATACGCATTCAGCAGGTAGATGAAGATCGGCTTGTCGGAATGGGAGAGCAGGACGAACGACCAGACGATACCCATCAGCACGATCACCACGCCCATAATCTTGCCAAAGCGGACGGCCTGCGCGTCGGTCGCTTGTTTGTTGATGAAGGGCTGGTACAAGTCCACGGCGAGAATCGTCATACAGGCATTGACGGCCCCCGAGAGGTGCGACATGACAGCGGCGATCAGGCCGGCCATCACCAGTCCGATCAGGCCGTGGGGCAGCAGGTTCTGCACCAGAGTGGGAAAGGCCAAATCGGGTTTCTCGAGGTTCGGGAAGAGCTGGGGCGCCACCAGGCCGGGGACCACGATAATCAGCGGCAGGAAGAACTTCAGGTACTGCGTGAACACGACCCCCATCCGCGCATGCCACTCGCTCTTCGCGGCCAGCGTCCGCTGCACGATGAACTGGTTGGTGGCGCAGTAGAAGACGCTCACGCAGATGATGCCGCCGAGGTACATCGTCCACGGGAAGTCCGGGTCCGTGGCGGGCAGAATCAGATGCCAGGTGCCGGAGGTCGCGACGAAACCCGACCAGCCCCCAACCGCGTTCAGAGAAGCGCAGGACAGGACCAGTCCCCCGATCAGCAGGATCGCCAACTGGAACATCTCGGTCCAGACCACCGCGCGCAGTCCGCCAGCGATGGTGTAGACGCCCGTGAACAGAGCCAACGCCACGATGCTCACCCACAACGGCATCCCGAACAGGGAGTGCAGCGCCACCGCGCCCAGGTACAACACGGCGCTGACCTCCACAAAGATGTAGGTGATCAGAATCAGCACCGCATACGTCGCCCGCGCGCCCGCCCCGAAGCGCTTCTGCAGGAATTCCGGCATCGTGTAGAAGCCGTTGCGGAGGTAGAACGGCAGAAACAACCACAGCAGGGCGTTGAAACCGATCAGGATAGCGCCCCACTCGATGACCATCGCCACGAAGCCGCGGCTGTAGGCCGTGCCGATGACACCGATGAAGTGGTGACTGCTGATGTTGGCGGCAACGATGCTCCCGCCGACCATCCACCACGAAAGCTTGTCGCTGGCCAGGAAGTAGTCCCGTCGGCTGCCGCCCTGCTTGCGGCTGGCCACATACCCCAGCCCCGCGATGGCCGCGAAGTAGGCCGCGAAGATGACGATGTCCACGGTCGCAAGCTTCATACTCATGCCCCTCCAAGACTGCCGCTCGGCCTACGTCCTGCGCAAACTATAGACACGTCGCGCGCCACCTGCGAGCCGGCCGGACGCCGGCAGCCAGTCCCCAGCCCGCACCGCCCCCGTAGGCCGGGGGTGCCAGTACCCGGCCCCGGCGCGGCACGCGCCGATTCCAGAGGACGCGGTACTGGCACCCCGCGCCTACCTCGGATGGCCGCCGGCCGGCGGCGAGGCAGGCCATGAACCGTGGGGCCATTCCGCACTGGTGCGCACCAGGCCCGCTTTCACGGGGTTCGCGCGGACGTACTGACTGATTTTCTCGTCCTCGCTGCCTGACCTTGACCAGTGGTCAAACCACTCCCGTTGCCAGAACCGCCCTGCCTGTAACCCCAGCATGCTCGCCGCCGCGCCGCCGGTCCAGGACTTGAACGACCCCAGCGTCTCGCGCAGACTCCCTTGCAGGACACGCACGAACAGGTGAATATGGTTGGGCATCAGCACGTACGCGAACACCTCCCAGACGCCCTGCTCCTGGCGGTGACGGATGGCCTCGGTAACCAATCCCGCCACTGCCGGTTGCACCAGGTGTGTGACCTGCGAACTCGTGTGCAGCCACAGTTCCATCTCCCGAAACACTGCCCGCCGCAGACGCAGGCCGTCCTGACCGTTACGCACGGCGTCTCCATACTGCGCCGAAAGGTCGCGAACCCGCCGGGAACCCGTTTCAGGCAACGCTCCAGCCAGCCGGATGGTCACGAAATAGCGTCCATCGACGACTTCCCAGTGCGGCAGGCGCCCCCACCAGAAGCTGGTCGTCTCAACTCGGTCGCACCGTTGTGGCATCGCAGTCCCCCGTAGGCCGGGGGTGCCAGTACCCGGCCCGCATCGCCCCCGTAGGCCGGGGGTGCCAGTACCCGGCCCCGGCGCGGCACGCGCCGGTTCCAGAGGGCGCGGTACTGGCACCCCGCGCCTACCTCGGATGGCCGCTGCACGGCCTAGGGCGCGGTACTGGCACCCCGCGCCTACTCCGCCCACTGCCCCCCTGCGCCTACCACTGCCCGGCAGTGAGTGCCGCCAGCGGATAGGCGACGAGTATCAGGTCGGACTTCGGGTTCAGGTACACGGCCTGCGGATCGGGGTCGGCCCAGAAGGCGGCGAACATCTCGGTCTCAGAGAAGGCGAGCGAGGGGTAGGCAGCGGTGCCTGGCTCGACGACCAGCGGCCGACTCCAGGTCTGGCAGTTGTCCTGGCTGACCGCACAGACCAGGGGCGAGCGGGGCCGCCAGTAGTTGTTGCCTTCACCCCAGTCGGCCGTGGTCCCCGGTTTGGCATTGTTCCAGAAGACGATGACGGCGTCGGAACCGGGCAGGCGCTTGGCGTTGACCGCGGACAGCGGCGAGACCAGCCCCGTGGAGCTGGGCGCTCCCCAGGTGGCGCCGCCATCGGCTGACCAGGCCTGCCAGAGGTGGCCCAGCCGCGTCCGGAAGACCATCCAGATGCGGCCGTCCGCAAGCTCCACGGTCGACGGCTCACCGAAACCCTCAGGCCGGTCGGGCAGCGGCGGCGGCGGACCAAAGATCGGACTGCGCTGCCAGGAGCGCCCGCCGTCAGCGCTGGTGATGGTGCCGATCTGGTTGGGCCCGGGCCCCTCGGCCCCAAGCAACTGCTCGATGGGCACGATCAACCGCCCGCTGCGGGTCACCAGGACGCGGTTGTTCATCGGCGCCCAGCGCTCGCTGTCCGCCGTCAGGCGCTTGCCGCCGGCCCAGGTCACGCCCTCGTCCTGAGACCACCAGAGGTAGGTTCCCCCATAGCAATCCTTGTCATTAAACCCGAAGGCCAGGAGCTCGGCGCCGCGACGCACGACGTCGGCGTAGGCCATCTGCGGCCAGGTGCCAAACCCCTGCCACTCGCGCCAGGTGCGCCCCTGATCGTCACTCGACAGGGCGTGGGGCGGCTTGCCGATGCTGCCATTCCCCGGCAGCAGGAGCAGTTGGCCGCGAGCGCTGCGGTACAGGATCGGCGACACCTCGCCTTTCCAGATCTCCAGCGCGTAGGTCTTCGACAGGTTGAGCCGCAGGCTGGGCTGCAGGCCCTCGGCGGCCAGCGTCTCGCTGGCGCCTGGCGGCCACAGACAGGAGACCGTGGCACCGATCAACATCAGGGATGCACGTCGCACGGGTACCTCCATTCCTCCTGGCTACTCGCCGGCTGGGCCCAGAAGCTGAAACACCCTCGTTTCGGCCGCGGCCGCCTGGAAGCGCAGGACCTGCGTGCGCTGCTCGACGGCACCGGGGACAAAGAGTTCGCGAACCCGCATCGGCGACGGCAGCGCGATGACCTTGTCGCCAGCGGTACGGGCGTGCAGGGCAACGAGGCCACGGCCCGCGTAGAAGGCATCCTCGGACTCGGAGTAGATGTGCACGCCGGCGAGACGAGCAACGTTGCGCAGCAGACCGGGAGGAATACCGGGCGCCAGGCTGCACACCGAGGTCCAGTCGGAAAACGCCTGCAGGGTCAGCGCCGGCAGGGCGTCAGGGAAGACGCCCAGAACGCGGGACGGGCGCTCGACGGTATAGCGGGGGGAAGCAACGAGGTCGGGGCCGTACTCGTTCGTGGTCATCCCGAACACGGGCTCGACAGTGCGCAGCCCCGCCGCGAGAGGATCGTCGTTCAGGCGAACGCGGAATGAGCCCGCGCCCACCGCCAGCAGCGGCTGCCCGATCAGCGCGCTGGCAGCGTCCAGGTTCTCGCGGACCTCACCATCGCCGTCAACCCCACCGAGGCCGCTGGCATAGATGAAGACGACAACGCGCCCGGCCGCCTTGAGGTGCTCGACGGCGCGGCGCTGGGCCGGCGTCAGGTCAAAGGCGTTGAGCAGGATGACCAGGCGGGCGTCAGGGAGGTGCTGAATGTCTTCGAGCAGGTACAGGGCAGCCGGCGCCCCGAGGCGATCCAGGGCCGCGATCTGCGCGGTCAGGGCCTTGAAGCCGAAGTCGCCCACCGCCCCCGCCGCCTGCCGCAACAGGCTGCGTTCGCTGAGCAGCACGGCGATCTGCGGCGCGAGCGCCGGCGGCGGCGGCTCGCGCAGGGCCTGTTGTCCGAGGCGATTCATCTCGCCGAACAGCGCCAGGATGGCAGGGTCCGAGAACCAGCCGTCACCCATATCGAACCACCACTGGCCCGCACCGCGGCTGCGCACCGCGGCATACTCGCGCGTGAGCACGCCCAGGGTCTGAGCCAGGTCGGCACAACGGCCGACGGTATCGGCCTGCCGGTGGGTCCGGATATCCGACTCGTTGAGCCAGAGCTTGCCGTGCAGGCGGATGGAGTCGGTCAGGGACATGAAGGTGGAGGTGCCCCCGGGCGCGCGATCCGTATACATGGCCGGGCCGCAGAGGAAGTCCACGTCCGGGCACTCCAGGACCGCAGACAAGGCCAGGTGCTGGCTCTCGGGGGCCAGGCCGCCGTACTGGGGAGCGTAGCCGTAGAAGACCCCGGTGAGCAGCTCGCCGTGGGAGGCCTCCTTGACGGCCCGCGCCACGCGGGCGATGGCCTGGGCAGCCGCCAGGGAGTAGGCCTCGTAAAAGTCGGTCACCTGGCGGTCCTGGCTGGGGCTCCAGAGGAGTTGCGCCGGCTGGTCGCGCCGACTGCGCAACGGAACGGCCGCCGTGGCCAGGCTCGTGTGGGGGTCCTTCCAGGCCGCCGCCAGAGCGGCATCGCTGGCGTAGCGGCCCCGCAGCCACTGGCGGAAGAAACGCGCAAAGGCGGGCGAGAAGTCGCCGCGGCGGTCGTCCCAGAGACCCCAGCTCTGCCACTCGGCCGAATACCCCGTACACAGGTGCAGGCCGATGACGCGGTCGGCGAAGGGGCTGGAACGCAGGTAGCTCACGAAGCGGCGGAGATCGCCGCAGATCAACTCGAGCCATGCCTGCGAGGCGAAGGACTGCGGCCCGACCGAGCCATCGTCGAAGACCACGCGCTCGTCGGGGTGCGCCGCCAGCCAGGCCGCCTGGGGCTCGAGCTGAACGCGCAGAATCAGGCGGGCCTCCGGATCGCGGGCGAGCACCTCCTCCAACAACCGCGCCGGCTCCAGGGGGTCGAAGCCCCCCGGCCCCTGGTTGCCGATGCCGCAGCCCACGGTGTAGAGGTGCGCCCCCTGGGCCGCGAACTCGCCGTAGTGACCGGTCTGTACGCCGAGAAAGGCGAAGGGAAAGAGCGGCTGGCCGTCGATGCTGAGGGTGGGTATCCCCTGGTGGTTACGCACCCGCGCCACCGCCGGCGGCGGGATCGGGATGGGGTCCAGACGGACCTCGGCAACGCTGTAGTCGCCCTCCTCGCGACCGCTCCACTGTTCCGCGCCCAGCTCCAGCGACAGCTCGTAGCGCCCAGCCGGGACAAAGCGCAGCGCCGGGACCTGGCACTCCACACGCAGCCGCTCCCTGCCGGCCGCGGCCTGGCCGTCCAGGCGGGGCTCAAGCCGCTGCGACCAAACCACCTGCCGCTCCCGGCGCAGGGCCGCCCAGCACTCCCCGGAGGCCCCGGCCGGGGCCTCGAACACAACGCTGGCCACGCCGCCGGCGCGGCCGATGCGAACGTCGGTGCTGACCTGCCGCAGACGCGGCGCACCGCTGGGGCGATAGGCGGGGTCAGGCACGAAGAGGAAGGCATCGCAGCCGGTGTTCCAGCGATCAGCCAGGTCGAGCCGCAACGTGACCGCCCCGCCGTCCACCGTGCCGAGTTTCTCCCAACACCAGGTCGTAGCCAGGGGCTCGGTGGTGCCGCCCCAGTACACCGTACCGTTGACGGTCACGCGATACTGGTAGTGCCCCGGGTAGTGGCCGTTGTCGGTGCCGCGGACCCAGAGCGTGTAGGCGCCGGCGGGCAAGTCCAGCGTGGTCTCGGCGACCCGGTCAGGCTGGTTGCAGCGTAACCAGCCGGCGCCGCTGGCGGCGGGTTCGTCCAGGCGGTCCCACGCGCAGCGCGCAAAGCCCTCGGCCTCGACCAAGACCGACCCCGACGGCGCCGGCACGAGAACCGCCGCGCCCAGGACCGTGCAACCCAGCAGCAGACACAGGTTGAGGATGGCGTTCATGTGCAGGGCTTCCTGTGGCTCGTGGCCGGGGCCGAGGGGCTCCCATCGGGCCGCCTGGGGCGGCTCACGGGCTCTCGGCAGTCGCTCGTCATGGCAACGTTCAGCTCACCTATTCCATGGGTAATGTATGCCGGTTCCCTCGAATGTACCTGAGCTCGGACAAACGTCGCGTTACCCCCTCAGACTCCGCCCAGCCCAACCACCAGGACACCCACGGTTTCTCACTCTTCGCGAGCGACTTCGGGGGTTGACAAAGGGCTACGGCCGATGGGACCCCCCAACCCAGCCCGCTGGGCTGGGCAGAGGGCTTGCCGCACCTTCGGCGCCGATCCCCCGCGAGCCGCTCGTCAGGGTCGGCAACAAACAACCGGCCGAGCCTCGCTCTCGCGACGCCCGGCCGGTTGTTGGGAACAGGAAGCGGCAGTCTGCGCAACCGCAGGGGTCAGCGCGCCCGCCGGGGCTGGAAGCTGAAGGAGCCATGGCGCGAGCCGTGGCCGGTAGCCCCGCCCTGCGGACGACGACCGCTGCGCGGGCCCTGCGGACCCCGCGACGGCTGCGGCCGCCCCGCGGGAACCGAGGCCTTGGTGAAGTGCTCGCCGGGCACCTCGGGGTGTTCATTGCGCGGGATGGAGATCTGCATGATCTTCTCGATCTGGCGGACCTCCTGGCCCTGGTCCGGCGTGGCCAGGGTAATGGCGCGCCCTTCGAGACCGGCCCGACCCGTGCGGCCAATGCGGTGGACATAGTTCTCCGGATCGTCCGGCAGGTCGTAGTTAACCACCAGCTCGATCCCGGTCACGTCGATGCCGCGCGCCGCGATATCGGTGGCGACCAGAACGCGGAACTCGCCCGACTTGAAGCCGCGCAAGGCGTTCTTGCGCTGACCCAGGGTCCGGTCGGCGTGAATCTCGGCGGCGGCATGCCCCATGCCGCGCAGTTGCTCCGCCACGCGGCTGGCGCCGCGCTTGGTGCGCACGAAGAGCAGCACCGAGCCGCTGTAGTCCTTCAGCAACTCGCCCAACAGCGCGCCCTTACTCTCGCGACGCACGACGAACATCTCCTGGGAAACCAGCGACGCGGCCGATCCGGAAGGCGCCACCTCGACCCGCGCCGGCGTCTGCATGTAGTCGGCGGCAATCTGCACCACACTCGCCGGAATAGTCGCCGAGAACAGCATCGTCTGGCGGTCCTTCGGCAGCGCCTTGAGCACGCGCTCGATCTGCGGGAAGAAGCCCATGTCGAGCATGCGATCCGCCTCGTCGAGCACCAGCACACCGACCTGATCCAGCCGCAGGCGGCGCTGGTTCAGGTGGTCGTTCAGTCGGCCCGGGGTGGCGATGATGATGCGGGGACTCTCACGCAGACGCTGGATCTGCATCTGCATGGACTCGCCGCCGATGAGCACGGCAGTACGCATGCGGACGGACGGCGTCAGGCGCACCAGCGACTCATTCACCTGCAGGGCCAGTTCGCGCGTCGGCACCAGCACCAGGCCGCAGCGCCCGTTCTCGGCCAGACGCTGCACCATCGGGATGCCGAAGGCGAGCGTCTTGCCGGTACCGGTCTGCGCGATGCCGATGATGTCGCGGCCCGTCACGGCCACGGGGATCGCCTGGGCCTGCACCGGGGTCGGTACCGTGAAGTGCAGCGCGTCGATGGCGCCGAGCAGCGCCGGCGAAATGCCGAGGCCATGGAAAGCATTGGGGGTCGCGGTCACGGTCGCAGTCGAGATCATAGTCACTCCGAGGTCAATTCTGAAGGCACACAGCGTCGGCGAATGGAAGTCTCACGAGCCCCGGGCAGCAATTAGGCTGCCATAAGGTCACTGCCGCGGGGTCGTATCGGACGCCGACGTCCTTCCGGAACCAAACCGGGACGTGACGCAAGCCGTGTGGCGTACCTGCGGATTCCGCAAGCCCTGGGGATCCCTATCCAACCTCCACGGAATCCAGCAGCGGATGCAGGGAAGAGGACAGCAGTATGGAAACACCCTATCGTGTCGCTCACGATCAAACCGCGAATACTATAGCATCCCTTCCCTTCCACGCAAGTTGACAGAGGAAATGGGCGTGCTCAGGTCGGTATCGGGGTCGGTATCGGTACCAGAAACGGACGCCACCACCCGCCGCGCCGGCGCTGCCGTTGCCAGCAGGGTGAAAGCGCCCTGCCGAAGCAGCTCGGGGGGGTTGCGGCCGCGGCGATCCGAGCGCATGGTAGGGACACTGCATCCGAACCCCGAGCTCCGGAGAAAGAGACCATGCCTGCTGCGCTCGCCTTGCCGCTGCACGTGCCCCCGCGCGTGACCCTGTCCGGCGGCCTGTTCATGGACCGTTTCCGGCTCAACCGTAACTACGTGGCCAGCCTCAGCGTCGAGAACCTGCTGCAGAACTTCGATCTGGAGGCTGGACGGCGGCAGTGGAGTGAGCGCAACAGCTACAACGGCGGGATGAGCCGCGGCGATGAGCGGCACTGGGGCTGGGAGGCGCCGACCTGCCAGGTACGTGGCCACTTCGTCGGGCACTGGCTCTCGGCGGCAGCCCGTATCTGGCGGCAGACGGGCGATGCGGAGATCAAAGGCAAAGCCGACGCCGTGGTCGACGAGCTCGAGAAGTGCCAGGCGAAGAACGGTGGTGAATGGTGCAGCCCGATCCCGGAGACGTACATGCTCTGGCTGGCCAAAGGCACGCCGACCTGGGCCCCGCAGTACGTGCACCACAAGACCCTGATGGGACTCATCGACATGCACCGTTACGCCGGCAACGCCAAAGCGCTCGGCATCGCCGACCGCCTGGCGGACTGGTTCGTGCGCTGGTCTGCCGGCTGCAGCCGGGAGCAACTGGACCGCATCCTCGAGGTCGAGACCGGCGGCATGCTGGAAAGCTGGGCCGACCTCTACGCCAGCACCGGCGCGGCCAAGTACCGCGATCTCATCGAGCGCTACACCCGCCATCGCCTCTTCGATCCCCTGCTCGCGGGCCGCGACCCGCTAACCAACATGCACGCCAACACCACCATCCCCGAGGTCCACGGGGCAGCCCGCTGCTACGAGGTCACGGGCGACGAGCGCTGGCGGCGTATCGTCGAGGCCTACTGGCGTTGCGCCGTCACCGCGCGAGGCACCTTCTGCACGGGCAGCCAGACCGCCGGCGAGATCTGGACGCCGCCCTTCGAGTTCGCCGCCCGCCGGGGTGACAAGAACCAGGAGCACTGCGTCGTCTACAACCTGATCCGGCTGGCCGACTACCTCTTCCGCTGGACCGGGGCGGCGGAGTTCGCCGACTACATCGAGCGCAACCTCTACAACGGCATCCTGGCCCAGCAGCATCCGGGCACCGGCCAGATCACCTACTGGCTGCCCCTCGATGCCGGTGCCCACAAGCGCTGGGGGCACCCCACCTGCGACTTTTGGTGCTGCCACGGCTCGCTGGTCCAGGCCCACAGCCTCTATGCCGACCTCATCGGCTACGAGCACGACGGCGGCCTGACCCTGGCGCAGTACATCCCCGCGACCGTGCAGACGCATCTGCAGGGCACCGACGTAACCCTGCGGCTGGATCTCGACCAGCGCAACAGCGGTTCCGCCAGCGACAACTCCAGTGCCGCCGGGGCCCGGCATCGCCCCACCGCCCTGACCGTCGTCATCGCGGTCTCCGCTACGACGCCCCTCGAGTTCACCCTCAACCTGCGGCTGCCGGAGTGGCTGGCGGGGAAGGCCGAACTCGAGGTCAACGGCGTTCCCGTGCCGGTGCAGGGCCTGGCGGGCAGCTTCGAACCCCTCCGTCGCCTCTGGCACAACGACACGGTCCGCCTGACGCTGCCGAAAACCATCACCGCCGCGCCGATCCCCGATGAGCCGGGCACCATGGCCTTCCTCGATGGGCCCGTGGTCCTGGCCGGACTCTGCGACCACGAGGTCACCCTGATCGGTGACCCGGAACGGCCGGCAACGCTGCTGACGGCTGACAATGAGCGCGAGTGGGGACGCTGGATGAACGGTTACCGCAGCGTGGGTCAGGCGACCACGATCCGCTTCAAACCCCTGTATGAAGTGGTCGACGAGGCCTATACGCTGTACTTCCCCGTCCGCCGGCCGGGCTGACCCGGTCCGGACCTGCCCGAGACTACCACGGAGTGCTGGAACGATGGGAATACTGCCCTGGCGACGGGCGCTGACAGGGCCCATGACCGGCACCGGCCGCTGGGCCCTCCCCGGCGGCGCCGAACTGCGCGCCGAGTTCGCGGGCGGCAACATCATCTGCGAGAAGGTGAAGGGCGATCATATCACCCTGCGCCAGGACCGGCGCGATACCGAGGGCTGGTGGTTCTGGTGGCACTTCGGCGTCCGCGGCGCCGCCGGACGCACGCTCACGTTCCACTTCGCTGACAAAGACGTCATCGGCACCCGCGGGCCGGCACTGAGTAACGACGGTGGGCAGTCCTGGTCATGGCTTGGGCGGCAGCGACCGGCGGAGTTCACGTACACCTTTCCAGGCACCACCGCCGAGGTGCGCTGCGCGTTCGCGATCCCCTACCTCGAGGCCGACCTGCGGCGCTTCCTGCAGCACCACGTTCCCTCGACGCACCTCCGCCTGGGCGAACTCTGCCGCACGGCGGCGGGCCGTACGGCCGAGTGCCTGCATGCCGGCCGACGCGCTGACGCGGCGTCGTACTGCCTGCTGGTCACGGCTCGCCATCACGCCTGCGAGTCGGTCGCCAATTTCATCCTCGAGGGCCTCCTCGATGCCATCCTCGCCGAGGATGAGACGGGCGCCTGGTACCGCCAGAATGTCGACGTGCGGCTGGTTCCGTTCGTCGATAAGGACGGTGTCGAGAATGGGGACCAAGGCAAGAACCGGCGACCACGGGACCACAACCGCGACTACGCCGATCCCAGCGTCCACGCCACCGTTCAGGCCCTGCGCGCCCTCGTCCCGACCTGGTCCGCCGGCCGGCCGCTGCTGGCGCTTGACCTGCACTGTCCCCATATCAGCGGCGCCTGGAACGAACACGTCTACTTCGTCGGACAGGACCACCCGCAGCAGTGGCAGGAGACGACGCGGCTGGCGCAGCACCTCGAGCGCCACCGCTCCGGGCCGGTACCGTACGCCGCCGCCGACAACCTGCCCTTTGGCAAGGCCTGGAACACCGGCGCCAACTACAGCGCCGGCTGCAGCTTCGGGCGCTGGATCCAGAGCCTCCCCAACACCCGCCTCGGGGCCGGACTCGAGTTCCCGTACGCCAACGTCAAGGACTGGACCGTCACGCCCGCCGGTGTCCGCACTTTCGGCAAAGACCTGGCGCAGGCCGTCCGTGCATACTGTCAGGAGCTATGTTAAGGCATGCTCTTCGCCGAACTCATCCAAGATGCCCTGCAACCGCAAACCGGCGCGCGCCGCCGTCTGGCCATGGAGCCCCTCGTCCACCTCAAGTACGGGGACGAGCTGGCCGCCAAGAACCAGGCACTGCAGGCGTTCTGGAAAGGGCACCAGTTGCCGCTGGCACCCGCGGCGGTCATTGCCGCACCGCGACCACGGCACTACCGCACCACCACCCGCCGACAAGCCGTTTACCACCGCGGTCACCTCAGCCTGGTGGCCCTGCAGGAAGACGGCACCCCGGCCACCCAGACGGCCACCACCTCGCACCTGGAACCGACCGAGCACGCGGCGCTCTACCGCTTCCTCGGCGAGCGGCTGAACGAACCGCACTTCCGCCCGCTGGCCAGCGTGCTGAACTTCGCCATCATCCGCGGCAGCTACAGCGAACGCACCGTCATCTTCAACGTCTGCGAGTTGGATGGCACCATCGTCAGGAAACTGAAGATGATGGCAGCGCTGCTCCCGGAGTTCGACCGCGCCATCATCTCGGCCTTCATGTTCTTTGATCCCAGCCGCTCGCGTTACTACCTCGACAGCCGGCAGGAAGTCGACGGCCTGAAGACCAAGAAGCTGTTCGGCCCGAGCGTGCTGGTGGTGACCTTCCACGGCAACCGCTACCTCTACTACCCGACCGGCTTCACGCAGGTCAACGAAGCCATGGTGCCACTGCTGCTCTCGGCGGTCCGGGACCTGCTCTGTCCAACCCCCGCCGAGCATCTGCTCGATCTGTACTGCGGCTATGGCCTGTTCACCCACTTCCTGGCCTCAGGCTATGCCCACGCGGCGGGGCTGGATGCGGCGCCCGAGAGCATCGAAGCGGCGCAGCAGAATAGCCGTTTCTTCCCCCCCGGAAACCGCGTCACCTTCCGCGTCAGCCGCATCGAAGGGGAAAGCGTCGTGCACCACCTCCCGCGCCCGGACGGGCATGCCGAAGCCCTCCTGGCAGACCCGCCCCGGCAAGGCATGCCGACGCCGGTGATCGCAGCCCTCGCCGGCCGGGCGCCGGCCAGGGTCGTCCAGGCCTGCTGCGGCATCGACGAGGTGCCACGCCAGATTGTCGCCTGGCAGAGCAGCGGCTACCGCCTGACCGCCGCGGTTCCCCTCGACCTCTTCGCCGGAACCCCGCACCTGGAAACGCTGCTGTGCTTTGCGCCCGACCGGCAGGCGCCCTGATCACCCGCCACGGTGAAGGCGGTACCCATGCCTGGGTGGTGATGCCTCAGTGAAGTCCGCAGCAGCCGGCTTAGCGGGCAGGCTTTGGAGGGCGAACCTCCCCAGCCTGCGTGCAGGCGGTGAGCCGTCTGCCGTTTCCAGCCTCTGGCCGGTGGCTCAGCGGCGCGTGCGCGCCTGGGGAGCTTCGCCCTCCAGGGGTCCGCGCAGACTTCACTGAAGCCTTACGCCTGGGTGGTTCGCGGGTGTTGACGCAGTGCCTGTTGGCGTGTATTTTCCCTAGCAGTCAGATAGTGATCCCAAACAAGCGGGGTGCGCCATGAAGAGCCTCACTGCAATGTGGTCTCGGCGGGTGACGGCAGCCATCGGGATGATGGCCTGCCTGCTGGGCCTGAGCCTGTTCGCCGTGGACGCCGCCAAGGCGCCGCTGCCCGGGACGCCGGAGTACGCCGCCTGGAAGGCGGCGCTGGTTGGCGCGCCCGCAGGTAGCACCAAGGACGTGACTGTCGCCAATGCCTACATGTCGATGGGTTGCGGCGACTACGGGCACTGGGGCCTGAAGACCCTGGCCGGGGATCCCGACAACCCAAACGACAACAACAAGAACCTGATCTTCTCCACCTACGACGGCTGGTCCAACGGTCTCTCCGTGGAAATCGACGGGACCCTCTACGTCCTCGCCGACACTGATGCCTATGCGAACAGTACGGTGGCCGTGGGTGGAGGGGGTACCTACGCCACCATCTCGTGGACTATCGGTGACGTCACCCTCACGGGCACCTATGATCTGGTCGCCAGCGACTCCGGCCGCGCCGACACCGGGCGCTTCACCTATACCTTCACCAATCCGCCCGGCAAGGCCACCCACGTCATCAGCCTCAAGGTCGGCCTGGACACCAAGGTTGGGGGTAACGACGAGGCCCGCCTGGCCACGGCCTCGGGCATTACCACCACGGAGATTGGTTTCGGCGCCACGGGCAGCGGCGGCAGTTACACCTACCCCGTCCCCGACTTCTGGCAGGCCTTTGAGTACGACGACCCGGCCGCACCGGGGACGGTGGGCCAAGGCACTTTCGTCGGCGGCGGCGCCACCAAGCCCGACAAGTTCGTCATGGGGAATTGGTCCGAGGTCTCCAACGGCTCCAATTTCGACTACGACCCAACCGGCTCGACCTATGACGACAGCGCCGTCGGCATGTGGTGGTTCGACCGCTCCCTGCCGGCCGGGACCTCGAGGTCCTTTGTGGTCCTCTACGGTCTCGGCCGCGTCAGCAGCGGCGGTACCGACCTGCGCATGAGCGTCGCCGCCCCGGGCGCCCTGAGCGCCGCCGGCAGCACCTTCACCCCCAACCCGTTCTCGGTGAATGTGACCCTGCTGAACATGACCGGGTTCACCCTGACCAACCTGCCCGTGACCATCGCCCTGCCGGCCGGCCTGACCGTGGCCGGCGGCGGCAGCAGCACCCAGTATGTGACCTCGCTCGCCCATGGCGACACCACGCTGGTCTCATTCTCCGTGCGGGCCGACCCCGCCTACGGCGGGCAGACGCTGACCTACACCGTCACCGCCGGTGCCGGCCAGTCCTACGCCGTCTCGGTCAGCAAGACCGTCGAACTGCCCCGCGTGCTGGTCGACTGCGACGCCTCGCTCTGGAACTTCGCGCATGTGATGGGCACGGGCTACGTCGACCGCAGCCGCTGGCCGGAGATCGTCACCACGGTGCGTGTCGACACTGACGCCGGAGGCCGTTGCGGCCTGACCGCGGCGCACTTCGCCGTGACCGAGGATGGCGTGGCGCAGACGCTGACCTCGGTAACCTGCGCCTCCACCGACGGCTCGGTCGCCGACATCGTCCTCATCTTCGACGATACCAGCAGCATGAGCGGCCAGATCGGCACCATGAAGACCAAAGCCACCCAGTTCGCCAACGATATCGTCGCCGCCGGCGTCAATGCCCGCTTCGGCCTGGTCTCCTTCGGCGACAAAGCCGAGGTTGGCCTCGACCTGAACCTCACCAGCAGTGTGGCCAACTTCCAGGCCGCCGTGAACGCCCTGGTGGCAAACGGGGGCGGCGACTATCCCGAGTCGCCCCTGGACGCGATCATGCTGGCCGTGCGCGACATGACCTGGCGCTCCGGCTCGCAGCGCATTTTTGTGGTGATCACCGACGCATCCGTGCATACGCTCAGCGATGGCTCCGGACTGTCGGCCTACAACATGCCGGAAACGACCGCGGCGGTCAAAGCCATCGGCGGCTCGGTCTTCGCGGTCGGCCCCAACCTCAGCAAGGACGGCGGTCTGGACAACGACGGCAAACCTCTGGCGGCCAAAGCCTACGGCGCCGTGAATGACATCAAGACCCTGGCCCTCGATACCGGCGGCTTCTGGCAGGACATCGACGTCGCCGACTTCAGCGCCTTCGTCGACGAGATCGTGCATGTCATCGCCTCACTCTACACGGTCACCTACAGCACCAGCAATGCGACCCTCGATGGGCTCTGGCGCGCCGTGATCGTCACCGTCACCGACCCCTGGGCGACCCCGCCGGTCGGCAAGGCTGCGACCGTCGGCCTGAGCGACTGCGACGACGGCACCTACCAGGCCCCCTTCGACACCATCGACTGTGACACGGGCGCGGGCGACTTCGTCCATGTCATGGCCGTCGGTTACGCCACCACCGCGGTCTTCCCCGAAATCACCGCCACCGTGCGCGTCGACAGTGCAGCCGGACGCGCCTGCGAACTCACCAAGCCCGACTTCGCCGCGGCCGAGGACGGCGTCTGGCAGACCATCACCTCCGTCACCTGCGCCGGCACCGGCGGCTCGGTGGCCGATATCGCCATCGTCTTTGACGACACCTCCAGCATGAGCGGCCAGATCGGCACCATGAAGGCCAAGGCCACACAGTTTGTCAACGACATCACCGCCCGCGGCGTCAATGCCCGCTTTGCCCTGGTCTCCTTCAAGGACGACGAGACCATCCGCCAAGAGTTCACCACTGACGTCAGCGCCTACCAGAGCGCGATCAACGCCCTGTCGGCCGCGGGCGGCGACGATGCGCCCGAAACCTCCTTCGATGCGGTTATGCTGGCCCTGACCGGCCTGACCTGGCGCGATGCCGCGCAGAAAATCATCGTCGTGATCACCGATGCCCCCTCGCACTACCGTGGCGATGGCACGGCCTACGCCTCCTCCACCCTGGCCGAGGTCAAGGCCGAATGCAGCGCTCGCGGCGCCTCGGTCTTCGCGGTGGGCCCGGCCCTGACCAAGGGCATGCTCACGGACAACGACGGCAAGCCGGTGGCCATCGCCGCCGCCAAGACCGAGCGCCTCGACGATATCCGCCTCCTGGCCGAGGGCACCGGCGGTTTCTGGCAGAACATCGCCACCGCCGACTTCGGCGCCTTTGTGGATGAGATCATCGACGTGGTCGCCTCCCTGTATACCGTTGTCTACACGACGGCGAACAGCGCCTTCGACGGCACCCTGCGGGCCGTCGTCATCCAGGTGACCGACCCCGTGGAAGGCACCGACTGCGACAACGGTACCTACCGCGCCCCCCTGGGGCCGACCACCTGCACCAACGGCCTGGGTAACGACTTCGTGAACGTCATGGCGGTCGGCTATTCCGCCGCCGGCATCTTCCCGCAGATCACCGCCACCGTGCGCGTCGACTCCGACGCCGGCCGCGCCTGCGCGCTCAGCAAACCGAACTTCGCCCTGACCGAGGACGGCACGGCGCAAACCATCACCTCCGTTACCTGCGCCGGGACCGCCGGCTCGGTGGCCGACGTGGTCTTCATCTTTGACGATACCAGCAGCATGAGCGGCCAGATCAGCACCATGAAAGCGAAGGCGACCCAGTTCGCCAGCGACATCGTGGCGGCGGGCGTCGACGCCCGCTTCGGCCTGGTCTCTTTCGGCGACAAAGCAGAGATCACCTTCGACCTCAACCTCACCAGCACGGTGGCAACGTTCCAGGCGGCCGTGAATGGCCTCGTCGCCAGTGGCGGCGGCGACTTCCCCGAATCGCCCCTGGACGCGATCATGCGGGCCATCCGCGATATGACCTGGCGCGCGGGCTCGCAGCGCATCTTCGTGGTCATCACGGACGCAGCGGTGCATACGGCCAGCGATGGTTCCGGGCTCTCGGACTACAACATGCCGGAGACCACCGCCGCCGTCAGCGCCATGGGCGGGACTGTCTTCGCCGTGGGGCCTGCCCTCACCAAGGACAACCTCCTGGGCAACGACGGCAAGCCCGTGGCCGCGAAAGCCTACGGCGCCGTCAATGACATCAAGACCATCGCCCTCGACACCGGCGGCTACTGGCAGAACCTCGCCACCGCCGACTTCAGCACCTTCCTCGATGGCATCGTCCATGTCATCACCTCGCTCTACACCGTCATCTACACGACCAGCAATGCGACGCTGGACGGCAGTTGGCGCGACGTGATTGTCTCCGTCACCGATCCGGTCAAGGGTACCGACTGCGACAACGGCGAGTACCAGGCGCCGCTGGAATGTCTGGAACTGCTGGCGGAGCCCCTCGAGATCAGTACCTCCTGCATGACCGGCACCTCGCCCGCCAGTGCGAGCTTCCGGGTCAGGAACGGCTGCACCGGTACCCTGCACTACACGCTCAGTGAATCGGTACCGTGGCTGTCAGTCCCGTCCAGCGGCACCGCGACCGGGGCCGATTGGGACAACGTCACCGTCACCTTCGCTAGCAGCTCCCTGCCGGCCGGCAACTACGTGGGCGAAATCACCGTCAGCGGCGGCGGCAGCAGCGAAGTCGTCACCGTCCATCTGCAGGTGCTCGACCTCTTCGTCGAGCGCACCTTCCCGCCTGGCTGCCATAACGCCGGCGACCTGATCGAGGTCTCAGTGACGATCACCTACGGCGGCCTCGGCACGGTGCGCAGCCTGGCCGTCTTCGAGGAACTGCCGGCCGGCTGGAGCTTCGAAGGCGTAACCAGCACTCCCGAGCCGGACATTGCACCCGGACCCGGCGCCAGCGGCCTGTGCGAGTTCTCCTGGCTGGGTATCCCGGCCCTGCCCCACGTCTTCAAGTACCAGGTGCGCGCGCCGTCTTTCAAGACCGCGTCGGAAGGCGATTACGGTCTGCACTGCTTCTGGGGCGAGACCAAGTACCGCACCACCGGCGCCGAAATCACGGTACCGATCCTGGGCCAACAGTGCATCGAACTGCGGGATTGCTCCGTCGTCAGTTGCGACCCGCACCAGGCCGACCAGAATGGCGACTGGCGCATCCAACTGACCTCCGATGCGGCCGCCGGGCTGCCGGGCGAGCTGACGCGCATGATCCAGTTCTATAACCGCCGCGGCTACCACTGCCAGGCCGGAACCGAGGATGGCTACGCGCCTGCCGTCGGCGCCACCTCCTGCACCCCGCACCAAACCGACCAGAACGGCGACTGGGTGGTGCAACTCTCGCCCGACCTGACCCGCATCATCCAGTTCTACAATAGCGGTGGCTATCACTGCGAAGCCGGGACCGAGGATGGCTATGCTCCGGGGCTGCTGGCGATAGCCAAGGCCAGCGCCGTGAAAGGCACTCTGACCACGGTGCGCAGTTTTGGCAGCGAACGTTACACCGCCGGCAGTACCCTCGACGTGTCGGTGACGCTGTCGCACAGCACGCCGGCCGCCCTGTCGAGTCTCGCCGTGCAGGAAAGGCTGCCGACAGGCTGGACCTTCAACAGCGTCGTCAGCACCCCGGCCCCCAGCATCAAACCGGTCGCCGGCGCCACGGGGACCCTCGGCTTCGCCTGGGTCACCATCCCCTCGCGCTGGCCGGTGACCCTGACCTACCGGGTCAACGTCCCCGCCGGCACCACCGGCACCAAGAGCGTCACGGGGACGGCCAGCTTCCGTGAGGACTCCGGAGAGACCTCGGTAACGACCGCGGCCAGCACCATCGTCAGCTCCGAGGTCACGGTGACCTTTGCGGCCGGCGTTGGCGGCAGCATCAGCGGGACGACGTCGCAGACCGTCTTCTACGGCGGCAGTACGACGCCGGTGACCGCGGCAGCGTCCTTCGGCTACGTCTTCACCCAGTGGGACGACGGCTCCACCGCCAACCCGCGCACCCTGACCAACGTCACCGCCACCCAGACGCGGACCGCCGCGTTCCGCCTGGCCAACGCCGTCGCCCCCAACGGCAGCTTCCTGGCCGTGATCAGCCCCGCCGACGTGACCGCGGGCCGCGGCCTGTGGGACCTGACGGGAACCTACAGCACGACCGTCGCCGGGCGGCCGCTGACCCTGGTCCTGGTCGAAGATAGCCGGGGCCGACTCTCGGGTACGGCTACCCTGCAGGTCAGCACTACCAAGGCCGTGGTGCCCATCGTAATGCCCATCAGGGGCAGTGCCTCGGCCACCCACGGCGCCCTGGTCGCCACGATGGCGATGCAGGGCACGGCGGCGGGCAACGCCGCCAGCGCCTCGCTGGCGCTCAAACTGGCCCTCAATGTCGCCACCCGTCAGCTTGTCGGTCCGGCTTCCGGCAGTGCTCTCGTCGGCGCCGTCACGCTGCCGCTCGCCGGCAGCGTCTCCCTGAACCTCCCGCCCGCGATGGACGGCACCTGGACGCTACTGCTCCAGATCGCCCCCAACGGCAGAACCGTAAGCGGCAGTGCCACGCTGCGACTGGCTAACGGCGCCGAGTATCTCTTCGTCGTCAGAGGCAGGATCGCCGGCCAGGCCGTGGTGGCGACCCTGGTGGGCCACCCGAGCGACGTGGCCGCCAAGGGCATCGAAATCAGCACCACGCTGACCCCGCTCGAGGGCGGCTGGGCACGACTGAACGCATTCTCGGGTAAGGGCTACGGCCAGTTACTGCACTGGTAGTCCGGCGGCCGCCCTCGCGGCCTTCTGGACGCAGCGCGAGGGCCCCGCAGTAGACTCTGTCAAACCACATCGCGCTCTGCCCTGAACCCGCGGAGCGCGATGTGGCGTTATGGGCGGTGAACATGCACGTGGACGCTGTCTTCTACGAAGCCTTCGCCGAGGAGGAGCGCGCGCTCCGCGCCCACCTGCCGCCGGATATTTCCGCACGCTTCACCTGGAAAACGATCCAGGAGTCGGGAGACCCAGTCCCCCCGGCGCCGGTGATCAGCATCCGCACCCAATCTACCCTCCCGACACCTTGGGCGGCGCACCTGCGCGCTATCCTGAGCCGCAGCACCGGCTACGATCACCTGGTCGACTACCGCAACCGCGTGACCGCCGACCTCCAGCTCGGCTACCTGCCTCTCTACTGCAACCGCGCGGTCGCCGAACACGCGATGCTGCTCTGGATGGGCTTGCTGCGCCGTCTGCCGCGGCAACTGCGCCAGTTCGGCAGCTTCCAGCGTGACGGACTCACCGGCGCCGAGTGTCGCGGGCGCACCTTGCTGGTGGTGGGAGTGGGTCACATCGGTCATGAGATCGTCGATATCGGTCGCGGCCTGGGTATGCGCGTTCTCGGCGTTGACCCGGTGCGCCGTTGGGACGACGTGACCTACGTGTCCTTCGACGAAGCGGCGCCAGTGGCCGACGTCGTAGTGGCAGCCATGAACCTGACCCCCGCCAGCCGCGGCTTCTTCAATTCCCTGCGCCTACTGCAGTTGCGGGCCGGAGCGGTGTTCGTTAACGTCGCCCGCGGCGAATTGGCCGAGGCCGAGGCGCTGCTCGCGGCGCTGCAGCGCGGTGCCCTGGCGGGTGTGGGGTTGGATGTCTACGATCAGGAGCCTGAGTTGGCCGTCGCGCTGCGGTCCGGAAGCAGCACGCCCTCGGCGGCGGTCGACGCCGTGCTGGCACTCGCCCAGCGCGACGATGTCCTCTGCACACCGCACAACGCCTTCAACACCTGCGAGAGCGTCGAGCGCAAGTCCGCGCAGTCCATCGAACAACTGGAACACCTGCGCCGCACGGGGCGCTTCCTGTGGCCAGTACCCTAGGCAGCACCGTCAGTGCCCAGCGTACAGCTTCCGCAGCCGGGCCTGCCTGCAGCGCAGTTCGGTCCAGGCGTCGATCCCGACCTCGAACGCAGCCAGACTCCCGGTACCAAGGCGATCAACCTGCGGGTGTTTCGTCAGCAGATTGCAGAACTCCTCCAAACCGGGGTTATGCCCGACCACAAGCACCACGTCAGAATGGCCGCCGCAAGCCCGGATCGCGTCGAGCACGTCCTCTGGCGCCCCGGGGTCATAGAGATCCGCCAGCAGCAACGGCTCCGGAATCTGCACCGCCAGGCCGTAAGCACGCGCGGTCTCGGCGGCACGCACGGCATCGGAACTGAGCACCGTCCCCGGCACGACCCCCAGGGCCGCGAGCTGTCGCGCGAGCTCCCCAATCTGCCGACGGGCCTCAGGGAAGAGCGGCCGTTCGTGGTCGTCAACCCCTTCCAGATGGGGCGACTTCCCATGGCGCAGAATCAGTAGTATCTTCATCGTCGTCCTAATCTAGCCGCTGAACCGCAGGCCGCACCGGCGCTACAAGGTCACACGATGTGGTATGGCGGTCGCGGCCGGCAGGGAGTAGTATATGCGCTGATGCTAGGTACGTGCTCTCGTTGCAGAAGCCCGGCAAACGATGGAAGGTGTACCCATGGAACACAGGCGAACGCCGTTCACCCTGATCGAACTGCTGGTGGTCATCGCCATCATCGCCATCGTTGCGGCGATGTTGCTGCCGGCTCTCGCCCACGCCCGCGAGAAGGCTCTGCAGGCGCAATGCACGTCCAACGTCAAACAGCTCATGCTCGGCCACCTACAGTATATGGACGACTTCGAGGAGTATACCTGCCCCTCCTTCTGGCCCGGGGCCCCCAACACCTACACGGCGAGTTGGATGTCACGGCTCATGGAGTATGTCACCGACGACTCGCGGGTCTTTTTCTGTCCGCTCGGCCCGCAGCCGACCACCGTCCTCGACATCAACAACGTCGGCTACGGCTGGAACTGGGAGTTCCTCACCCTCAAACGGGTCGGCACGGTCTATACGGTTGCTTACGGAGCTCCGCCCGCCAGAATGCCCGAGGTCAGGCAGCCAGCCGAGACGGTCACCATCGCGGATAGTCGTGACTACCTGGACTACCTGATCTCGCCACATCTCATCAATACCTACTACTGCCCCGAGTACCGTCACTCCGGCTACGCCGTATTCGGTTACCTGGATGGCCGTGCCGACAGAATGAGCTACCCTGCCGGCAACTCCATCACGCTCTGGGACCTGCGCTAGCCCGGCCCTCACGGGCTGATCCGCACGGTCTGGGTGCCAAGCCGCACAACCAGTTTGCCGCCCACACGCAGGTAGCGGCTGAGCTCGGGGTACTGCCGCACCAGCGCAAAGAGCTCGTCGGACCAGGCCTTGACCTCGAGGTCCACACGCGGACTCGTGCCGACCGGAATCAGCGAGTCATACCAGCAGCCCTCCGCCCGACGCAGGTAGAACGTCTTCTCGCCAGCCTCACGGACGGTATCGGCCACCTCCTCGCTGCGCACGCCTGCGGCCTCATAGACGCGCTGTACCGGCGCCGCGGCGGCGGCGCTGGCCGGCATGGCGGCGGCGGGTGCCGCGGCGCCCATGCCGTAGGCTCGTCCCTGCATGGACTTCGCCTGCTGCGAAAGGCCGACGGCGTCGGCGCCGCTCTCGAGCTGCCGGGCTTCGCTCTCCGCCAGTCGGAAGGCGCGGCGCGCCCCGTCGACGCGCGCCCGGTCGACGTTGTCCTCGACAATCAGGAAGCTGGTGTACTCGGTGAGAATGCCGAACTGCCGCCCCAGTCGGCGGATCTCCTCGACCAGTTCGGCGTTGTGGCCATTGACGCGGATCTGCTCCTGCAGATAGCCGACCCGACTCACCGCCCACAGGCGCGGAATGAAGGAGTTGCGGCGGTTGCCGTCGAGATCGGCCCGGAAACGGAACGTCTCCCGCGTGCCCGCGACCTCTCCCGAGAGCGTCATCTCCACCTGCCCCGAGCCCCGATAGGTGCCGGAGATCCGGACCTCGCTGCCGCGGAAGACGTCCGGCAACTCCGGGGGGTTCAGCTCGGCGAGACGCGTGCTGCCGCCATCCAGCTTGAGACCGGTCATCACCGGGTACGCGATCCGCTCGTAGAAGGCGGACAGGACCACCTCAAGATCCTGGTTCGGTCGGACGTAGCTGCTGCTGCCGCGGGTGCCCTGACAGATCCCGTCCAGCAGGCGAGTGTTGACGTCGTCACCGACGCCGAAAGCGAACAACCGACGGCTGCCGCAAGCCTCCTTCGCGCGCTTGAGAATGGCCCCCGGGTCGGTCTCGCCGACGGTGGGCAACCCATCCGTGACCAAGACCACGAACGCCGGCCGATCCTTCGCCACCTCCGCCTTCAGGGCGGCCTGCATGGCAGCAGCGATGGCCGTGCCCCCGCGAGCTTTGAGCCCGGCGATGAAGTCGCGCGCCTGCCGGCGGTTCTCCGCGCTGGCCGGCATGGGCTTCTCGGCATAGGGGACGACATCGGTTGAGAACGCGATGAGGTTGAAGCGGTCGTCCGGGTTGAGCGCGCCCACACAGAAACTGAGGGCGTCGCGAGCCTGCTTGATCTTGTCACCCATCATACTGCCCGAGGTGTCCACCACGAAGGTGACGTCCTTCGCCGGGATCTGCTCGGCCTGCAGTTCGCTGCCCGGCGCAACGACCAGGAGGAAGGTGCCCTGCTCGCCGTCCTTGTAGGCCAGGAACTCCATGCCGACCGGCCGCGCGTCCTCGCTGAAGATCAGCTCGAAATCACGGTCGGGGATGTGCCCATCGTGTTCCCAGGTGACCGTGGCCTTGCGCTCGCCGTCGCGCTCGACGCGGACATCGAACCCCGGCACGAAGAGGCTCTTCAGCGGGGCCTCGGTCTCGAGGCGCACCTCGATGCGGGCCCGCCCGATCGACTGCGCCCCCTCGGGCCGCGCGGAAAGGAATGGGTACAAGACCCGGGTCAGGCCGCCTTCGCGCGGCAGAGCCATCTCGTAGTTGAGCCGGATGCGCACATCGCCGTTGGCAGCGATGGGGAACACCCGCGCCTTCAGCAAGCCCTCACCGGCGTATTCCAGCAGCCCCGGATCCTTGAGCTGACGCACGATGTCCTCGTAGATGCGCCGGGCCTTGTCGGCGTCCATGAGCTCAGCCTCCAGGGTCTTGCCGTTGGCGGTCATGGTGAAGCTGGAGACTGCCGCGTCGCGGCCGATCGGAAAGAGGTAGACCCCCTCGATCTGGAAGCTGTTGGGATTGTGGAACAAGGCCTCAACGGTGACATCCGCCAGGCGCTGGCGTACCTCGATCTGCGCCCGGTGCTCGCGGACCTCCATGGGCGCCGGTGGCCGGGGCGGCGGCTGTGGCCGCGGATAGGGGTACCACGGCGGCGGCGGCCAGGGCGGCACGATGATGCGACAGGCCAGCGCCCCCGACGCGGCCAGCACGACCAGCAGCAACAGCAGACGGTGTACAGAGGCGGAGGCGCGGCGCGTCAGCATGGTCATGGCTCCTGGAGATGTGCGGACCCCGTTGTCACTATACCCTTCGACGCGCCAGGACGAGCTTTCTTAGGCCAGGTTGATTCGCGACGCACCGGGGTTAGTCTTTTGTGGTCGACAGGTTAGCAGCATTGGGGTTACGAGGGTCCGGTCCACAGGGCGAGGAGGAGCTTCTCATGTGTCACCGTCTGCAGCAGACGGCCAGCGCCTGGCTGGCGGCAATCCTGATCTTCGGAGGCAGTACCATGGGCGTCTCGGCGCAGGAGAAAACCAGGTTCCAGCAGGACCGGATCGCCATCGGGTTCTGGGTGGACCCACCAGCCGGGGCGGGCATGGACGAACGCTACCGCGACATCGCCGCAGCGAACTTCACCCTCGTCATTGGCGGCTTCGGGGCGGGTACGGCGGAGACGGTACGCGAGCAACTCAAACTCTGTGAGACCTACGACCTGCGCGCCGTGGTCGCCCGCGCTGGCCTGAAGCCCGAGGAGCTGCCCGAGAGTCCGGCCTGCTGGGGCTACATGCTGCGCGACGAGCCCAACACCGCCGCCTTCGCCGACCTGCGCCGCGATGTCGACGCCATCCGCGTCGCCCGCCCGGGACGCTTCGGCTACATCAACCTCCTCCCGACCTACGCCAACGAGCAACAGCTCGGCACCAAGACCTACGACGAACATGTCGCGCGCTTCGCTGACGAGGTCGACACCGATGTCCTCTCGATGGACCACTACCCGATGATGCAGCCCAAAGCGGACGGCCGCGCCGGCTACTGCGAGAACCTCGAGGTCATGCGCCGCCACGCCCTCCGCAAGGGCGTGCCCTTCTGGAACTTCTTCAATACCATGCCCTACGGTCCGCATTTCGACCCCACCGAGCACAGCCTGCGCTGGCAGATCTACACCTCGCTGGCGTATGGAGCCAAAGGCTTGCTCTACTTCTGCTACTGGACCCCCCGCGGCGACGAGTTCCCCAAAGGGGGCGCGATCATCACCGCCGAGGGTCGCAAGACGCGGCACTACGATCAGGCGCGCCGGCTCAACGCCGCTGTCAAAGCCATGGGGCCGACCCTGATGCGGCTCACCAGCACCGGCGTCACCCGCGTGAATGGCGCTGCCGCGCCCGCCGCCCTGCAGGGCACGCCCCTGCGCGCACTGGCTGGCCCCGACACCACCGAGTACCTGCTCGGCGCTTTCCGCCATGCCGATGGCCGCCGGGCCGTGCTGCTGAGCAACTACGATTTCGTCTACACCGCCTGGCCAACCGTCGAGTTCGCGGTCGACCCCGCCCAAGTGCGTGAGATCTGCCCGGAGACGGGCGCGGAGATCCCGGTGGTGGACGACAGTCCGGACATGCCCGGCCTGCAACTCTCGCTGGATGCCGGTGGGGGACGGTTGTTCCTGTTGCCGTGAGTGGACAAGGAGAACGGTACGCCATGTCAGCAACGGAGTCCCACGCCACCGCCGTCTGGCAGGATGTCGAGCGCCTCCGCCAGCAGTCGCCATTGGTCCACAACATCACCAACTACGTGGTCATGAACTCCACGGCCAACGCGCTGCTGGCCTTGGGCGCGGCGCCGGTTATGGCCCACGCGCCGGAAGAGCTCGAGGACATCGTTGCGATCGCCTCGGCGCTGGTCATCAACATCGGCACCCTGAGCGCTCCCTGGATCGAGTCCATGGCCCTGGCCATGGCCGCGGCAGAGCGCCGGCACCTCCCGATCATCCTCGACCCGGTCGGCGCTGGCGCCTCCCGTCTGCGCACCCAGACCTGCCTGGAGTTGATCCGCCGCACGCCACCCACCATCATCCGCGGCAATGCCTCGGAGATCCGCGCCCTGCAGGTCAGCAGCGCCACCACCCGCGGCGTCGACAGCCGCGACCGCGCCGAGGCTGCCCTGGCCGCCGGCCGTGAACTCAGCCGGGCCTGCGGGGCCACGGTCAGCATCAGTGGCCCACTTGACCTGATCGTGCGCGGCAACGCGGTGATCGAGGTCGCCAATGGCCATCCCCTGATGCCGCGCGTCACCGGCCTGGGCTGCGCGGCCAGCGCCCTCACCGGCGCCTTCGCGGCCGTAAACCCCGACCCGCTGCTCGCCGCCGCCCACGCCATGGCAGTGATGGGGATCTGTGGCGAGTTGGCTGCAGCCGAGTCGCGGGGCCCAGGATCGTTCCACGTCGCCTTCCTCGATGCGCTCTACGGTCTCGACGAAGCGACCATCCAGACGCGCCTCCGCCTGCAACGGCGCCCCGACCTGCCCTGACCCCCGTCTCACCCCAGGGAACGCCGCCAGCACTCTGCCGTCCGTTTCGTCCGTTCTGCGGCCTGCCGCCGCAGGAATTCGCGCTCGGGCAGGCTACGGTATCCCCGTGGCCGCAAAGGGGTCAAACCGAAAGGGCATCAGGATGACAGATCGCGAACGGGTCCTGGCAGTTCTGCGCTACCAACCTTACGACCGTCTGCCAGTGGTTCATTTCGGCTTCCTCGGGGAGACTCTGCAGAAGTGGATCGCCGAAGGGCACATCACCGCGGCGGAGGTCGCCGGCCTCTGGGACGGCAGCCCGGTCGACGTGGCCCTGTCGCGCAAACTCGGCTTCGACTTCAACTACCACACCCTGTTCTCACCCAATGCGGGGCTCCAGCCCGGCTTCGAATCGAAGGTCCTCCGCGAGTTCCCCGATGGCTCTCGCCACATCCTGGACGGCCAGGGCGTGGTGCTGCTATACGTGCCGGGCGCGGGCTCGATCCAGCCCGACGTCGACCATCTGTTGAAGGACCGTAAGAGCTGGGAGGAGCTCTATCTCCCCAAGCTGCAGTTTTCCATGGACCGGGTTGAACACGGCGGCGTGCCGGCCGTCGACCGCGTGTTCACCTTCAACCAGGGCGGCCTGGACTACCTGCGCCGCGACGAACGCACCCACCTCGTCGGCTTGCGCTGCGGCAGCCTCTACGGCCAAGTGCGCGGTTGGCTCACCCTGGAGGGCTCGTGCTACCTCATGGCGGACGACGAGGCGCTGTTCACGGAGATCATCGACGTCAACGCCGAACTGCAGTACCAGTGCACCAAGGCAGCGCTCGAATCCGGCGCGCACTTCGACTACGCGCACTTCTGGGAAGACATCTGCTACAAGAACGGGCCGTTGATCGCTCCGGCCATGTTCGAGGAGAAGTGCGGACATCACTACCAGCGCATCACTGACTTGGTCCACAGCTACGGCATCGATATCGTCTCGCTCGACTGCGACGGCATGATCGACGCGCTCATCCCCACCTGGCTCAACCATGGGGTCAACACCATGTTCCCCATCGAGGTCGGCACCTGGAGTGCCAGCATCGAGCCCTGGCGCCGCCAGTATGGTCCCAGCCTCCTCGGTGTCGGCGGCATGGAGAAGAAGATCTTCGGCCGGGACTTCGCCCAGGTGGACGCGGAGATCGAGCGTCTGCGGCGCTTGGTCGACCTCGGCGGCTTCCTCCCCTGCCCCGATCACCGCATCGCCGACGATGCCGAGTGGGACAGCGTGCGCTACTACTGCGACCGCATGCATACGGTCTTTGGTGGCTGAGTCGCAACGTAACGCTTGCCGGGAGTGGCCCTGCCCGCATGAACGTGCTTGGCATCGAGACCAGTTGTGATGAAACGGCCGTGGCCGTGGTCCGGGACGGCCGTGCGGTACTGGCCAACGTCGTGGCCTCGCAGGTGACGCTCCATGCCGGCTACGGCGGGGTGGTTCCGGAACTGGCGGCACGCGAGCATCTGACCGCTATCCAGCCCGTCGTCGATGCGGCTCTGGCGCAGAGCGGTCTGTCCCTGGCGGCGATGGACGCCGTCGCGGTCACCAACGCCCCCGGACTGGTGCCGGCCCTGCTGGTGGGCTGTGCCTATGCGAAGGGCGTGGCGCTGGCGTTGGGCTGCCCCGTGGTGGGCGTCAACCACTTCCTCGCGCATATCTATGGCTCCTTCTACGGCTGCCCCGACCTGCTCGCGGACGCGGCCGCCTTTCCACTCCTGGCCCTGGTGGTATCGGGTGGCCACACGGCGCTCGTGACTGTCAGCGCCGACGGCCACGCCCGCCTCGTCGGCGTCACCTTGGACGACGCGGCCGGCGAGGCCTATGACAAAGTCGCGAAGATCCTGGACCTCGGCTACCCGGGTGGCCCGCTCATCGACCGCCTCGCCACCACCGGCAACCCCAAGGCCTACGCCTTCCCCCGCGGCCTGACCGGTACCAGCGGCAAGGCCCTGGCCCCCGAGAACCGCCTCAACTTCAGCTTCAGCGGCGTCAAGACCTCACTCCTCTATGCCGTCCGCGACCGCACGCTGACGAGCAGCGACCGAGCCGACCTGGCGGCGAGCTTCCAACAGGCCGTGGTCGAGGTCCTGGTGGCGAAGACCCTGCGGGCGGCCGCCGAGGTCGGGGCGCCGACGGTCTGCGTCTGCGGCGGCGTCGCCTGCAATAGCCAACTCCGGCGGGACATGGACACGGCGCTGCGGAAAGCCGGCCGGCGGCTGGTCCTGGCGGAACCGAAGTACTGCACCGACAATGCGGCCATGGTGGCCGGCCTGGGCTACCATACCCTGCGCCGCGGCGGCCCCCCGGCGGCCGGCTTCCGGGTTTCGGCCCGCCTCGGCGCCGACCTCGGCAAGGTACCCTTCGCACCGCTTCTGAAGGACGACGACTGATGACAACAGTGCATGAACCGGCGCGCGATACCCCGGTGCATGGCGAGTGGGATGTGGTGGTGGCCGGCGGCGGCCTGGGCGGCATCGCCGCGGCCCTGGCGGCCGCTCGGGCCGGCGCCTCGACACTGCTCGTGGAGCGCAACACCTTCCTCGGCGGCGTCGCCACCGCCGGCATGTGCTGCAGCATCTTCAACGCCTACTACACCAGCACCCACACCCTCGAACCGCGCGGCATCCCGGTCGAGATCGCGGACCGCCTGGCCGAAGCCACGGGCTACGGCCGCGCCTGGCATCGGCACAAGGGCCATGTCATCTATGATATCGAGCGCGCCAAGGCCGTCTTCGAGGACCTGCTTACCGCGGCCGGCGTGACGCTGCTCCTGGGCGTGCCGGTCGTAGACGCGATCTGCACCGAAAAGCGCGTGACCGGCCTCATCGTCGAAACCAAGCGCGGACGGCTGGCACTGCGGGCGCGCTGCGTGGTCGACGCCACCGGCGACGCCGATGTTGCCGCGAGCGCCGGCGCGGCCATGGTGGCCCCCGCCAAGGCCCCCGGACACCTGCACAGCCTCTGTTTCATGCTCGGCAACGTCGATACCGACGCCTTCACGGGCTACTTCCACGCCCATCCCGACCAGTACCCGGAGCAGATGGACGTCGAGTGGACCCTGGCCGAAGCGCTGGCGCAGTATGCCGAGTGCGGAACCTTCCTCTTCCCGCACGGCGGCGGCATGCAGATGCAGGCCTTCCAGAGAGCCCGTGCCGACGGCGCCCTGCCCGCCGCCATCGGCCTGCATGACACCACCGACGCCTGCCAGATGCATCTCCTGCGGCACAACCGCACGGCGCATGTGGTCACCGGCTTTGTGCGCTTCGATGGACTCGACCCGGACGCCAGCAGCCGTAGCCTGGTCGATGGCCGCCGCATGGCATTCCGCGTCGCGGACGTCTACCGCCGCTACATCCCGGGCTTCCGCGACGCGCATGTCGCCGGCGTCGCCACCAACCTCGGCGTGCGCTTCTCCCGCCGCATCGCTGGGCTGACCCTGTTCACCCCGGCCATGCAGGCGCCCGGGGCGCGGGTTCCCGATGCGGTCGGTTGCGGCGTCTCCTACCACCACGAGACCCGCCACCCCGGTCCGCAGGCGTGGGGGGTACAGGTCATGAGCAGCGGCACCTTCGAGGTCCCCTTGAGCTGCTTGGTCCCGCAGGCGGTGGACGGACTCCTGGTCGGCGCCGGACGCAGCGCCTCGACCGCCGAGTTCTGGCTGCTGCGGGTCATGGTGACGACCATGATCGTCGGCCAAGGCGCCGGCGTCACCGCCGCCGTCTGTGCCAGAACGGGAACGGTACCGCGCAACGTCGATGTGGCCCAGGTCCAGCAAGCCCTGCGCACCCAAGGCGTCAGCGTGTAGGCCGGACAGTCGGCAGTACCGCTGTGCGCAGTACCTGCTGTGCGCAGTACCCGCCGTACGCAGTACCCGCCGTACGCAGTACCCGCCGTACGCAGTACCCGCCGTACGCAGTACCCGCCGTACGCAGTACCCGCCGTTACGCAGCACCGCCGTGCGCAGCACCCGTTAACCGGTAGGGTGCGCCCAACGGGTGCCAGCCGTAGGTGGCGGCGAAGGTCGCCGCATAGCCCTCGAAGCAGCGCCGGATGGCCGCGCTCTGGGCGCTATCCGGAGCCGCCACCGGGATCGACTGCGAGTGCGACACCGCGCCCGCAAAGGCGGCCAGTGCCCCCCTCGCCCCGCCCACATCCTCATCGGCACACTGCACCACCGGCAATGGCGCAAACAACGCCGCCAACAGCGTACGGAAGAAGGCCCCCTTGCTGGCGCCCCCGCCCAACACGATACCATCCACCACGCCCCGCTCTTTGAGCTCCCGAAAGACGCGATAGAACTCGCAGCACAACCCGAGAGCCAGGGCTCGCACGAAGTCCTCCGGACGGGCCTGCGGGCTGACCCCAGCGAAAACGCCGCCGCCGGCCAGACCCGGGGCCCACGGATTCGCCTGTGTCAGCCAGGGGATACAGGTCATGCCGGCAGGTGGCAGCAGGCGCTCCGCAAACACCTCGGCCACCTTCAGCAAGGCCAGGCGTTGATCCGCATCCACGAAGCTGTTCAGACCCCAGTCCCAACTCACATTGCCAGTCAGCAGGGGCTGAATCACCAGACTGCCGCCACCGGGCGTCGGCGCGGCGATGACCAACTGCACCGGCGACCACCCCGAACGCGGCTGCGGCATCGTGAAGTTACCCACCCAGGCCGTCCCCAGCGAACACTGCAGCGGGCTCTGGAAACTGCCCACGGCAGACAGGTAGCCGGCCTCATGGTCCATGTACGGACCCGCCACCGGCAACCCAGCCGGCAGACCCAGCAGCGCCGCGCCCGCTGGCCCCAGCGGTTCGGTCGCATGCCCACGGCGCAGTGGCGCCACCTGCTCGAGCCCTGTGCCGACCAGACTCAGCGGCTCCCCGTCCAGCCGATCCTCCAGGACCTGATAGCAGCCCATCTGCAAGGCATTGCACGCATCCTGACGCCAAACCCCGGTGAGCAGGAAGTACCCCACTTCCCCGGCGCCGGCGTAGAGCATCCCGGGGCCCAGGCATCCCGGCCGCTGGCGCTGCAACCACAGCAACCGCGCCAGCCCCATCCCCGGGCCATGCCGCTGCGAGAGCTCGCGCCAGTAATGCGAAGAGCGCGCGGCGGCCACTTCGGGCAAGAGCGCCGCCGCCCGGCTGTCGTTCCATAGAATGAGCGGCGTCAGAGGGCTGCCATCGGACCGACGGAGCACGGCACCGCTGCCGCCCTGCGCCGCCAAACCAATACCGCTGACGCCCTGCCAGCAGTCCTCGCCGACGACCGCGCGCAGCTCCGCGAAGACCTCCTTAAGGGCCTGCCGCAGAGCACCGACATCCTGCTCACGGGTGCCATCCGCATCCACCCGTGTCTCCAGACGCCGACGCGCACAGCCCAACAACGCGCCGCCGACCGTCGCAAAGGCGGCTGCCTTGAGGGCTGTCGTACCGAGGTCAACGCCGATCAGCAGACCGGGTGGGGTCATAGGTGTTCCTGCTGTCAGTCAGGACCGGAGAGCCAGGGGGTTCAGCGTGAGGCAAAGGGCCGGTACAGGTAAGGCGGATCGAAGCTGGCCTCCGCCTCTTCAGGGAAGTCAACCTCGATCCCCATCCGCCGCCGGACCGCCTCCAGGAAGACGAACATCACGCTCCCGACCACCGGCGCAACGACCAGGGTGCCGAAGAACTCACCCGCGCCAGACAGGGGACTCGGTACCCCGGCAAAGAGCGCCAGCAGCGCGATGGCGAGAACCATGGCCCCAGAGGCGAAGGCGTAGGCGGGCCAGAACTCCGCATACAGCCACCGCCGCAGGAAACCGCAGGCCAGCGCAGCCACCAGCAGCAGCACCCCCGCCGACCCAAACGACAGGTGCGACGCCAGCCAGGCCAGCAAGGCGCCACCCACCGCCGCCGTCAGGCTGAAGGTCAGCCGGAAACGCAGCATGTAGTAGCACACCGCACACCAGACCAACGGCAAGGCGGCCCCCCCCAGCAGGCCCCAGCGCGGCAGCAACGACTGGGTCAGTGCCAGCAGCGGCAGGGTAACCGCCACCATCCCCCGCGGCCCCAGCCGAGCCAGAACGTCGCGGTCGGTGACTTCGGCCACGAAGCGCACAACCACCGGCAGCAGCCTCGCCAGCCGCCCCAGTCTCGCCCACATCGCCCGCAGCGCCCGCAGCGCCCGCATCACCTTCAGCATCGCCGTGCCTCCTCATGCCATACCCTGGAGCCCGTGAACCCTGTACGCCCTGCCCTCAGTCACCGCCTGCGCCACCACCTTCTCGACCATGCCGAAACTCCACCGCCGGGATCGCTGCCGTCAGCGCCGCGCGGCAAACCTCACGTTCAGCGATGGCCGCGGCCGTCAGGCGGTCACCGGCAACCAAGGGCTTGCCGCAGTCCGAACAAAAGGCCCCCCGCAGACGCTCGGAAATCGGGGTGCCGCATTCAGGACACCGCTTCTCGCAGATCTCGCCGCAGTCCGGGCAGTGGAACGGGACCTCCGCCTCGGCACGCACAAAGCGCGGCCGATAGGCGGTCTGCGCCCCGAGCGGGTAGACGTGCGTACTCGGACAGTCGGGGTCCGGGCAGTAAAACAGCGCCAGACGCGCCGCGTGCGGACGCGCCTTGACCTGCGCCTCGTCGACCACGATCCCCAACAGGTCGGCCACCTGCCGCAGCTTCTCCACCGATAACGCCTGCGCCGCGCTCCCGTGGCGCTCGAAGCCGCTGATGGCGCTCTGCTTTACCCCGCAGCGCTCTGCCAACTCCTGCTGCGATAGCCCCGCCTCACGACGCTTCTGCCGGAACAACTCCGCCAACGGCAACGCCGACGACGGGGCCACTCCAGCCGCCTCGTCGCCACTCGCCCTGGCACTCTGACCCTGCTTCGCCATCCCCGCTCCCCAGCCTGTCATATCAGATGATATTCCTTCACATGATATACATGATAAACGCGGCCGTCGCCACGTACTGCAGCGCTTTTTTCTGCAGTGTGGGAGAAGGGTGCGGGGCTGGGGAGCACCGGGCTGGAACGGGCCGATCGGCCCCGCGCGCAGGGTAGGTAGCAGAGGCGTGTGCTGCGCCGCAGCCGGGATCCGGCAGGGCATTGCGAAGTAGGCGCGGGGTGCCAGTACCGCGCCCAGGCCGGAAACCGGCCGCTCTGAGGCGCGGCGCGTGCCGCGCCGACGGGCCGGGTACCGGCACCCCCGGCCTACGGGATAGCCGGCCGTACTGAGGCCGGCGGGACTCCGGCGCTGCCGATCAGGGCTGGAAGCAGATCTTAACCGCCTCTTTGCGCTTCAGCATGGCGATGCCTTCCATGTAGCGCGTGAAGGGCAGCTTGGCGCTGATGAGCATCGAGAGGTCGAGCTTGCCGTCAGCGATCAGAGCCAGCGCTTGCCGGGCGGCTTCCACGGTATGCGGCTCGTAACCGATCAGCCACAGGCCGCCGAAGTGCTGCGGGCCGAAGCTCACCTGCTCGCGGAGCACGCCGAAGATTGCTACCGCCTTCTGCGTACGGTCCATCATGAACTCGATGGACGCCTTGAGTCCGGTGCAGTCGATGGTGGCGTAGACCGCGTGCTCGCCGCCGCGTCCGGCCGGCCAGGCCGCCGCGTCCGGGGCGAAGACCGCGTCCGCGCCGTAGCGCAGAGCCAGTTCCCGGCGCGCCGGCACGGGGTCCACTCCGAAGACCTTCTCCGCGCCGTAGGCCTTGGCCATCTGCACGGCCACCAAGCCCGCCGGGCCGAGCCCGGAGATGCCGACGCGACGCCCCTGGATGCCGTCCAAGCGCTGGATCTGGCCGCACGAGATCTGCACGCACATGGCCAACTCCAGCGAGGTCGCCTGGTCCCAGGTCACCTGGGCCGGCAGCGGCAGCACGTGGTCCTTATGCATGGCGACGTACTGGGCGTAGCAGCCCGGCCGATGGTGACCGGCATCGCGCCAGCAGGCCACACGGGTACCCACTGGCAGGCCGTGCACGCCAGCTCCGATCGCCGCAATCTCGCCCACTGCCTCATGGCCAGGCTGGCCGGGGGTGTAGGGATAGTCGATGGTACCGCCGGCGAACATGGGCACCCCGTCGAGCAGGTGCATATCCCAGTGCGGACAGGTATTGACCTGGACCACACGGACCAGCACTTCGTCCGCAGCCGGCACGGGAACCGGCGCGTCACGCCACACCGTCTCGCCGGGCTTCAGGATCTGCAAAGTCTTCATCGTCGTCGCCATCTGCGTCGTCTCCTTACACCCACATCATGCCACCGAATCCGCGGCGCCGGGCGCTGCCGTGGCGATCAGGCGTTCCTGCAGGGCGATGTCCAGCCGCCGACCGAGGCTCTCCGCATCGTCCGCCTCGCAGGCCTGGACGACCAGCGTCCGCCAGCCCTGACGCCCAAGTTCCGCCTCGGCCTGCTCCAGGCGGCGCGCCGCCTCGAGGCCGGCCATGGTCGCCGGTAACAGCGCCCCGGCGCGAACGCAACCCGGGTGCGGATGGCCCGCACAGTCCACGACGAGAAGCACCATCCGCCAGCGCGGCAGAACCACCTCCGGGCAGCCCGGTAAAGCGCCGCCCCGCAGGCGGAACCGGTAGCCCAGACGGTGCAGGACCGAGCGCACCGTCTGGGCGGCCGCCGCCACGCTGCCGGGGACAGGAGCCTCAGACCTCGGGGTTGGGCACATAGCTACCGCCGCGGCAGGCCTTGAGGTAGTTCAGACCCCGCACCTGCCCCGTCATCTCCAGATCGCCCTTGTAGACCGGGTCATGCCAGCCCTCGATGTCGATGCTCCCCGCATAGTTGTTCTGCCGCAGGATGGTGATGATGTCGGTCCAGTTACTGTCACCGAACCCCGGCGTGCGGTGGAAGACGTAGGGCTTCGGGCCGTGGATACCGTCCTGACGGACGACGTCCCACAGCACCGAGGCATCCTTGCCGTGCAGGTTGAAGACGCGCGGCGCCCACTTGCGGAGCTGAGCGACCGGCTCGATCAAGTGCCCCATCTGGTGGCAGGGCTCCCACTGCAGCCCGAGGTTCGCCCCCGGCACCGCATCGAACATCTTCTCCCAGGCTGCCGGCGTGTGCGCGATATTCCAGTCGCCCGTCTGCCAGGTGCCGCCCATGTCGCAGTTCTCGAAGGCCAGACGGACGCCCTGGTCGGCGGCCCGCCGGGCCAGTTCGCCATAGACTTCCTTGAAGCGCGGCATGGACTCGTCGATACTCTTGCCGCGCAGGCGCCCGGTAAAGCCGCAGACGATATCGGTGTTGAACAACCGCACCTTGTCGATCAGCCGTTCCCAGCCGCGCAGCGATTCGATGTCGTCCGGCTGCGTCTCGAGCGGATTGCCGAAGATACCCAGGCAACTGATGACCGCGCCGGTGCCGGCCAACACCTCGTTCACCTCGGCCGCCAGGCGGTCGAGGTCGGTGTCGCCGAGGGTCTTCCAGAAGGTGATCTGGAAGCTCTCGAAGCCGTAGGGCAGGATCTGCCGGATGTACTCGGGGTTCTTCTGCCCCTTGTTCACCATCGTGCCGATGCGGATGCCTTCCTTCGTGAACATGCGAGTCGCTCTCCTCAGGCTGCCTTGGTTGGGGATACGGGAACGCACCAGGAGCCGTTCAGGGCTCCGTGTTCTCGGCACGGTGTTGCAGAGCCCGCGCCCAGTAGTCGTCCAGGAGCTCGATCCCGAACTCGGCCACCAGGTCGCGCACGGTCAGGCCGTCCATCTCGTTGGTCACCAGCACACAGCCCAGGTGGCCAGGATCGCTGATGGTGACCCCACGGCCGTACTTCTGCTTCATGGCGCGGAACTTGCCGGTGTTGTAGTCGAGATGCGCCAAGGTGCAATCGAGGTTGACCTGCGTCGTGACCGCGGCGACGTAGTTGGTGCTGTGGGCAACCTTTTCGCCGAGGGGGTCAATGACGGTGCACTCGGTCCCCGCGACGGCGCCGACAAAGTGGGCTCGGCAGTCGTAGGCCCAGACCGACTGCATGAGGCCACCATGGTACATGCTGCAGAAGACGATCAGATCGGGCCGCTGGGCCTTGTACGCCGCCCGCACCGGCGCAAAGTTGAGGTCGAAACAGATGGCGCAGGCGAGGCTGCCGAAGTCCGTCTGTACCAGGCGCGCCGCCTTGCCGCAGAGCATGCCGCCCTTGGTCGTCTCCTCCACCACCAGGTGATTCTTGTTGTAGATGCCGGCCACGTTACCGGCGCGATCCAGAATCTGGGTCGAGTTACGCCAGGTCCCGTCGGGGAGTTCCCGGGCTGCCGAGTAGGCGATGTAGCAGTGCTGCTCGCGGGCGGTGCTGGCGAAGACGTCCCGGATCTGGTCACCGCGGGTGCGGTAGTACTGCAGCCGCTGCTCCACGGAGTGGTTCGCGTAGCGATCGCAGGCCTCGGGCACCACGATCAGGTCCGGCCGATCTGGCAGAACCTGCTCAAACTGGGCCTTCCAGTGCCGGATCATCTCGTCAACGGCCTGCTGGTGCGGCCGTGACGGCTCGCCCGCCAGCGGCCGCGGGCCCAAGGCGCTCAGTGTGATCTTCTTGGCCATATCCGTGCCTCACTCCCGGCGCCGAGGATGCTGTCCGCGCCAGGTCAGACTATAGCCGTAGGCCCGCCCAGCGCCAAGGGCGCCCAGGGGCGCAGGTCAGCTCCGTAGGGGTTTCTGCTCCGCTTCCGGCTGCATCCGGCGGGTGGATGGGGCCACGTGGCTCTTGGGGGAGGCTTGCGGAGACGCCTGTCGTGAAGGCCAGACGGCGCGGAGCGCTGAAAGCGCGGCAATTCCTCAGCCCAGGGCACCGCCCTGGGAATGGAATCGTCAACGAGATTGAGCCCGACCGGGGCGGCATACCGCCCGTCCATGGGCGGCGCACGCCAGGTATCGCGCCCCTTCGGGGCTAAGAATCTGGGGTATGCCCGGTCCCCAGGGC
>CAILUI010000242.1 GCA_903837355.1 uncultured Victivallales bacterium
CCCCCCTTCGTGCCACTCGTTCCAGGCGTAGATGGAGAGTATCCTGCATTCCGCCCTGGGTTGCGCATCCATCCAGGATTTCACCTCGGCAAGGTCCCGGCGGAAGTTCTTCCGGAAACTGTCGGTTCCATCATACAAGCACCCGCCGGGTTTCATGCAACCGTACCGCGGCCGTTCGTCGAAGTTCTGGGTGAATCCGGGGAGAAGTGGCACGTTCAGCTTCTTCTCGCTGCGCGTGAGGTCCTCGAGGCCGCGGCCGGGCGCGAGCTCGGTACCGGCGTCGGCGAAATCCATGACCGAAACCGTGCCCATGCTGCCGTCCGTCCTACGGTACGGGTAAACCTTGTCGGAGATCCCCATCACCAGAAACGGCTGACACCCGACCGCCTTCATGACCTCGCTCCGCAACCGGGTTACGAATGTCGCTATGGCGTTGCCTTGGAGCTCCCCGTCGCCAACCACCTTTCCCGCGCCGTCCAGCTTCCGGTTGGAGATCCCGTCAAGGTCGAGCAGGTAGACGAGCGGGCGGCCGCCGGAGGTCCGGAGGTAGTTCTCTTTCCTGACGTATCCGACCATCCTAGCGATGGCGACATCGAAATTCGGCGGTACCGACTGCGGCGCTCCCTGGCGCGCGGCGGTCTCCTCATCACCCCAGAGGACGAAGGGTCCTCCGTGCTCACAAACCGCGATGGCGAACTTCATCGGGTTAGCGGGCACGGCAAGGAAACTCTCCAGGCCGGCGTTCAGTTCCTCCTTCCGGGTGTAGCTGTTCCAGTACCAGTAGAAAGTGAAGAACTCAAGTCCGGAGGCGCGGGCCTGGGCAATGTGACGGCGGATGGTCTCGGGGTTCCTGAGGTCATAGTAACCGATCGCCGGCTGAAGGTGGGAGAAGTCGCCGCCGCGCACGCCGAGGTACTCATCCGTGATTTCGCCCGGATTCGCCGGCCAGCACCGCGTCTTGTCGAACAGGTCCCTGACACCCGTCCACCAGTCGTCGCCGCGAAGCCTTTCCCCCGGAACGTAGCCGATGGCGCCTTCGCGGGTATAACCGCTTGCGGCGTCGATCCCCTCTGCGTCGCCGCCGGCAGTCAGGTGCCGGGTTCCGTTTGCGTGCTTCCATGAGTACAAGGGAACCAGCCCCGGGGCCGGCCGCGGGCAGAGATACCCCAACACGCCGGCGTCGGAGTATCCGCCGTTCGCGCAGAGACTGTCCTTCTCCTTCAGGTCCGCGGTGAAGAGGTGACGCTCGGCGCCCCGGAGGAGGTAGACCGGTTCGGTGAAATCGCCGCCGGAGTCGGTGGCCAGATAGAACGCGGCGCCTGCGAACTCGGCATGCGGCGGACAGTCATCGCCACCGTTCCGTGCCACCGACAGATACTGCCCCGCGGCGGAACGCCAAGCGTAGACAGGGGAGATCGCGGAACTCGCCCTCAGGTAGAAGTCCCGGCGACGGAATGGGAATCCGTCAATGACCTGGAACGCCTCCGCCGACCACATGCCGAAGTAGTACGCGCCGATCACGTACGGCGGTTGCTTCGCGGCTGGCGTTGCGGGGGACAAGGGTACTACTTCACCCGTCTTCCCGCAACGGCATCCTGAAGCAAACACCGCCAAGGCGGCCAGAGGGACAAGAACCCGAGAGTTGGTGCGCATGCCATACCTTACTCCCCCGCGAACCGGCGGTATTCTGGCCCACAGCCCGGTTACTGATAGGAAACTGCTTCTCCTGGGTCACGGGGCAGAACCTAGTCCCGGTGTGATGGGAGCGCTAGGGATGGGGGAATTGCGTGCCGTCCCGCCCGGCCTGGCGCGGGTCACAGGGCGGCCTGCCCGCATTGCTTGAGCCTGAGTTCAAGCGCAGGCGATGCAGGCGGGCGAGGAATTCGTCCGTGTCGACGTACTCCTGTTCCAGCCCGAGTTGGTCCTGGGTCGGCGGGCGGGCCGCGGGACATATCCGAATACCACGCTGAACCTGGAGTGCTGCCAGGTGCGCATCTGCTCGACAATCTCCGGGGTGATCCGACCTTCGGCGAGGAGCAGGTCGAACAGCTTCTTTTCCCACCGTTTCAGGACTGGCTCGACGGCAATCTCCGGCATAGGGACAAAGCTCCCGTTCGGAGCGCATGAACCGTCTATCGCCAGAGCCTGCAAGTGCGGGTGCCCTTGCGAGAGCTCACCGTGGGTCTGACGAAAGCGTGGAAGGCTATAAGCGGTGGAGCTTCACCAACCGCGGCGATCTCGGCTACCGCAGTTGCGGGATCTGGGTGGTCCTGCTAGGCCTGCTAAGGTAATATAGGGATATTACAGCCTCGAACTCGAAGGAGATCTGACTCATGAAGCGCATTCTTGCCTGTCTGTCATGCCTGACGTTTACTGCGGTTGCCTTCGCTAACCCAAATGGTGAATATCCCAAGATAGGCAACATGTGGGGGCTTGATGCGTGGTCGTTGACATCCGCCAGCAACCTAGACTTCAATGTCTGGGGACGTTATGACTTGATGGTGATCGCTGGTTGGACTGTAGATGACCTGAAGACCATCCGCCAGAACACCCGCGCCGTCAACCCTCATGCGCTGCTGCTGCGCACCGAGACACTCACAAACGCCTACGAAAGACCGCCTGGCACCGATGACAACTGGTCGTTATATAGGCCGAATGGCGAGGAGCTCCGCTGGTGGGCAGGGCAGATACGAATCCCAAACCTGCTAGATGACAAAGTGAGCAAAGGGCTTCGAACCATGGCGGGCAGGGTTTCTGAACCGGCGCTTCAGCAGGGGCTCATCGACGGACTATTTTTCGATAGCGTGATGGGCAGTATCAGCTACTTCGGCGATATCGACCTCAACCGCGATGGTAAGGCTGATGACCCTGTCAAGCTGAATCGAAGCTGGTTGGCGGCTCAGAACCGGTTCTTTGACAGTTTCTCTGAGTGGAGCCCGAAACCGCTGATCATGGGAAATGACTGCGATATGGGACATTCATCCCATGTGAATGGCCGGCAGGTAGAGGGGCAGGTTATCCTTGATACTGTGGCTGATGGGATGCTGAGTGCCATCGATGCGGTGAATGGATTTAGCCGCTGGCAGGGGGCCACCAGAAAGCCGCCGGTCACGTTTGTAGTGATGTGCCACCCGGACGGTAACCAGGACTGGCGCATAGGTAAAGGGCGCGAGTCTCTGACACCTGGTGTGCGTGAACTGGTGCGTCGCGATTTCCGACGGATGCGGGTGGGTTTGGGTGTCGCCCTGCTGAGCGGAAGTTACTACGCATACGACTTCGGAACCACCTTCTACGGTCTGCCGCTGTGGTACCCCGACTACGATGCACCGCTGGGGAAGCCGATATCTGCCAGCACACAAGTGCCGTTAGCTAAAACCACAGAAGAAGCAGTTCTGGCCTGGAGCCCCAGCCATAAACTGCCTGGCTGGACGAACCCAATAGCCAAAGCGGACCATGGGCTGAAGTGGAGCATTACTCAAGCGAAACCCGCTGACTGGACGCCACTGCTCAGTATCCCTGTGGCTGAACTAGGTCTGACGGCGGGGGACAGCTTCCGTGTAGATGCAGAGTTTGAGATCGCTTCTGGGCCTCAGCCCGGCCTGCAGTGGACCTGCCGAAGCGACAAAGGCGGCTGGCTGCAAGACCGCGGCGTGATGAGCCCATACCAGCGCTCCGTATGGATGCGGGATTCGGGGTTATCTCCGGTGTGGCGATTCAC
>CAILUI010000243.1 GCA_903837355.1 uncultured Victivallales bacterium
ACCACACTAAAGACACGTGAATCATGTACTAAGAATCACCTTATCAATGAGTTAGACTATATCATGCGCCCCAGGCAGGGGGGAACATCCGTCAGGGCGTTGGAGCTCGACCCGCGGAATGCGGACGCGCGCCGCGACCTCCTGCAGTTCTACCTGCAAGCGCCCGGGGTCGTTGGCGGCAGCGTCGCCAAGGCGCGGGCCCTGGCCGCGGACTGCGTGCCCTACGACGCCGACCTGGCCCAGGTCCTGCGCGCCGACGTCCATCTGCACGAAGCGGAGTATGCCGCCGCCCAACAGGCGCTTGGCACCGTCGGCCCTGCCGCCAGCCCGGCCACCCTGAGCTACGCCCGCCAGGTGGCGCGGGCCCTGGCCGCCGCCTTTGAGGCCAGGGGGCAACCGGAGCCGGCCCGCCAGGTGCTCGAGCGGGCGGCCGCGAAGTAGGGCGTCCGGGGTGCTTGCCGGCCGCTCACTCCGCGTCGAGCGCGGCCGCGCCGCGGTGGTCTGCCGGCGTGCCGGGTTTCCCCCGCCGCGGTTCCGCTTCCGCGGCCAGTAGGTAACCGAGTTCGCGCAGGGCGCGTCGGAAGGCCGTTTCCGAGCCTGCGGGGATCACCAAGTGCTGCTCGCCAGCCCGCATGCAGAGCTGGCGCGTCCGCGCGTCGTTGGCGATGAGCGCAGCCAGGGCCGGGTCGGCGCACTCCACCAGTCTGGCCTGGCCGCGATCCTGCAGCCGAGCGCAGCGCGCTTCGGTGTCGGCGAACAGGCGCTGCACCGTGCCCGGAAGCGGGTCCGCGCTGCGGGCCTCGAGGAACCCGCGGAGCTCCGCGATGGACCGTCCCGCCTCGACCGCTGCAAGCAGCTTCGCCGGCTGCAACTGCCACACCCGTGGTGACATCCGGACCGCGTAGGCATCGAGCGCCAGGCAGTCACCCGGATCGGGCACCGCGGCGGTCGCCGCGACCTCGAGGTTCGGCAGGACCCGGAGCCCGGGCTTGTTCTCGGCTGGCGCTGCTTTGTAGGCCTCGTCGGAACCCAGACAGTAGGCACCCAAAGCATTGATACGGAAGTAGATAAGTCCATCATACCGACTGAGGAACGGCAGGTCGTCGAGGCCCCACATGTCGCCGTAGTCAGCCCTGGCTCCGGCCGGCGGAATGAGGGCGACATCGATGAGGCCGAGGGTGGCCGCATACTCCAGCAGGAGACAGAAGAGGTAACGCTCCTCGAGGATGGTGCCGCTGTTACCGAGGGAACCGTACTGCGGGCTGATGACATAGAGGTCCCAGGGGCTGCGGCTCACGCTGAGACCGCCGTCCGTTGCCTGGATGAAGCGGAAGAGCTCGGAGGTCTCAACCCAGCGTCCCGTTGGGCACGCAAGCAGGGCCGCGGCGATGGCGTCGCGGCGACCGGCCACGGCGGTGAGTCCGCGTTTGCCTTTGCCGGTCTGGCCCTTGACGCAGTCGAGGCGTGAGAGCTCGTCCAGCAGGGTTGAGGTCTGCCACTTGTGCCACAGGGTGCTGAGCGTCTGGGCGGGCGGCTCGGCCAGCGCCTTGCGGCCGGCTTTGGTGAGCTGTAGCCGTGACCCCGCGAGCTGGGCGAGGCCGCCCGCCTGGATCAGCAGCGGCCAGGCAAAGGCGCGGATCGGTCCCGCGTTCTCGTCGGACCACGTGTTCTTGGGCGGCACGTGCGGATAGTAGTCGCCCCCGTCGAGCACGGCCGCGATGGCGGCGAGCGTTGCTGCCGAGGCTCGGCGGGTCTTGTCGCTGACGGCGACCTCGCCCGCGTCTACCAGGCGCAACACCGCCACCAGCTCGCGCTGGGCCGCCTGCTCTCCGGCGCGGAGAGTCAGCGGGACCGGTACGGTTGCCTTCTTGCCGGTGCCGGTACCCGATTCCGGATCCTGCCAGGTGCGTGGCCGGCCGTAGGCGGCAGGCAGCGCCTCCACGGTATTCACCTGCGCCGCCACCGGCGCTGGCACGAAGGCCTTCAGCCTTTCCTTCACGTCGTCTGGCATGATGGCCTGGAAGCCGTAGAAGAAGAAGCGGAGCGCTGTGGGCGGCGTGTCGCGACGGTGTGACTCAACCGACCCCCAGTCCGGCTGGCGCCCGTACTTGGCCGCGAAGCGGCTGCCGTCGAACCGCGTCCTGTCCCCATGGACGGTTTCGGCCACTGCGGCCTGCTGGAGTTCGTCGAGCCCTTCCCACACCTGACGCAGGCCTGCACCCGCGAGATGCTTCACCACGGCCTCCACCAGTTCGAGCTTGCGCGTTGGCGGGCGGAGGCCGATGAAGGCGACCAGCTTCTTGATCTCATCGGCATTCATGTACTGGTCGAGGGCGAACCTCAGGGTGGGGATGCCCTCATTGGAGCTGTTGCGTGTCATTCCTCCTCCTGTCTGCGTTCGCAACCGGCCGGGTGCCCGTCAGTGCTTGACGGGGGGCCGTGAGGGGATAGCGTACCCCGCGCCGTCCTTCCGGCAAGTCCGCCAAGCCGATCCGGGCGGCGGCCCGCCGCTGCGGGCGTCGGGGACGACCCCTCTGCCGGCCGCGGCCATACCGTATACGGAGATCCTGTGTCGATGCCCGCACCGACGTCCGCCAATCCGCTGATCGTCCAGGGCGACCATACCCTGTTGGTCGAGGTGGCCAGTCCCCGCTATGCCGAACTGCGGGACCGCCTGGTGGGGTTTGCCGAACTGGTCAAGTCGCCGGAGCATATCCACACCTACCGGATCACGCCGCTCTCGATCTGGAACGCCTGCGCGGCGGGGGTCCCGGCTGAGCACATCGTCGAGGCTCTGCACGAGTTCGCCAAGTATCCCGTCCCCGAACACGTCGTTACCCAGGTGCGCGACTTTGCCTCGCGTTACGGCAGGCTGCGTCTCCAGCGCGATGGCGACGGCCTGCTGCTCGCGGCGGCGGACCCGGCGCTGGCCGAGGAGGTCTCGCGCCAGCCGCCGGTGGCGCCCTTTCTGGGGGAACGTTGCTCGCTGCTGGCGTTCCGGGTCAGCCCTGCCGACCGTGGCCGGCTCAAGCAGGCGCTGGTGCGCATCGGCTACCCGGCGGAAGACCTGGCGGGCTACACCGAGGGCGATGCCCTGCCGCTGACGCTGCGCGAGACCACCCGGCAGGGCGCGCCCTTTGCCTTACGGCACTACCAGCAGGAGGCGGCCCGGGCCTTCCACGCCGGAGGCAGCGCCCGCGGCGGGTCAGGCGTGATCGTCCTGCCCTGCGGTGCCGGCAAGACCATCGTTGGGCTCGGCTGCATGGGTGCCGTGCAGGCGTCCACGCTGATCCTGACGACCGGCGCCACGGCCAGCCGCCAGTGGCGCGATGAGCTGCTGGACAAGACGAGCCTGCACGAAGACCAGATCGGCGAGTACAGCAGCGTCGCCAAGGACATCCGGCCGGTAACCATCGCCACCTACAACATCCTGACCTGGCGCCCAGCCAAGCGGGCGGAGTTCGCCCACCTGGGGCTCTTCGATCAGCGCAACTGGGGCCTGATTATCTACGATGAGGTCCACCTGCTGCCCGCCCCGGTGTTCCAGGTGACGGCCACGCTCCAGGCCCGCCGCCGGCTGGGGCTCACGGCGACGCTGGTGCGCGAGGACGGCCGCGAGGACGACGTCTTTGCCCTCATCGGCCCCAAGAAGGCAGATGTGCCCTGGAAGGTGCTCGAGGGCCAGGGCTGGATCGCCAAGGCCACCTGCACCGAGGTGCGCCTGCCGCTGCCCGCGGCGCTGCAGATGCCCTATGCCGTGTCCGACGCCCGCCAGAAATTCCGGGTCGCGTCGGAGAACCCGGCCAAGACGGCCGTCGTCGAGCGAATCCTCCAGCGACACCCTGACGAGCCGACCCTGATCATCGGGATGTACGTGGACCAGGTGAATGAGATCGCCAGCCGCCTCGGCGTCCCCTCGTTGACCGGTACCACTGCGCAGCGGCAGCGCGACCGGCTCTTTGCCGAGTTCAAGGCCGGCCGCATTCCGGTGCTGGCGGTCAGCAAGGTGGCGAACTTCGCGGTGGATCTACCGGATGCGGCGGTGGCCATCCAGATCTCCGGCACCTTCGGCTCGCGACAGGAGGAGGCCCAGAGGCTCGGCCGCATCCTGCGTCCGAAAGCCGGCCGCAACCAGGCCCATTTCTACACCCTCGTCAGCCGCGACACCGTCGAGCAGGAGTTCGCCCTGCGCCGACAGCTCTTTCTCTGCGAGCAGGGCTACAGCTACGCTATCCGCGACGGCGAGGAGTTCACCGGTTAGCGGCCGTGGCTACTCCGCGAGGGTTAGCCCGGCCCAACGCAGGGCTTTGCGCACCTCGCGTAGCCGCGTGGGATCCACCAGCGCCGCGGTCGGCCCCAGCCGGGCCAGGATGCAGCTCTTGATCTCCGGGTCCTGGGCGACGGCGTCCAGGACCTCGCGCTGCGGACAGCGCAGGACGACGGCCTTGGTCAGCGCGATCGCCTGGGGCTGTCCCGCCCAGGTGCGGAGCGCCACGCCCAGTGCCGGCGGCAGGGGCTCCGCCAGACGGCCCTTCAGCAGCGCGAAGAGGTCGTCTGCCCGGCGGCCGGCGGCGACGGCCGCGGCGACGCTCGCCGCCGTTAACTGCCAAGCGTCGTCCCCGCTGGGCGTGGCCCAGGTCTCGAGCTCGGAGCGCAGCAGCAGATCGGCGTCGGGCGTCGTCAGGCGCAGAGCGCCGCGCGCGTCGACGCTCAGGCACGCCGGCAAGGGCTGGTCGTAGCGGAAGCGGCTCCGGAGCTTGATCCCCACCGGCGCTTTGGCGCTGTCTGCGGCGGCGCTCAGCAGCAGGAAGCGCTCCCCGACCGGCTCGCCCGCGAGGTGGGCCGCGGCGCGGGCCGCCTCGCGTTCGGCGGTGGAGGCGAACTCGAGCAGGCGGGCGCCGCGGTGCAGCGTGATCAGTTCGCGCCGCGCCGCCCAGCCTTGCAGTTCGGTGCTGACGTTCTGAGGCAGTTCGCGGCCGTTACCGGCCCGCAGTCCGTCCAGCAGTTCCGCGAGCGGGCTACCGGCCTCGAGGCCGCGGTATACCGCTTCCCGCGTGACTCGGTACTGGACCACGTGGCGCTGCGTCTGCCGGCGTTCGGTCCAGCGCTCCAGCAGCGCCAGTTGCCGGGGCGTCGCGTGCTCCAGGTAGACGGTGATCTCGAAGTCCGGCTGGACCACCCAGGCCGGACCCGCGGCCGCGGGCGCGCCGTGGGCCGGCGTTGCCCGCGGTGGCTGCAGCAAGACCGCTCTGCCAAGATCCGTCAGTCGGAAGGTGCTCACGACTCCGCCCTCGGTGCCGATCTCCACCAGCCCCAACCAGTACAGCCAGGTGCGGAAGGCGCTCTCCAGCCAAGGCGTCTCGTGCTTCTTCCACCTGGCTGCGAGGTCGGCCCGCCACGTGGCTGACGCCCGCTTCAATTCGTCCCCCTGACGTCCGTACTCAGAGGGCCGCGGGGGCAGGTAGTCCAAGGCGACCCATTCCCCGACGCGCGCGAACAGCGCCTGGCTGAACGACGACAGTGAGAAGAAGCCGTCGCCCGCTTCGGGCAGGGCCAAGAGGGCCCCCCACAGAGCGGCCCGCGTGCGCACGTAGTTCGCCCCCTGGTACCCCGACCAGACGTCGGCGTCCGCGGGCCATTCCCACCACTCCTTTGCCATCAGGAAACCACGCAGCAGCGCTGTCACCACTTCAGGCAGGGGTCGCAGGCTGAGTTCCGTGATGGACTCGGCCGGGACGAGTCGCCCTTCCGCCAGGGTCAGCAGGCCGCTCCGCCCCAGGGCTGCGGCCAGTGCCCGCGCCGGCGCCGGGAAGGGCAAGCCGTCCACGTCCAGCACCGCCGACCAGCCTAGCAGCTTAGCGAGCTTGCGGAGTTCGGGGAGGTAGAACCAGCCTTGCTGGGTCAGGCGCAGGCCCCCGCTGTCGATGATCGCCTGCAGCACCGACATCAGGTCGAGCAGGACGCTCTGCGGCCGGCGCGCGCTGGACGCCGTCGGCGGCGCCTCCAGCCCCAGAGCCAGAGGCGTCGGTTCCGGGCGCAACGACGGCAGCAGGAGGCGGGCGTCGCTGAAGACGAGGCTTGAGCCCGCGAACGAGTAATGGTCGGCGATGTGCAGAGGGCCATATGGGTTGTCAGCCAGTAGCAGCCCGTCGTCCGCCAAGGGCTGCAGCCAGTCCGCCGGAGACTCCTGCCAGGCTCGACGCGTGTGCGGCGTGGCACCCCCCGCGGCTCGCGTCGCCAGCGCCAGCGCCGCCGCATCCAGCTCACCGCCCATGGTGCGGAGCAGGGCCAGCGCCGTGCGCCCGAAAGGACCCAAGCCCGCGAGGACCCCGGCCACGCGCTGTGGATCCGCCAACCCGGCGCGCACGACGGCCAGCGCCGCCGCTTTGGGCAGGGAGCCGGTGGGCGCGCCCCAGCGCCTCGCCATGCGCTTCAGGTCGTCGGAGCGGACCGCATCCAGGCGCAGATCGAAACGGTCATTGGCAGGCATGGTGGCCACGGCGCCTCCCTAGTGATGGCCACAGGTTCGCGGCAGGTGGCCCAGTTTGCGCAGGCGCTCCGCCAACGCCTCCAGCCGGCCTGGCAGCACGGCCGCCACCCGGTCCGACAGGCGCACGGCGATGTGCGCTGCGGCGCTGGGATCGGCCAGGATCAGCGTCAGGATGTGCTCGTCCCTGACCTCGATCAGGGACAGATTCTCGTGCAGGACGGGGCGATGGGCAGGCATGGACGTGTTTTCCTGGCTGCGGCTTACCCGGCAGCACCGCAACGCCCCAGTGCACCCATGGGTATGGATGGGTCACAACCTCCCTGGGCGCCATCAGGGGCTCACGATTCGTTGTACACTAACTTGGGAACCATACCCGCCCGCGCTATGAGCGCAATCTCACGGCTGATTTGCGCCCGTCCATACGCTTGCGTCCGGCCCGTACGAGTGCTAGTCTTGAATGATGAGGTATGCATGCGCGGGGCGTGGAGATAACCGCCCTGCGTCTGTCCTGGCGTGGTCGCGGCAGTCACCGCCCGAAGTCAGCAGTGGTAAGGGGACGCACATGGACTCGATCCCGGAGAGGTACGCTGGCGTCGTGTCATCGGCTGGTTCGCCGCGGGGCTGGCGGGGATGGCCCGTGCAACGTTGGCGCGCGGCCTGCACGGCGCTGCTGCTGGTGGCCGGACCCTTGGGGGCGGCGCCGCTGTACGTTCGCGCCGGGGCGACGGGCACGGCAGACGGGTCGTCGTGGGCGAACGCCTACACCGACCTTCAGGCCGCGATCGAGGCGGCGGCGGCCGTCGCCAGCGCCGCCGCCCCGGTCGACATCTGGGTCGCCGCGGGGACCTACAGGCCGACCTCGTGGCCCAACGGGGGCGGCGACGCCGAGCGCGCCAAGCACTTCGCCTTGCGCAACCACGTGGCGCTCTACGGCGGTTTCCCCGCCAGCGGCGACCCGACTCTGGCCGACCGTGACCCCGCCGCGAACCTGAGCCTCCTCTCCGGCGATATCGGGGTTGCCGGCGATGCCTCCGATAACTGCTACCACGTGTTCCACCATACGGGAGCCCTGAACGGCAGTGCGGCCATCCATGGCTTCACCCTCTCCGGCGGCAATGCCAACGGGGCTGGCTGGCCACACGATGTAGGCGGCGGCATGCTTGATCGGCTGGACTGCTCGCCGACCCTGACGGACTGCCGGTTCGTCGGGAATTCCGCGCAGTCGAACGGTGGCGGTATGCTCAACCTGAACGGCTCCTCGCCGACGCTGACCCGCTGCCTATTCACCGGCAATTCCAGCCAGAACTATGGCGCGGGGATGTACAACCAGAACTACTCCTCGCCGACGTTGACCCGGTGCACGTTCTCGGGCAACACCGCCCGGCAGCTTGGCGGCGGGATGCATAACCTCGACACCTCTTCGCCGACCCTGACAGACTGTGTTTTTGCGGGCAACTCGGTCTCGCTCAACTCTGGCGGCGGCATGGCGATTGGACCCTCCTCCGCGCCGACGCTGACCAACTGCCTGTTCGTGGGCAATTCCGCCAATAACGAGGGCGGGGGGCTGTTCGCCTGGTCCAGTACTCCCACCCTGACGAACTGCACGTTTGCCGGCAACTCAGCGCGGAGCGAAGGCGGCGGCGTCGCCAGCAACGGCGCCTCGCTGTCGTTGGCCAACTGCATCCTCTGGGGCAACTCGGGCGGTACGGGCGACGAGGCGTGGAGCGGCTTTGGGGGAACTCTACAGATCACCTACTCCTGCGTGGCCGGCGGCTATGCGGGTGAGGGGAACGTCGCTGCGGCCCCAGCCTTTGCGGATGCCGGCCTCCCGGCCGGCGCGGACGGCATCTATGGCACGGCGGACGACGGCCTGCGTCTCCTGCCCGGTTCCCCGTGCATCGACGCCGCGAATGGCGCTGTCGCTCCGGCCGTGGATCGCCTCGGCGTGGCGCGGTACGATGACCTCGGAACCGCCAACACCGGTGTCGGTACGCCCCCGTATGCCGACATGGGCGCCTACGAGTTCCCGACCAACAGCCCGCGGGACCAGACCATCACCTTCGACCCCCTGCCGTCGCGGACCCTCGGGGAGGCACCCTTTGCGCTGAGTGCGAGCGCGACCTCGGGCCTCCCGGTCAGCTTTGCCTCCAGCGACCACGCAGTGGCTACCGTCGCTGGCGAGACGGTGACGTTGAGGGGCGCTGGCACCTGCGTCATCACCGCCTCCCAGGCCGGCGACCCCGCTTGGCGGGCAGCGCCGCCGGTAGCGCAGAACCTGGTTGTCGATCTGCCCGTATTCACGGTCACGTTCGACACGGGTGAGCACGGTACGCGTTGTGGTGGCGGCGAGCTGTTGCAGCGGGTTCCGTACGGCCAGGCCGCGGTGGCGCCGGAGCTGGAGCTCGAGATGGCCTGGCTCTTTACAGGGTGGAGCGCGGACATCGCCGTCGTGACCCGCGATCTGACCGTTACCGCTCTGTATCGAGCGGCCCTCTTCGTCGAGCCGAACGCTCCGCATGGCCACTTCCTGGCCACCGCCGGGGGCAGCGATGCAGTTGGCGGTCAGGCCATCTGGGACTTCACCGGCAGCTACGCGACGAGCCTGGCGCGGGCGAAGGACGTGACGACGGACCCCTTGACCCTGCAGCTCGTGCACGATAGCCAGGGCCGAGTCACGGGCACGGGAGCCTACACCTTCGCCGCCGCGCCGCCGCTGCCGCTGGTGGTCAAGGGCGCCGTCCAGGGCCTGGGGGGTGTGGTGACCATGAAGCTCAGCGCCGCTGGCCGGCAGGGGACCTCCGCGCTGAAAGTGGTGCTCACCCTCACTCTCGAGCCAGACCGGTCGCGACTGGCTGGGCTGGCCGTGGTCAAGGGCAACTCCGGGGCGACGGCGGTGGCCTTCACCTCAGCCGTGTTGCTGAGCCTCCCGGAGCCCATGGATGGTGCCTGGAGCCTGGAGTTCGCCGGTCTGGCCACCAGCGCCAGGGACAAAGTCACTGGCGCCGCTTTCCTGCTTCTGGCCAATGGCGTCGGGTACCCCCTGGTCGTCAGGGGCGCGCTGGTCGGCGAGACCGCGGTCCTCAGTTTGGCGGGCAACGGGCTGGGCGCGGCGGCCAAGGGGATCCAGATGCGGGCTACGATCAGGCCTCTGGAGGGTGAGCAGGCCGTGCTTCAGAAGCTCTCGGCCAGGCTCTACGGCCAAAGCCTGATCTGGTGACCTGAGGACGAAGTCTTCGTGCCCCTCATCACCGCCGCTCAGCGGCGAGTCCGCTCCGCCCTCAACAGGTAGCCCAGCGCCGCCTCGGCATTGATGCCGCTGGCCCACAGGTTGGCGCGGATCGAGCCGCGCACGGCCCGGTCCGTGCCGTCGTAGTATTCGTTCCAGGCTCCGGCCGGGTCGAGCAGGCGCATCAGGCGCGCGTAGGCCGCCGGGGCCGCGGGGTGCCTCAGTTCGGTCAGCGCGATCAGGATCAGACCGGGGTCATAGCCGACGCCCAGATCGCCGATGCGCCCGGCCGGACCGCCGCCCGCGGCGTTGACATGGCGGTCGACCCGCTCGCGGCCGCAGTCCTCCTCCAGCGCCGTCGGGATCATGCCGTTGGGCCGCGCGAACGACAGGATCCGCTCGACCATCCGTCGCCGCTCGTCGGCCGTCAGCAGCCCGCCGCCCAGGTAGTCGGGCAGCAGCGAGACCGAGTTGAGCGTCATGCGCGCCGGCGGCACGGCCCTGGGCCGTTCCTGGTCCAGCGTGCCGACCGGCACGTAGTGGCCGCTGCGCGGGTCGTACTCGAGCCACTGGCTCCCCAGCCGCCGAAATCGCGGCGGCGCGACCCACTGTTCGCGCTCGGGCGCGTTGACCCAGACGCGCGCCGTGGTCGCGTCGACGAACCAGCGCCGCCACGCCTGGCGCGACTCGGCCAGTATGCGCCGCTGCGCGTCGGCATGGTTGGGCGTCCACAGGCGCTCGCTCTCCGCCCACTCGGTCAGCCAGTCGCCCGAGGCGACGAAGGCCAGCGTCGTGTCGGCCGAGCCCTGCTGCAGCCCCTCCGCCGGGAACAGGCCGTAGGGGATGTAGGTCTCGTCGCCGTTGAAGGGCAGCAGTCCGCCTGCCAACTGGCGTTGCTGGACGTTCCAGCACCACTCCAGCATGGGCCACAGTCGCCGTACGGTCGCCCCGTCGCCCGTGGCGCGCCGGTAGTCGCGCGCCTGCAGGAGCAGGTAGCCCGGCCCTTCCACCTCGTCGGTGTAGGTGTGGCGCGCGCAGTCGGTGCCGATCAGTTCGGCCGTACGCAAGTCGCCGAAGCGCAGGAATTTGTCCAGCCGGAACTCGAGCGATTGGCGCGCCTCGTCGAACAGGCCCAACGCCAGCATGCCGCGCGCCGCCCCGTAGAGGTCGCGGATGTAGGCCATCGGCGTGTGCCAGCCGATGATCGTCGGTCCCTGCGCCGACTGCTGGGCCTTCATCATGACGGCGATGCCATCCATGTCCTCGGCCGCGTCGGCCGGCAGCCGGGCCAGTCTCGGCCGCGCGGCCAGCCGGCGCTGGGTGAACTCGCGCCAGCGCCCGCGCGTCGGCTCCAGCAGGCTCTCGGCCCCGCCGGCCAGTAGCGCCTCGACTTCGGCCACGCCTGTGCCGTACTCGGCCGCACCGACGATCGCCAGGCTGCCGCGTCCCGGCTGCAGGCAGATCACCAACTCGCCCCGCCCGTCAACCGCCGCCTGGCAGTCGCCCTGCACGATCACCCAGTGGTTGGACCACTGATCGGTGATGTAGGGGTCGCGGAACAGCAGCGTTCCCGGGGGCAGTCGCTGCAGCCAGACCCCGGCCAGGCCGTGCACGGCCTTGAACCCGCCACCGGCATGGGGCTTGACCACCCACTCGATCCCCGCCGCCCGGCACTCGAACTGCCGCACGTAGGCCGACAGGCCGTGGGCCGCGTACTCCACGAACGCGACCGTCGGCGCGGCCTCGACGGCCAGTTCGTGATGCCAGATCGCCGCGCCCGCCTCGCGCCGCGCCGTGCCCGTGGCCGACCGGTCGCAGCGCGTGAGCACCTGCATCACGTTGGGCGAGCTGTAGGGCGGACCGAACAGGCAGTCGACCGCTTACACTAGCCTGGGTTCCTCCGGCCGGAAGCTGAGGAAGAGCACGCTGCGGGCGCGGCTGCACGTGAAGTACGGCGAGATGATGCCCCGTGAGGCGTTTCTCCCGCGGCATCGACCGCTACGGCCGCTTCCACATACACCGCAAGTTCGGCAAGGGAGCCGGGTGACGGAGCGGATCAACCGGGCCTCGACGCTGGCGGCCACCTTCCGTCCGCCCTGAAAAGACCCCCCAAAAAGCGCGAGACCGAAGCTCTCCGCGGCGTTCCCCAGCGCCCCAGTCCCACCCGCTGACCCCAACCATCCGCCAGCCGTCACCCTTCACCCTTCACCCTTCACCTGCCCTTTTCGTCAGTGCTGCTCGCCTGGGATTCCAGGTTGTCCCCGCTGGTACCGGACATACAGTGTTGGCGCCAGGAGGTGACTGCCATGGTACCATCAATAGCCCCTGGCGGGACGGATCTCGGTGCAGTGTCGTGGGTGACGGAACAGATCGCCATCACGAACCACGTCTCGGCGCGAAACGCGCGCCCGCTTCGAGAGCACGGCATCCGCAGGAGAAAGCCGATGAAGCTCATCTACTGCCCCGAGTGCCTCGACATGAAGAAGCTCCAGATGCTCAGACTGCGGCGCTGCACATGCGGGAAGGCGTGGGGGTACTACCTCGACGACGATCTTACCGCTGAGATTGGCGGGACAGCCGTGCCCATCGCGATCGAGAACGATGAACTCCGAGGGCTATTGGGGTCACACCTGTCTTGGTAAGCTAATTGACTTGACGAACCGGGATGCTCGCCATAGCGTACGCCGCAATGGGCGATGTTGGCCGAGATCTCGGAGGCAGCACATGGCCAGGCCGTTGCGGATCCAGTACGCGGGGGCGCTGTACCACGTCATGAACCGGGGCAACCGGCGGGAGCGGGTGTTCCGGCGGCAGGCCGACTACGCGCTGTTCCTGGATCGGTTGGGGCGGTTCGCGGAGGACTTCGGTGTCGAGGTCCTGTCCTACTGCATGATGCCCAACCACGTCCACCTATTCCTGCGCACGCGAGAGGCGAACCTAAGCCGGTTCATGCAGAGCCTGCTGACGTCGTTCACGGTGTTCGTCAACCGTCGCGACCGCAGCAGCGGGCACATCTTCCAGGGGCGGTTCAAGGCTCAAGTGGTCGAGTCGGATGGCTACTTCGCCACGCTCTCGCGGTACATCCACCTGAACCCGGTACGGGTCGAGTCGGCGAGGGGGCTGCCGCCGGAGGAGCGGCGGCAGGTGCTGGCGCAGTTCCGCTGGTCGAGTTTCCGCGCCCTGATCGGTCAGGTGGCGGCACCGGACTGGCTGAAGACCGAGGAGGTGCTGCGGGGCTTCGGCCCCACGGCGTCGGAGCGGATGCACGGGTACCGTCTGTACGTCGAGGAGGGCCTGATGCGCGAGGTGCGGGACCCGGCGGAGGCGTCGCGGGTGCGCTGCATCCTGGGTTCCGACACTTTCGTGGAATGGCTCCGGCGCGAGTTCCTTCTGCACCGGGTCATGGGCGAGGATGAGCAGAAGGAGTTGCGGCGGCTGCAATCGGGGTTCGAGTTCGCGGCGGTCCTGGAGGCTGCGGCGCTGGCCTGCGGCGTGGGCCCGGGTGTGCTGCGCAGTCGCCGCTGCCGGGATCGAAAGGCGAGGGATCTACTGGCGGCGCTGACCCGGCGGTACTGCCGCGGGACGGTGCCGGCCGGTGCGCTGGCCCGGGCGATGGGACTAAGCTACAGCGGCTTCGTTCACGCCAGCGAACGCGGGCGCACCCGGGCCGACTCCGGTGATCCCGCCTGGGTGAGAGCCGTGAGCTATCTGCTCCGTCAGAACCACTTGATAAGCATGCAAAGACAGGTGTGACCCCAATGCAGTCCTCGCTACGCTCACCTGGGCTCTGAACGTGCACCACCCTTCCGAGAAGATGTGACATGCCGTACTCACGGACCCCCCGCGACACGGTCATCGAACCGCCGATTCCATAGGCCTCTGCAGCCGCACAGCAACTCGGGTGCTTCTTCTCCTCAATCTCCCGTACTACCTGCAGTTTGAACGCTTCACGGTACCGGATACTGTCCCTCATGACGACCTGCCTTTCCCTTACGCAGGTGCCAACCTACAGCCGGACCAGAAAACCTTGGCCCCCCTATTCCCCCCAACACCCAACACCCCCCGGAAATCAAGACTCCTACCAGTTCTTCAGAAGTTCCATGCGTTTGGATAGTCCTTATCGTAGACGAGTTCGCTGCAGTAGACACCGCTCTTCTCAAGTTCCTCGGGTGTGGTGTCCGGGTCTTCTGCGTCTTGCTTGGTTTGCTTGAGAGTGATGGCTCTGAAACTGACTAGCTGCCTACGCCCACCCGCATGGGGATAGATCATGGCGTGATCAATCATGGGCTGATGGAACGTCAGATTGGCCTTCCGGCAATCGAGTATCACGCGTGTATTCGAATACTCGAAAGTGGTCGGATGCACATCAAAAGCATACAGCGGATTACGCATGTCCCCATAAGGCGATAGATGGCCGTCGTTACTGAATAGCCTCAATACCCCGTCGGCACAGAGAAATGATATGCGAGGCACATAGGTACATCGGACATCCGTCCCGTCACCGAATGACTCAAAAGGATCTGCTGTTCTGTACCAGGTCGTTTGCCCCTCTGCATCGTACGCGCGGACGGAGATGACCCAGTCGTTGTCAATCTTGTTGAGACTTGCTTCAGCAAGGTGTCTGCCGGGTATCTGTTGCGCCTTGCCTGTTTCGACCCATTCGTACCGTCCACGGGTCGGATTAAAGGAGTACCTGACGGCCGCCACCTTCTTCTCGAACTGACAAACCTCAACCCATTCTGTGAAACTCTCACTGTCGGGTACGGGATCCCCGAATCCGTGATGCATGGTCAAGCACGCGCCAAGGCTGGATATGACATTTCCCTGATCGTACCCTTCCTGGCGCAGTTGACTGGCCGAACTGCTGATCTCGATATCGTCCTCCGTATCGTTCAGCCTGAATTGTACCCATTCCAAGCACCCGGCATGTATCCCCAAATCCTCCACGTTGATCTCAGAAGGCCATCCTTCACGATGAGGACTGACCAGCAGACCGTTGATTTCCATGCTGGGACGAGTATACCACTTGGCTACAAAATGGTTGGCCGTTGGAATCGGTTGCCCGTTGTGCAGGGCGCCCTTGGGGACACCGAATGCCTTAACAAGACCATTCACCTTGCGGAAACTATGCCCTACACCAAGCGGGTCCCAGCCGCTTCGGGCTTTTTCGATGATACCTTCTTTCATAACGGTTCCATCGGGGGTTCCTTGTCTGAGCTGATAGAAAATACTGCGGTTGGTATCATGACCACGAGAATCAAGGGTTCCAAACAGTATCAGCCACTTATCTCTGCTGGCCTGAACGCAGCATGAGATTTCCGGCGTTATACCATCAGCTTTTCTTTCACCAGGAATTGAGGTGTCAGTAATAAGGGGACCTTTAAACTCTATCTTCATGAGTATGATTTCCTTTTCGGACCTATCCAATTTGCATCAATGGCGTTCAAAGACATACGTGTGGTTTCTTCTAACTGGAATCTCGAATACGGTACTTGTAGTAAACTCCTCACCGGAAAAGAGATTGACCAATCGTTGTGCCGTGGGAATCTTCAGCTTGATGGTTTCGTCCTTGTCAGTATGGAATGCCAAGTACGAGCGGTTCATCATCAGTAGTGCCGATGAATCCGTGTAGCGGAATGCTCCGGCACGCTCCAGCGCCAGCCTGAAGATCGGAGGCGTGAGATTGCCTGAGGCGGAGTATATCACCGTGTAGTCGGCTTCGCGCCGCATCGCAGCCGAAAGCGAACCATCGGCACGATGGGCCAAGGGCACGGTTGTCTCCCCCGCCTCGATCCTGAATGAGGGTTCATACTCCCAATCGGCTGCATCGGGCGCAGCAGTGACGTCATAGTTGCCCTTCGAAAGCGTGCCTGCTTCAGTTCCCGCAGCAATACCGGAAACTCCCTTCGCTGCGATCATGTGCCAAGACGAAGGCTCCGGCGACATCTGGAGTTTCATCCCGGTCAGTTCACTTACTATCTTAGCCGAGAACGTGCCCTCGTCCGAAATAACGCCATCGGCCCATAGAAAGACGGCGCATTGGCCGTTCGTCAACACCTTCTGACGGATGGTACGCAGTTGTTTAGGTGTGTAGCGCCAGGTGTGGTAAAACACATAGACACGATAGGGGGGAAGACTTTCGATCTGATCCAGAAAGATCATGTCGAAAGATGCTCCGGCGCGTTGCCAGGCATGTTTTGTGAAATCAAAGAGGGCGAAATAGCGGGTGGGTGCACTGTACTTGGTGTCTGCCCCAAGATAGAGCCGCATTTCCGGGTCCAATACGATAGCCGTCTCAGCCACGGAAGAGCGGTCTCGCGTGGCAGCTGCGCGCAGAATCAGCTCCTGCTTGCGATATTCCGCGAGCAACTCGGGTTGGTTATAGCCAAATTCCATCTGGAATAGATACGGATTCATATTGTAGGTCAAAGCGTTGGCAAACACCCGTCGCTGGAGCTGGATCGTTGATTCCAGATCCGGCGTCCGGCCGTACCCGACATTTGGTTCCGACAGGTGGGTTCGAACATCATTCTGGATGAACACGGTCTTTCCATACTGTTGCAGTGCATGCGGCGGAAGCACCGGAACGCCTGCGCCCCCGCCAAGCTGACGTCCGGGATAGGGTTCCTGAACATCAAAGAAGTCAAAATTGGGATCAGCAAGCAACGGTGGCAACCAACCCGAGTCCTCCATAGCGTAAGTTCCGGCATCCCATCCGTAGTTACCGAAGAAGTCGCCCGTACGTGCACCGACCAGCGCCCGGTGATGTGTAGCTTCCTTCAGAATCGCCGCCACATCCGAAAACACCATCCGGAACTGGTTTGCTATCCACTCTTTGGAATCGATGAACCACTGGTTGTTTGCCGGTTCGAGAATAAGGCCAGGGGGAAAAGACTCTGTCCATAGCAATGCTGAATCGAGGGTGACCTCCGGATTGTTCCATGCGTTTTGCAGGGCCGCAGTGCTCGCGTACTTTTTTGTCAGCATGCGGCGGAAGTCCGCCATGGCCCTAGGGTTGCTATGCGGTACCTTGAAATTACAGTCCATGGTGCCGCCGTTAAACAGTTCGTATCCGATGACCGATTCCCCCCAGTCGGCGGTCTGGACATGGGCCACCAACTGCCGCAGCAGTTCACGCATATGTCTGCGCCACAGAGGAGAGAGGTAATCCGGTACTCCCGGGGCGTTTTTATCCCATTTGGCGTATAAGACATCCATTTCAACATTGGCAGCTTCAGGGTGTGCATCGTCCCACCAGACGGCCCCATCAAGCGCCAACATCAGTACGAGTTTCATGCCGGGGCGGGCCGCTAGCACCCGACGCGCCTCGGTGTCGATATAGCTCCAGTCATATTCATCCGGCCCCAACCAACTGGAGGGATAGAGTGGAGGGTTATGCAAGCTGTGTTCTCCGACAGCAAACGGAATTGCGGCGATCGGATACTCCAATCCGTTCAGCACCTTAGTTAGATAAGGATGACTTACAAAGTGATTACATATTGATGACCACATTTGCCCGCTAATCGGCTTACCATCCAAAAACAAGGTCATTGCACCGTTATGTAGTTTGAGTTCCGCCAGGTGAAAAGGCGGCGTTTCAAGTATCTTGTCGGCATCAAGTTTATTTTCTACCTGAGGTTGCCAGACGGAAAGTTCAAGTATCTTTGCGGAAGCTTCCGCGTCTCCTTTTGCAGTCAATGTCAGCCACAGCGCGGAAAGGGTCTGAGGCTCGGAAGTTTTCCTGAGCCAAACTGCCTCATAGAGATTGTTCTCGAACTTCACTGCATCGGGTTCCGGCAGAACGCTACCGCCATATGCCTGGAGTCTGAAGTACGGAGACCCGCCTTTCACTTCTGCCCTGAGAACAACCCGCCCGCTAGTTGGCAGTCGGAACTGGCCGGCATCCCAATGCCCGTCCCATAGCTTGGCCGGAGGTGCCAGCTTGACTTCGCTACGTGCAGCCGCTATTCCCTCACCCGTCGAATGGCCTTTGATCGGGGACAACTGCAGATTCATCCGGCCGATCTCACGGTACCCCTTTTTAGCAGCTCTGTCGGAGTCTATGTCCTGCGTGAGCGCTTCCTTTCCATGAGCATAGTAACTTCCCAAAGAAACAGTGTTCAATAGGATTAATAGCGAGGTTGTTGTATAAGGTCTTTTTAGCGATGTGATATTCATTGCTATTATTGCCTAGTTTTCTCAATAGTGAAGCTTAGGCCTGATACGGAGACTCTGCAGGTTTCGATGGATTTCCCTTATCCTGCAATCGGCTTACTTGTTCCCGCAGTGTCGCTTCAAGCAATCCGGTTGGCTCGGCGATACACAGGAATGAAAAACCTTGCCTAATGAGTTCGGGTCCATCGCCAAGGATCCACATGCCCTTGCCGGCCGCTTTGGCCGCCCGCTGAATCTGCTGGGCGGCTTCGCTGACTTTAGGTCCTGCAGTATCGCCACATACGCCCAACTCAGCCGACAGATCGTAGGGGCCGATTGCCATGGCCGTTGTAATTTCGTGCGCGGCAATTGTCTCCAGATTCTGCAGCCCTTTCCGCGTCTCAATCTGAGGCAACACGATCAGATCATCCTCGATTTCCGTTTTCCAGGTTGAATAGGTGTAATCCAGCACCCAACGAAGTCCGCGACCGCCAGGTCGCCGCCGGCCCCGGGGCGGCATGTAGACCGCGTCTCGTACTTGATCTAGGGCCTCCGCCGATTCGACCGTCGGCAGGAGCATTCCGCAGGGCCCCATGTCGATCGCTTTTCGAATTGTGCTCATGGCGTGATCAATAGGGCGGATGAGTACCGCAAAATCCATCAACCGACCGATCGCACAGACATCGCAGATCAACTCCGGCGAGAAAGAACCATGCTCACAGTCAATGATAAGATAGTCCAGCCCGCTATTGATGCTGATTTCAACCAATGCGGGCCAGAGATGATAGGAGACTATAACCCCGGTAGTCACGGTGTCGCTGTTGATTTTCTGCCTTAGGATGCGGGCCGCTTTCATAGTGATGCTCCAAGTAATACGATGATGTTTACGATGACGACCGACAGGGCTGAGCGCTACGCTTTCTCCACCTTGACATACCGCTCGATGGACGTGTCTTCAAAGTAGTTATCGGTCGCCACCTGCCTGGTGGTGATCTCCTCTATGACGGCGCCCTTCTCCGAGGTGAACCTGTGCCAGGTTCCGGGGCCGAACGTGCACTTGTCCCCTGGAGTCATGAGCCGGTCGACGCCATTGAGGACCATTCTGACCTCGCCCTTTATGATGAGAAAGGTCTCCTTGATGATCTTGTGGTAATGGTTGGGGCAGACCTGGCCGGGGGCAACGGTGAGCCACTTTGACGCGTATTCCGGCTCGTTCAGCCGGATAACGAGGCCGAGGCCGAGTGTGGCGTACTCGCCTTTGCCGAAGTCGGTGATTTCGAGCTCTTCGCTGGGGCCTAGCGTGATACCCGCATCGGCCAGCATGGCCAACGATTCTGCGCGCGCCTGATCAATTTCGGTTTGCTTCATTGGGTTCCTTTCAATCTCCGTCTTTCTGTCGATGCAACATACTGCTCCATGATCCGCTGCGCGGCAGCCAAAGACGCGGCCTCGTGGCGTACGGTCACGCCCGTGGGGTATCGCTCCATAATGGTACCCGACACGAGCTCTTCTTCCGCGGCCAACACGCGCACAATCGGGATACCTCTGCCTCGAGCGGCCGCATAGATCGAATCCATGTCGTTCAATTCAGATTGCCCAAAGTCCAGGCAACGCACGGATTGCAGGGCCAGAAGCGCGTCGGCATGTTGATCCGCCCTGCCACAACTGTGCATGCCGCCGCCGCCCATTTCACGCAGGACGTACTCGTCGTGCGGCGCTACGAGTTCGCCATACATCTGCGGCGACATCAGGATGACACTATCGGCCCGGATCAGGATCTGACCCTTGAGCATCACCGCATGCTGGTGCGCATAGCCTTCAGGGCCGTCGGTCAGATAGGGCTGCAGATGCCGGGCCAGCCCGACTTGTGCCCTTGCCACGGCATGAAGGGCCGATTGGACGTGTTCCGGACAGGTATACAACTGGAGAAACAGCTCACTGCCGACAATCAGTTCCAGATTATCGAACGGTCCCTGCAGATCGGGCAGGACGATCCTGATCAGATCGCGTAAACCCGGATACTCGTTGAGCACGTGCTGATAGAACTGGCAGGTTTCCACGATGCGGGGGCACCAGCCCTGTGAAAAGTCAAGGGGGTCTCGGTCGAGGATGGCCTCCAGTTCAATCTCCTGTCCGGGCACGCGTCGTACCCATGGTGGATTCTCCGCCACCTGCTCAACCTGCGCACCGAATAGCGATGCGATCACGACGGTCCCGAAGTTCGCACGCACGGCGCCGAGCAGATCGTCCTGCAGTTCAGGCCGGCTGGACAGGCTGTAGCCGAAGGCGTGGACCAACTCGTTGTAGAGCATCCTGGCCGGATGCCTGAATATCTCGTGGTGCGGATAGGGTTGGAACCGTGCCTGTACAGGAATCGGATGGGAGATGATCAGCGGCAGCCGCGAGACCGGCTCCCCATTCAAGGCGCGCACGTAGAGATCCTGGATTTCGCCCTGCCGTGCCGGATCGAGCGTGTCCGCCAGGTAGTCCAGCAGTTCCCGTAATCTCTCATCAATCATGTCGGTCGTTCTCCCGTGTGGTCCCGGGTCGCCTTCGCGGCGCCTGGTTGGTTTCGGTCGGGAGCCCCGCGCGGAGTTTTCCTCCACGCCTGCACTTCCTTTACGGCGCCGGCCAGAACATAGTGGTTAGTACCTCTTATCAAGCATGAAACACGACAGCTCCAAATGTGATGAGTCGCCTGCAAACCCCTCGGTACGCAGCAAGCTGCGGCCCACCGGTCGGCGTCCGATAGCAGTCTGCGACTTGTGCAGTAGGCAGAGCCGACGCGGCCTCTGCCTCTGGGCATCTCCGTTGTTCTGGGGCAAGATCCATGCCTTGGCCAATTGCAGATTCGGCATTCCGTCCCGGTGCGCGTTGCGGATGGCGCAAGCCGGGGAGCACACGTCCGGCGACAGGCCACCTGCACTTCGCCCTGCCCGGGCCGGCAGCGAGGGAGCAGGGCCGCCGGCAAGGGATCTGGCCGGGGTCAGTCGGCGCCCCGGAGGAGTGCGGCCAGCGCCGCCGTGGCGGGACGGTGGGAGTCTTCGAGCGCGAGTGCCGCCTGGCGCCTGGACTCGATGGCGGCGCGTTCGTGGGGGTTGCCCGCAACGACATAGAGCGCATCGCGGGTGCGCCGATCCTGGACGAGGATGCCGTCAGTCTCCGGTCGCCAGGTGGTCTCGTAGATCCCGTCCGCGTCGATGCGGAAGACGTCTGCCGGTGCCCGTAGCCAGTGGGGGAGCTTGAAGTGGAAGGCCGTCTGCCGAGGCGGCCCGAAGCTGAACGTGTCGGTGGTCTTGTCGGCCTCGTAGGCGGTGTCCAGGGCGAAGAGCACGGCTGCGTCCGGGGCGCCGACGACGGCGAGGTCCCAGTCGGGGGCGCCGTCGGCCTGCGTGCGCCGTTCGCAGGAGTACGCATCGCCCTCCAGGAAGTACGGTTCGAGCATGCGGATCTCCCTGCCGAGGCAGCGGATGGCGTCCCAGGTATCCGGGTACTTCAGAAGGGACTTCAGGCTGAGGTTGAACCAGTACAGGGAGGTGATGCGCGTCGACAGGGCCTGGAGGGCCTGGGCGCGCAGTTCGTCAGGCGTGGGCGAGCGGCGGGCGCGGCCGTCGCGCCAGCCCTGCCAGCCGTCGTGAGGTCCCTGCGCCCAGGCGGCGCAGGGCATGGGTCGGTTCAGTTCTCGGAGCGACCTGGCCAGGTCGCCGATGGTCTCGAGCGGGGCGCCCCAGCGGATCCGCCGGCCGTGCCAACGGTCGTACTGGCGCCACGCATCGGCGGCGGGGGCCACGATGCGATAGGCATCGAAGTGGGGGTAGTCCGACAGTCCGGCGTACCCCCTCCAGGTTCGTTCGTCGCTGTGGGTGACCGTGGTTGCCAGGCGGCTCACGCGGTACGGGAGCAAGGCGTCGAAGACCGCCTGCGGCGGGACGGGGCGGCCGCCGCCAAACTGCGGTTCGCCGAGGAACTCGACGGCATGGATCCGGGGCAGCCACGCATCGGTATCGTAGGTCTCGAGAGGCCACAGCCGGTTGAACAACTTGAGGGGGTACTTGGCCAGCCGTTCCGGGTTGTCGGTGTACCCCGGAACCTGCTGGATCTGGCCCGTGTTCACGTGGAGGTAGCGCAGCAGCCGGAGATAGGGCTCCTGGGCCAGGTGGTCGCCGATCCAGCCGCCGCTGATGTCGAAGACTTCCCGCTTGATCCGTAGATAGCACCAGACCGGCCCGGCACTCGTATCCACCTCCAGGGCGGCATAGGTCAAGGGCAGCCCAGGTCGGCGTACCTTGAGGAACCCCTTTTCCCGTGCGGGGATCAGCGCTGACGCCGGCAGCGCCGGCCCCGGAAGGAGCGTGTACCAGGAGTCCGCCTGCGCGGGCAGCCACAGGCGCAGGGAACGGGTCGTGAGCTCGCGGTCGGAATCATTGGCAAGGTGCAGCACGATGGTGTCCGGAGAGACGTCGCCCGTGCTGGCCAGGAAGGTGGCGGCGGAGACGTAGGCGCGCGGGGCCTCGATACGGATATCGACCGGTGCCAGGCCAGCCCCTTCCAGCCGGAAGGACTGGCCAAGGCCCCAGCGCGCCGTCCGGCCGTTGAACGTCCAGACCTGGAGCGCCTGCGGGAGAGACTCGGCGCCGGCGCGGCCCGCCGCCGCGTCGAGGTCGTGCCAGGCCCACTCGCCAGCCGCCAGCAGTCCGGCGGGCGGTCTGCCGTCAAAGCGCGGTTCGCGGACGGCGCCACGGACGAACACCTGCACACGCGCCGCCAGGTCAGGGTCGCGCGGTTGACGGTACTGCAACGCCGAAGCGATCACGTGGGGCGTGACCGTTACGCCGACGACCGCCGCTGCCGGGGCGAGGGGGGACCAGCGCAGGACGCGAGTCTCGCCATGCTGCAGCGTGACCTCGACCTCGCGGTCCCCTTGCAGGATCGATTCGCCGGTGAGAGCGTCATCGACCTGCGCCGGCCCCGGGAAGCGCAGCCGGCGGGGACCGTCGCCGTTGGCGTGGACCGTCAGGAAGGAGCGGTTGGCGTACAGGGTGTCATCGTGGTCGTCGAAAACGTGAACGCCGGCCTGCTGGGCGAGGAAACGATACAGCTTCGCGGGGAGGACGCCGGTCACGGTGTACCAGGATACCCAGTCCTCCATCTGCCGGCGGGCGAACACCGGCTGATCCGTGCCCGGAAGACGCCCCCACACTTCCAGGTCCGACCCCTGGCCCGTGGTATCGACCCAGAGCCGGCGCCCGCTGCCGGCGTCGCTGCCGACCACCTCGCCGAGCATCCCCGTTCGCGGGTCGGTAAGCCGGATCTGCAGGGGCACCGGGGCGGGGTCCGTACCCTCGGCGAGGGGGATGCCGGTCAGCCCTGCCGTGGCCGCCAGGGAGTAGGTGTTGTCCTCGAAGCAGCCCGGCGCGTAACACCAGAGCAGATGTCGCCCGTGGCCCATGAGTTTGTCCCGCACCCACTGCCGTTGCGCGCCGGTCATGTGGTAGGTGTTCAGGAAGACCACCAGCCGGTATGGGCTTGGATCAAGCCGATCCAAGTCAGAGAGGAGGACGTGATCGGCCGGGGCCCCGATCTTGATGAGTTGCTGCTGTGTCGCTTGCAGCGTGCTGCTCAGGAGCGGGTTACGGAAGGTCACGTAGGAGCAGGAGGCCTCGTCCGAGACGATCAGGATCTGGCTGACCGAGGAGCGGTCGAGGCCCGCGGCGGACTCCGCCAGACGGTTCAAGGCTCCCACCTCGCCCATGAGTTCCGGGTGGTCGTAGTAGCCGCCGTGGAGGTCAAAGTAGCTCTCGTAGGCTCCCAGGCAGAGCGCGAAGCCCAGGGAGCGCCGGTACATCCAGCGTGTCTTCAGGGGTGTGTCCGTATAGCCGAGGACCGCGAGGTGGTGCTGGAGGTTGCGGTGCCACTCGGCGTCGTTGCTCATCCCGGCCCGCGCCAGCACTGACGGCGCCAGGAAAGAGACCACGTCGTTGTCGTGGTACCAGAGCTTGCCGTGCAAGCGGACCGACAGGGCCGGTCCGCGGGCGTAGTCGCCTCCGGTACCACTGGCGCGACCGTTGTAGCTGCCGGTGACAAAGGCGAAGTCCAGGTTCGGGCTGCGGTTAAAGGCCGCCAGAGCGTTGTGTCCGTACTCGGGGTCTCCGCCGAACTCGTACATGTAGCCATAGAACGCACCGATGGCCTTGCGGTGGCCCGTTTCCTGGCGGACGATGGCCGCGAAGTGGTCGATGGTGGCCGGGATCACGTCGTTGTAGAAGAGGTAGAAGTCGATCACGTGCATCTGGGTGGCAGGATCGCGGAGGGTGCCACGGGCCTCGTCGCGGCGCTCGGCCGGAGCGGGCACACGAACGGCGTCGAAGGTCAGATCGGGCTGCCGCCAGGCCTGGCGCAATGCATCCACCGTGCCGTACTTGCGTCGCAGCCACTCGCGGAAGGCGTTCTGCGTGGGCTCGGCATATCCGGAGAGCTGGTCGGAGCCGCTGCTCCAGGGGTACCACTCCTCGGTGTCCAGACCGGCCAGGATGTAGCCCGCGATATGGGGGCCGTAGGGTGACGCGTCCACATAGCGCAGGAACCGCCGCAGGGCCTCGCCCATGTCAGTCCGCCAGCGCGACGATGCCAGGGCGGGGAACGGCCGGTCCGGCGGCAAGGTCGGATTGCGGTTCGGTTGCTGGTACAGCGCGCCGCCATGCCCCAGGAGTTCCATCTCCTCTGGGTGCGCGTCAAGCCACCAGCGCGGGGTACCCAGGTTGAGGCGGGGCAGCACCCAGGCATCCGGCCGGGCGGCCAGGACCCGGTCCATGCGCTGGTTGAAACCGCTGTAGTCCCAGGTCTCGGGCGCCACCCAGACGGGCGGGGAATGGCCGTAGTCACACGCCGCGACATTGGCGTTGAAGCTGAACAGGCGGACGCCGGCCTGGGCGAACTGGCGGAAGTAGCGTTCCTCCGGGACGTAGGTTTCGAAGCAGGGGACCAGGAAAGGCTGGCCGTCCACCGTGAACGTGGGCACCCCGTGGACGGGACGGACCTGCACCTCGGG